>JAAFJW010000147.1 GCA_013298995.1 Sphingobacteriales bacterium | reverse complement strand
CGTGGGTTGGAACTTGCCGACGAAATCCTAGATGGGCCAAATTCGCTGGTATTAAACCAAGCCGATAACCGCACTTGGGCAGCACAAGCGGTGTTAAAAAACATACTTTCTTTATAACCTAATTTAAAAACTACGCTTTAGGGTTTAATCTTTTTTTTTGAAAAACCAAGGCCAGCATTTCATAACTTAGGCTAGCCCCGCCATCCGCTCATACTGCACAAGGCCTTAGCCACAAGGCGGGTATCCGCTACCTGCCTGCGCAGGCAGGCTGTCGGGTTTAATCAACTCAGGATTGTGCTTTTTAACTCAGGTTTACCTTGCAATGTATCTGCACCATTTTACGCATCCCATAAATACTAAAATCAAATAATCAAGATGGTTTACCTTGCACCGTTTTTTTTATACAGCCAGCTTTTTTGTGTGCTTCTGTCCGTGGTTGGTGGCACACCAAACACTAAAAGATATATTTGGTCAGTAAATCATTTTGCTCACAGATTACACTAATAAACACAGATTTCAAGCATCATAAACATCATTTAATCCTATAAAATCACATAACTGTCCGAACAAATAATATACAAAAAGGGCTTGTAAATTCCTAATTTTGAGTTGCAAAACTTTAAAATAAAAAAGCACAAGCCCCGATGGTAAAATTACAAAAGAAAGCGATACAAAAAGCAATAAAAAGAGCGAGTAAAAAATCAGAGCATCCGTTGTTTGGTCAAATCATTAAACTTATCCCCAAGTACCTGCTGATAAAATGCGTTGATATTTACAAGTCAGACAAACATTGTTCATCTTATAAAACTTACGACCAGTTAGTTGCGTTATTGTTCGGACAGTTAAACAAATGCTTATCCCTACGAGAGATAACGATGGGCCTAGGTTTAACCCCCGAAACGATTAAAGATTTAGACCTGCAACAAAGCCCCGCAAAGTCTACCATGAGTGATGGCAACGGAAAGCGAGATTATCGCGTTTTTGAGCGCTTGTACCAAGAATTGTTAAAACATTATAAAGACCTGTACACCAAAACACCGCAATACAAGGCCATTACCGAGATAGGAAACCGTAATATTAAACTCATAGATGCCACCACAATGAGCGTGTGTTTAAACCTGTTTAACTGGGCAAAATTTCGGACAGCTAAAGGAGGTATCAAAGCACATGTGAGCCTAGATGAGGCTACAATGCTTCCTGAGATGGTTTGTATAACCGAAGCTGGGGTAAGTGACCGCCGTGGGGCAGATAATTTTAGGTACGAAGCAGGTACAATAGTAGTGGATGATAGAGGTTATTTTGATTTCAAGCTTTTTATGCAAAGAATAGCCGATAACAACATATTTGTTACCCGCATAAAAGACAATACTAAATACCTATCAATAAGCGAAAAAGAATTGACGGATAAAAACTCGACGGCAATTATCAAAGACGAAATCATCCGTCTTAATAGCACCACGGCAGAAAAAGCAGGACTAAAAGAGGTAGATTTACGCAGAATAGCGGTTTATATTGCCGAAGATGACCGTACCGTTGTCATCATAACCAACCAGCTTGATTGGAGTGCAGATACGATAGCCGAACTTTACAAACGTAGATGGAAAATTGAAACCTTTTTTAAACTGATTAAACAGAATTTGCAGATAAAAACCTTTGTAGGCACCAATCCAAATGCCTGCAAATCGCAATTATTTGTTGGTTTAATAGCCTACTTCCTATTAGAACTCATCCGTAGAGCAATAAGCAAGGTAAAACATAGGTTTGGGCACTTTGCCACCCTAATTAGGATATGCTTAATGCATTATAATGGCTTGGACTATGTGGTAAACGAAATAAAAGACGTTGTAAAAAAAGCTAGAGAGCCAAAACCCATCCCTATACCACCTAAATCTATACAAAAATTACTGTTTTCTTAAATTAATTTTCACCTGTTTTTAGAGATTTTAACACTTAAAAGTGGGTTTAAATCATCATAAAACACTTTTTCAAAAAAAACTCAAAACCGTTCGGACACTTATGATAAAATCATAGTTCAGATATTTTGCTCACAGATTACACTAATAAACACAGATTTCAAGCATCATAAACATCATTTAATCCTATAAATCATAGTTCAGATATTTTGCTCACAAATTACACGGATGCACACGGATTTTTACATTCAATATTCACATTAGGGCATCTCCCCTTCGGGGAAACCGAGATGGGAAGATATTTGTTCAAGCATCATAAACATCATTTAATCCTATAAATCATAGTTCAGACATTTTGCTCACAGATTACACTAATAAACACAGATTTCAAGCATCATAAACATCATTTAATCCTATAAATCATAGTTCAGATATTTTACACAGGAAACAGAACAAACAAGGAGGACTTCGCTTATAGCGAAGGCTTCCTACGGACTTCCTACGAACAACCTAAAAATTATAATTCGTTTGTAGCGGGTTAAAATTTGTCCAGCCTTGTAGCCAATTATCGGCACCTGCACCCAATGCACCACGGTAGCTTACTTTTTTAAAGAAAGCATCTGTAAAAGGGGCAGTTGTAAAACTAGCACCTTGTAATAATGGCGAACCAGCCGCAGGCGATACATCGGGGCTATTGGTATTGTAATAATCGTAAGGGTTGGTTAAAGCAAACTCGGCAGAAGTATTGTATTGGGTATTTTTAAATACGGGTTTTAGTAAAAATTTCTTTAAACTATCTGAATTTACAGGAGGGGTAATATTACTATCGATATAAAAAATATCGTTGGCTATATTGCTATGAAATAACGAGTTGCTTAAGCCATTTTCGCCAGCGAGTAAGGCATCGTAGGTGGGGGCATCGTTTAGCTTAAATGCCCCACTGGGGTAGCCCAGCACTGCCGAATTGCTGATATTAAATTTAGCCCCACCAATAATGCTTATAGCAATAGTACCTGGGTTAAAAGCACCAACACTAAACCCTTTTTGGTTATCGGGCCCTATAATGCTCAGGTTTGATATAATGGGGAATGTTTGGTTTTGGCTAATGCGTAAACCTGCGTTTTCGCCACCTGAAAAAAAGTAAGGATGCTTAAAACACAATATATTTTGCAACATGCCTTGGTATTGGTTTTGGAGTATTATATCGGTCATAAAACAGGCATACGATACTACATTATTGGCGTTTACATTACCCCCATTTATTTTTATAGATGATGTTTCGGAATAGCTTACTTGTATATTATTAATGGTAGTTTGCTTATTTACATTTTTTAAAAGCAAGGCTACCGCATTATCGTTTTGATTGGCTTGCCCAGCAAATTCTATGCGTACGTAACTTAATATACCCGAACTATTTGTATTATCGTTAGTAGGGGTATAATTGCCGTTTATAAATAAACCTTTCCACATTGTTTTTCTACCATCAGAAAAACCAGGAATAACGCCACCTGCACTTCCTGGAAAGGCATTAACTGTAAATACAATAGGTTGGTCAGCATTTCCTTTTGCATCTATTGTACCATTTGGCTGCACCGTTATCGTTTTTCCAATACCTATTTTTAACAATGTACCCGCAGCTATTTTAAGGGTTTGGTTTGGTAAAATGGTTAAATCAGTATTTATTACATATACGGTATCGCTTACCAAATTGATAATAGGCTGCAACAAACGGGCATCATTGGCATTGATAACAACTTCGGGTTTCTCTCTATTAAGATATTTCGATTCTTTTTTGCAAGCAAACAAACTTATTATTAGTAATACTAATATTAAACCGATTGGAAAGGTATTTTTAGGGGCAAATTTCATATCTGTATTTGTTGTATTTTAAAAAGTATAAGATAATGCCAATGTATAGGTACGTTGTGCCTTAATGTAAGATGGAGTATTATCTATACCCCCTGCGTAATTCCTATCGCTTTCTTGTTTTGTAATTTCTGTTGTATTTACAGTTACTGGTTCATCAAATTTGCCATTGTTATTTAAATCTTGGTAAATAATAATGGGTGCTTTTAATAGGTTAGCTGCCTTAAACCTAATTTGCATTTTACGGTTATATAAGGCTTGGCTCATTACCAAATCTAACATATTACGGGCTGCCATTATAAAATGGGGCTGGTTGGGTGCATAATCGCCACTTTCTGTTTTTCTGTTTAAATCTGCCGAACCTAAATTATTGATATAGTCGCCTGTTTTATTAAAGCTCAAAGTAGTTTCGAAGGTATTCTTAAATGCAGCCACACTTATACCAGCATTAGCTATATACTTGGCTTGCCCAGTTAAGGTATGGGCTTCAAAAAAATTAAATAGCCCATCAGGGTCGATAAAACTTTTAGCGGCCACCTGAGATTTTAGTAAGGTTGCATTGCCAAATAGCGAAACATTTTTAAGCCATGGAGCAAAACCTAAAAAGTCTATTTTTTTTCTTATCTCGCCCTCTAGCCCTTGCACATAAGCATTACCTGTATTTAAAGGTGTGCGTAACGAAAAACGCTCAGAGGTAGATTGTGCGTATTCGATAGGGTTTCGTAATTGTTTATAAAAAGCCCCAACCGAAAATATTTCGCCTGCAGAGGGGAAGTACTCTAGCTTAAAATCGTAGTTGGTTATACTGGTACTTTTTAAATTAGGGTTACCCTTTACGTTCGAAAAACTTTGTAAATCGTAGGTTTCTAAAGGTACCAAGTCTTTTAACTCAGGTCGTATGGCGGTATTAGAAAATGCGGCTCTCAAGTTAATTTTACTTACTGGGCTGTACACCAAATTGATGGAGGGTAAAAAATTAAAAGTAGTACGAGATGCGATAAAATCACTTCGTTTATCGGGTGCTACAAAATTATCATTGTAATTACTGCTATATACATTTACATTTTGTTGATAATTTTCTACCCTAACACCCCATATTACCCTAACTTTTTCGCCAAACCTGTTTTCTAAACTTTCGTATGCAGCCAATAAACTGCTACCTGCTGTATAGGTAGCACCATTTTCTAGTAAACCAAACGAGCCTGGTACTATTGTTAAACGTGGATGTAAATTTTCGGCACTTAAAAAATCCCCCAAAGCAACCCCTACTGTATTACTAAGAGGTATAATTTTACCTACAACATCTCTGTCTCTGTTTTGAAATAAAATACCACTTTTAAATAAACTTTTTTGTTGGGCTATTTTAGTAGGGGTGGTTATATTGAATGCTCCACCGTAAATAAAATCTGTATTTGCACTCCATAAACGGCTAAAGTTATTCAATGCTTCCGAAGGAGATGCTGGGTCAGGGTTATTTATGTACAGGTTTGTTGAAGTATTTTGTCTAAAAACAAAATTACGTGTATCAGGCAAGTCGGTTTTGTTTTTTGTAAAATTTATATTCCAGTCTAGTTTAGTAGCATTGTCGATACCCGTTTTATGCTCACCAGCTAAAATACTGTTTAATATATTTTTTTGGTCTGTTACATAACTTAATGCTTTTGCATTTATATTTTCATCTACTATTCTATAGTAAGTAGGATAAAAATTGGGTCTATCCACAAAAGTATTTCTAAAAATTGAGGTATAAATATTTTTGAGTGTAATAATGTTTTTATTAAACCTGTAAGCCAAATTAAGTACCGCACCAAAATTGGCGGCATAATTGTATCGTTTATGTTCCGAGTATGAATTTAAACCTACTAAAGGATGAAAAATTGCACTAGGCTTAGTAGTATTTATTTCAAAAAAGGTAGGCCCGCTTCCGCTAATCTCTTCCTCTATCAACTCCGTTTTACGTTGGTTTAACGCCGCCACAATACCAAATTTGGTATTGTTTTTTAAGTTAATGGTTCGCCCAAAACCTATTTGTACCTGCTGGTTAGGCTGCGATGGGCCATTGTTTATAGGTACTAAATTATTGGGCAACATACGCAGGTAACGGTAGCGTTCTTGTGTGTTTAAGG
>JAAFJW010000146.1 GCA_013298995.1 Sphingobacteriales bacterium | reverse complement strand
CGGGCTGCCAGCCACGGGCTTTCGAGCAACGGGCATCTTCCCCGTGGTTGCTGACACACAAAACATAAATTTTAAACACCATTAGGTTATTAACCTTATTGTTTGGGTTCTGAACCCCATTGTTTGGGTTGTAGATAGAAGTGTTTAGGTTATTAACCCTATTGTTTGGGTTGCGAAGCTAATAGTTTGGGTTGTGAACCCAATGGTTTAGGTTTCGAACCCTAATGTTTAGGTTGTGAACCCAATGGTTTAGGTTGTGAACTCAATCGTTTAGGTTATATACGCAAACACTTCTATCTATAACCTAAACGATTGGTTTAATAACCGTATTAACGTGGTAAGTGGCACAAGAAAGATAATATTTAGTGTGCCACCAACCACGGAAAGAACAGAAAAAATTATGTGCCAATATTCGTGTATTGGTGGCTAAAATTATGAAGCTAAAAAACAGCAAAGGCTTCAATACACAAATATAAGTGGTGAAATAGCCCATTTCAAAAATTTCGTTGCTACGAAAGCCTAGTTTATTTATCGCCTATTTGCTATACCGTTTAAAAAATTGCCAAATAATTTCATTGGCGTTTATATCTTGGCTCGTTTTACCTATAATACTTTCGGGTAGGTAGCTTGGGCCTTGTGGCCAAGTGTGTCCACCGTTTAATATAATATAGCTTACAACTTCGGTTTTATTTGTTGAGTTGGTATAAATTCTTTGTTTGGTGCTTGTGCCATCGTTGGCTATATCAGGCATATCGGTAACCAATGGTATTGGGTTACAATGATTAATGCTTATCCATTTTGCAATTGTTTGTGTGTGCGAAACAGCCACACCGCCAGCCCCTGGCGATACGGTGCCACCCATAAAAGGCACAAATGGGTCTAATGTGCCTTGTATGTACATGGTTGGCATGGGGCTACTTGGGTTACAATTGTTATACACACCTTGCTCGATAGATGCTGCAACTACGGCAACTGCGGCTATTTTATCGTTTAACTCACAGGCTAACCTTGACGACATAAAACCACCATTAGAAATACCTGTTGCATATATTTTACTACCATTTATAGCATAGTTAGCAAGCATATAATCGCACATTTGTCTAAAAAAATTTATATCATCTATGCCCAACTGGTTTGCTTTGGTGGGGCGTCCATCGTTCCAACTGTTTTGAATACCACTGGGGTACACCAAAACAATTTTATCGCGGTTGGCTATAGTAGTAAAATCGGCAAGTTGCTGCATACCCTCGGCTGTGCCTGTGCCTCCATGTAGTACAAATATCATGGGTAGCTTAGTTTGGTTACTGTAGCCTGTGGGTAAGTAAAGTATAAAATTTCGAGCAATACCATCTACACTTAGGTTTATTGTTTTTTGCTGGCTTGGGGCTTCGGTAATGGGTTTATTATCGGCTTTTTTGCATGATAGAAGCACTATGGTAAGCGCAAGTATAAAGTATCTCATATTTTTTAAATTATTTACGGTACGATTGTATTGTATGGCAATGGTTTAATGTAGGACTTTAAAAAGCACCAACCACGGATAAAGCCCGTTGCCCGAAAGCCCGAAGCCCGAAGCCCGTTGCCCGAAGCCCGAAAGCCGACCGCCCGAAACCTACCTCCCACCAGGCGCACAGTTTTCTTTCAAAAATTTGGTAAAAATGGTAGATAAATGTTTGCTAGTTCCTTCGCCTTCGTTGATGCTGTGGCTACGGTTGGGGTAAGTCATTAACTGGAAAGGTTTGTTGTATTTTATTAGCTCGTTTATCATTTGCTCGGCATTGTTGTAGTGCACATTATCGTCGCCAGTACCGTGTATCAGCAGTAGGTTTCCTTTCAGTTTTTTGGCGTGTGCCAGTGGCGAGTTGTCTATAAAATAATGTTTATCGTCGGGCAATAAGCCCATATAGCGTTCTTGGTAAATATTATCATAATTTAATTGGTTATCAACGGCGGCAATAGAAATGCCTGTTTGATATACATCGGGGTATTGAAACAGCAGGTTTAAGGTGCTGGAACCGCCACCGCTCCAGCCCCATACTGCTACACGGGTGGTATCAATAAAGCCCCATTTAAAAATTTCTTTGGCGGCCATGGCTTGGTCTCTAATATTAATATTGCCAATGTTATGGTAAATGGCTTTGCGCCAATTTCGGCCTTTGGGTGCAGGCGAACCTCGGCCATCCACCGATATATAAATGTAGCCATCTTTGGCCATATTGCCCGCATAAAGGCGGTTATAGCCTATGCCAAAAACATCTTTTACCGTTTGGCTTGCAGGTTCGCCATACACGTAAAACAGTACGGGGTATTTTTTGGTAGCATCAAAATTATCGGGCTTTACCATCCAGCCATCCATACTTATACCATCGGCGGTAGTAACTCTAAAAAACTCGGGGCTAAAAGGTAAGATTTTGGCTTTCGCCGAGGGCGTACCACCACTTATAAGCTGGTGATTGGGCAATGCCACTACACTTTCAATAGGGTAAGTACTGGCATTGGAGTAGCTATGGAAAGCGAGCTTGCCATTGGGCGATATATCGTAGCTATGCGTACCCGGTTGGTCGTAAGGGCTAATGCGCTCGGCTTCGGCATCCCCGTTAAGGGCTATTTTATATAAAAACGATTGTATGGCATTATTGGGCGATGCCATAAAGTACAGCAAGCCCATAGCTTCGTTAATGGCTACTACACTTATTACATCGTAGTTTCCTTTGGTTATTAAGCGTTCTTTGCCATCACGGTTTATGGCGTACAGGTGCCGCCAGCCGTCTTTTTCGCTTTGCCAAATAAACTCGCTCCCATTATTTATAAATTCCCAGCCTGTGGCTTCGCTTTTGGCATCTATCCAGGCGCTATCGGTTTCGTGGTATATGGTTTTGGCTTCGGCACTGGCGGTATTTACCAGCATAATTTTGCATTGATTTTGGCGGCGATTGAGTTGTTGTACGATTAATTCGGTATTGTTATTGGCCCATTCCATGCGGGGTATATAGTTTTGTATGGCACTGCCAGGTACATTCATCCACTTGGTTTTGGCATTTGCTAGGTTTACTACACCTATTTTGCAATTGCTGGGGTTTTGCCCTACTACGGGGTACTCAACAGGTGTGGTAAAGGGATATAGCGAGTCGGTATTGTTTACCATCAAATAGTTTTTGATACTGCGGGCATCTATTTGCCAATAGGCAATGTTTTTACCATCGGGACTCCAGCGGAAGCCATCTCGGCAATCAAATTCTTCTTCGTAAACCCAATCAAAAGTGCCATTAATTAAGCGCAAGGCACCATCGGTGGTGAGGGCTTTGGTTTGGTTGTTTTCTAAATTTTGAACGTAAATATTATTTTGGCTTACATAAGCTACTTGGCTACCATCGGGCGAAAACTTGGCAAACATAAGGCTAGCATCGGGCATTTTAGCCCCTATTTGGCTGAGGCTTTGGGTGGCAAGGTTATACACCCAATAATTGCCCCGGGTATGGTAACGCCATACTTTTTGGGTATTGGTAAATAATAATACTTTTTGTTTATCGGCCGAAAACGAAAAGCTGGTTATATCTAGTGCACTTTGGTTTTTAGGTATAAGATTTTGGCTGCTTATCAAAACCGTTTCTTGGGCATTATTTAAAGCATTAATGGCTACAATGTTGCCCTTGTTAAGTTCCAATACGCTATTGCCATCGCTGCTCCAATAGGTTTGCTGGTTGTATTGCGCTATTGCGGCGGTAAAAAAAAGTATTTGAATAAAGGCTGCTAAAATAAATTTGTTGAGTTTCATTTGCTTTTTTTAATGTGTTATCGTATGCTTTTGTTTTATTGTATGGTTGTGTTTATAACCGAATTTGCGTTAACGATGGCAATGGCATCCTTTTTCTTTATAGCCCCCCCTCCCCCTAACCCCCAAAGGGGGAATTTAGTGGAGGGGGGGCTATAAAGAAAAAGATATAATGTACAGCGTGTAAAAACGCCCAAATACCTATAAACTAAAATCGAACCAAATTATAATAGTATAAAGGTAAATTTATCTTACCAAAATCAAATATTTTTTATGGTATTGATTTTAGGGCTAAATATTAAAATAGAAATTTTATTTTTGTGAGATGAAGTTACCCATTGTAGCCTACGGACACCCCGTTTTAAGAAAAGTAGGCGAGCAAATAAATAAAGATTACCCCAACCTATCGCAGTTAATAGCCGATATGTACGAAACCATGTATGCTGCCAATGGCGTAGGGCTTGCCGCACCACAAATAGGCTTGGCAATAAAACTTTTTGTGATAGATGCCAACCCATTTGCCGAGGATGAACCTAGTTTAAAAGGATTTAAAAAAACCTTTATTAACCCCGTTATTGAGCAAGAAAGTGGCGAAAAGTGGGATTTTAACGAAGGCTGCCTAAGCATACCGCACATAAGGGAAGATGTAAGCCGCCATGCCACCGTAGCCATAAGCTATTATAACGAAAACTGGGAACTGCAACACGAGGAATATAGTGGCCTTGCTGCCCGTGTAATACAACACGAGTACGACCATGTTATAGGCAAGCTATTTACCGACAAAATTAGCCATTTGCGCAAAGCAATGATAAAAGGAAAACTAACCGATATTACCAACGGACTGGTTAAAGCCGATTATAAAATGAAATTTGTGGGGCATAAAAGGAAACGGTAGTGTGCGGGGCGAGCGAGCAATGGGCTTCGGGCAATGGGCTTCGGGCAATGGGCGGCGAGCAACACGGGCGAGCGGAAAATAAAGTATTTTTAATACCAAATTTAAAATAAATATTTTTTGATATTTAAAAATTTAGGCTAAAGTTTTTCAATTTCTTCTTTGCTTAATCCAGTTGATTTTATAATAATATCATCCGACACGCCATTTTCTTTAAACGACTTTACCAGTTTTTTAATTGTTAAATCAATTCTGCCAATTTCGTCTTGTTCTTTTATACTTGCCCGTTCGTATTCGTCTAATTCGGACTGAGTCCAGCTGCTCTTATTGGCTTCATTATAAGCCTCTTTAAGTCCTTCGTCTTTAACAGTTGGAGGTATAACATCTAAATTTTCGGCATTTTTAATAAAATAAGTCCATTGGTCTATACTGGTTTCCAGTTGTTCAATAGTTTTATTAAATTTTGGTAATTCAATAAAGTTAAACTCAATATCTTGAATGATGTGCTCGTTAGTTTCAATATCTAACACTTTATGGCAACTTAAATAGTTAGGGTTTTTACTAATCTCAAATTCTAAAATACCAATAAAATAAGCAGGGTTTAATTTGCTATAATCTTTACCTTTAGTAATTTGGCTGGTATAACTTTGAGATGTGTAATATAAAATACGTTTATTAAAAAACTCCGATTCAGCAATCTGCATCTCCACAATAAACGTATTGCCCTTTTTGTCTTTGGCTTTAACATCTACAATAGTTGATTTTCCGCCCGATAAATTTGCTAACTGGTATGGATTTAAAATATCAATCTCTACAACTTTATTATCATTGGGGAAGTTTATAACTGCATTTAAAAAAGATATTAAAGAAACCTTTTTGTTCTCGTTTCCAAATATTTTTCTAAACGCAATATCGTTTGTTACATCTACAAATTTCATAGCATAAAATTACAAATTAATTTATACAAGGTAAAAAATAAATTTAAACCTAGTTGCGTGGATATTTTATCATTACAATCAAACTTTTTTTAATACCAAATTTTAAAATAAATATTTATTAGGTTTGATTTATGGGTGCAGTAAAAGTAAATTTTAATAATCCACAAGAAGAAAAAGTACTTCTAAGCATATTAGATAGTTTAAATTATGATTACGAAGCGCAATTCTCTACTTCGGAAGAAGATTTAATAGCTAAAGCATTGTACCAAAGCCAACAAGATTTTAATGCTGGCAGAACTTTAACACACGCCGCCGTTATGGAAAATGTTAAATTAAAATATAGAATATAATGTTATTTGGACTAATAAAGCCCAAGATAGCTTTATAACAGTTCTTGAATATATTCAAAACAATTGGTCTAATGCAGAAGCAACAAAGTTTATACATAGAACGGATAGCTTAGTT
>JAAFJW010000145.1 GCA_013298995.1 Sphingobacteriales bacterium | reverse complement strand
CGGCTTCAAAAATATGCTCCGAACACCAAAAACAACCTTCGGCAAATGCAGCTACAGCTTGGCCTTTCGGCGGATTTAGGCTTAACTTTGCGTCTTTTTGTGTACTCGTTTGCCCATTGCCATTACAAGCTAATAGTAGCAGGGTTAAAAAACTGAAATAAAAATATTGGGTAAAATGGGTCATTGTATTATTTGGTTTAAAATATAAAATAACGTAATTTACTACTATTTAATGCCTTTTTGTCCAAATAATTTTTTCATGACCAAACAAAGGACTTAAAATTTAGGAAATAATTTTTAGCTTACACACTTTGTGAAACACTAACAAATTTTTACGCTATTCATTTTTAATAATTGTTATTGACGCCCTTTCTTTTATTTTAAGATTTGCTCTTAAATCAAACGACCTATTATTATCATAAAGTTCTATTTTTGATGTATTTGGATACAATAACCCCTCGGAAACACATTCTATTGTGAATACATTTTTATTAGTAATCAAATTAACAGTTATGTTTTTTTTCTTTTTTTCTATCTTACAATCTTTCAAAATAAGTACATCGTTATGATATAAATTTATAACGTCTCCATCTTCATTTCCTGCATCCCATATATCCATATTAAAAACGTCACTTTTCCAAAAAACTTGTAAATTTTCATTACCAGATATTTGGTTAACTATCATACTATCTACAAGCCTATTAATATTAAATTTCTTTTTTTCTACTTCTGTAATTTTGTTTGAGTTATTGATTTTTAGGTTAAGTTTATTAATTAAGCTATACAGCTTCTTGCTTCCTATTAGTAAAACGCTACCGCTTATACATTCAGAATTGTTTTTGTAAAGGCCAATAAATTTACCTGCAATTTTACTTGTATTTTCTACTAATTTTATATCACCTGTGAAATTAACAAAGCAAAAAGAAGTCTTATTTATTTTAGATTTAGTGTATATGATTTCATTTTCCTTGAAAGACAATTTTTTTTCTCTCTTACTGTACGTCCCATTTATTTCATTTTTTGTTTCATGCGGCCCATTTAGGTCTGTAATAGAATAGCCCGTTATCAAACCTTTATTTTCTTGAAATACAAGTTTGTAAGTGATTATTTGTTTTTCATCTTTACCTATTTTCAATACCCCAAAAAATTCATACAGCGTTTGACAATATGAACAATTGCAAAAAAATATCAACAGGTTAAAAATAATTAATATTAAAGTTTTCATTTATTAAAAATAAACAATATGTTTGATTAAACATAAATATATTATATGAAATTTAAATTTTATTTTGCAATTCTTTTATTTGCACTCGCTGGCGTTAGTACAATTTCTTACGCCTCGTTCCCTGTTCAAACAGCTAAAACCGAAACTACTGTTTCAGGGAAAAAAGCTCTTTTAGATTCTCCCGCAGCAGAAAGTGGCGGAAAAAGTCAAATCATCGCCCTTATTTTGGTGCTATTAGTAGGTGGTTTGGGTATTCACAGGTTTTACTTGGGTTACACTTGGCAAGGTGTTGTTCAATTATTAACAGCAGGTGGTTGTGGTATTTGGGCTCTGATTGATTTAATTAGGATTTGTACCGGTGATTTACAGCCTAAGTCAGGAAACTACACTAAAACTCTTTAGTAAAATTTTTTATGTTAAGAAAATCATACTTTTATTTATCAAATGCTGTAATAATTATAACCCCTGTTGTTTTATTATTTTTTCCTGTAGCTTATTTTGATAAGGGTGAAAGTATATGTTTATCTGTATTATTGGCTAATACCAAGTGCTATGCATGTGGTTTAACAAAAGCAGTTATGCATTTTATACATTTTGATTTTCAAAAAGCATTTGAATTTAATTGGCTCTCCTTTATTGTTGTTCCTATGTTGTTCGCTTTGTGGGTAAAAGCAATATATGACATTCAAGGAAAAAGAATGCCTGGCCTTATTGGAAGGCTATCTTATCCTAAAGAGGGTTAAATCTTACGAGTTAACTTTTTTACAGAAAAAGTTAACTCGTTTTCAAGAGAATTTTTTAAATTCTAATTTATCGCTAGATTCATTGCAACGTTCAAATGACTTGCAAATGCTAAGTTTATCCAAGCACATTTAATACAAAACGGTTTTCTTAGTATGAATGTGGAAAATGCCCCTAAACTCCGTAAAAATTCTCCAAATAAAACATTGTTAATACCGCAACACTTGCATCACACCAAATAAAATCGCATTTTTGCACCACTTATAGAGAAAGACGGAGGGATTAGACCCAAAGATGTCTTAGCAACCTGTAAACACTCAAGGTGCTAAATTCTATCCCAACAAAAAAAGGGAACAGATAAGTGAAAGTCTTAACCCCAAAGCCCGACTTTTTCGATATAAGCAAACAAAATTTCGATGCCGTTTTTAAAAATCAAAGCCTAAAAACTTTGTTTCAGCATCGCTGTAAAGCTTAAAAAATGAATATCAAACAAGAACTACAAAAACGTATTTTAGTAATTGATGGTGCAATGGGCACTATGATACAACGCTACAACCTTAGCGAAGCCGATTTTAGAGGCGAGCGTTTTAAAAACCACCCAAGCGATGTAAAAGGCAATAACGATTTATTAAACATTACCCGCCCCGATATTATTAAAGCTATACACTTAGAATATTTAGCGGCTGGGGCCGATATTGTAGAAACCAATACCTTTAGTACCCAACGCATCTCCATGGCCGATTATGGTATGGAAGACCTATCGTACGAACTTAGTTACGAAGGTGCCCGTATAGCCCGCCAAGCGGTGGACGAATATAATTTACTTACACCCCAGCAACCCCGTTTTGTGGCAGGTGCCGTAGGGCCAACCAACCGTACACTTTCAATTTCGCCCAATGTAAACGACCCTGGTTTTAGGGCTATCTCTTTTGAGGAGTTAGAAGAAGCCTATTACGAACAAGTGCGTGGTTTAGTTGATGGCGGTAGCGATGTGTTATTAATCGAAACCATTTTTGATACCCTAAATGCCAAAGCCGCCATTTTTGCGGTAAAACGATACGAGCAGGAATTGGCCTTGCAACCTTTAAATCCTAACATAAAATTTAAAGGCGATATTATGATTTCGGGTACGATAACCGATGCCTCGGGCCGCACCTTATCTGGGCAAACCGTAGAAGCATTTTTAAACTCAATGCGCCATGGCGATTTACTTTCCATAGGTTTAAACTGTGCTTTGGGTGCCAAAGATATGCGCCCACATATAGAAGAACTGGCCGAAAAAGCCGATATGTTTGTTACCGCTTACCCCAATGCAGGCTTACCCAACGAGTTTGGCGAGTACGACGAAACCGCAAACGAAACCGCCAACTTGGTGGACGATTTTATGGCATCGGGCTTTATAAACGTAATTGGTGGTTGCTGTGGTACCACGCCCCAGCACATTACAGCCATCGCCGCTAAGGCAAAAAAATACCCACCCCGTAAAATTGCCGTTACCGAGCCTTTTATGCGTTTAAGCGGACTAGAAGCCGTTACCATTACGCCCGACACCATGTTTGTAAACATTGGCGAACGTACCAATGTTACAGGTTCGCCCAAGTTTGCCAAGCTAATTTTAAATGGCGATTTTGAGGAAGCACTATCCGTAGCCCGCCAGCAAGTAGAAGGTGGAGCACAAATTATTGATGTAAATATGGACGAAGGGATGCTGGACTCGGAAGCCGCCATGACCAAGTTCCTGAACCTTATAGCATCTGAACCTGATATTTCTAAACTGCCTATAATGGTAGATTCGAGCAAATGGACGGTGATAGAAGCAGGCCTAAAATGCCTGCAAGGGAAAGGCATTGTAAACTCTATATCGTTAAAAGAAGGCGAAGAAAAGTTTAAAGAATACGCACATAAAATAAAACAATACGGTGCCGCCACGGTGGTTATGGCGTTCGACGAA
Organism: Sphingobacteriales bacterium; assembly: GCA_013298995.1. Taxonomy (GTDB): domain Bacteria; phylum Bacteroidota; class Bacteroidia; order Sphingobacteriales; family Sphingobacteriaceae; genus Pseudopedobacter. The sequence continues at coordinate 2,404 of JAAFJW010000145.1, read as the reverse complement.
ACTGGCCAAGCCGATAACCTAGAACGTAGAAAAGAAATTTGCCAACGGTCGTACAATATTTTGGTAAACGAAGTTGGTTTTCCGCCACAAGACATCATTTTCGACCCTAATATTTTAACCGTTGCCACGGGATTAGAAGAGCATAACAATTACGCCGTTGATTTTATTGATGCCACAAGGTGGATAAAAGAAAACCTGCCACACGCAAAAGTAAGTGGTGGAGTGTCTAATATTTCGTTTTCGTTTAGAGGTAATAATACCGTACGAGAAGCCATGCACTCGGCTTTTTTATACCACGCCATAAAAGCTGGTTTAGATATGGGCATTGTAAACGCTGGAATGCTAGAAGTTTACGAAGAAATCCCCAAAGAACTGCTACAAAAAGTAGAAGATGTTTTATTAAATCGTCGCCCTGATGCTACCGAAATTTTGGTTGACTATGCCGAAACCGTAAAAAACAAAGGCAAAGTAATTGTTAAAAACGAAGAATGGCGCAAAGCATCGGTACAGGATAGGCTTTCGCACTCGCTTATTAAAGGTATTATCGATTATTTAGATATTGATGTTGAGGAAGCCCGCTTGCAATACGATAAACCTATTGAAGTAATTGAAGGCCCGCTAATGGCTGGGATGAATATTGTGGGCGATTTGTTTGGCGAAGGAAAAATGTTTTTACCGCAGGTGGTAAAATCGGCAAGGGTAATGAAAAAAGCCGTAGCCATTTTATTGCCTTATATTGAGGCGGGTAAAGTTGCGGGCAGCAATAGCAGTGCGGGTAAAATATTAATGGCTACCGTAAAAGGCGATGTACACGATATTGGCAAAAATATTGTAGGCGTGGTATTGGCCTGTAATAATTTTGAAGTAATAGATATTGGCGTAATGGTACCCGCCGCCCGTATTTTAGAAGAAGCCAAAGCTCACAATGTTGATATTATTGGTTTAAGCGGTTTAATTACCCCATCGCTAGACGAAATGGTGCATTTTGCCAAAGAAATGGAGCGTTTAAACCTTGATATTCCGTTAATAATTGGTGGCGCAACTACCTCACGCATACACACCGCTGTAAAAGTAGATCCGCATTATAAAGGCTCGGTAATACACGTTTTAGATGCCTCACGCAGTGTAGGCGTATGTAGTAATTTGCTAAACACCGAAACCAAAACAGCTTATATACAAGGCATAAAAGACGATTATCACCAAACCCGTGAAGCTTATAACGCTAAAAAAACTGATAAAAAGTTTTTAGCTATTGCTGAGGCTCGTAACCAAAATTTTAAAATCTCTTTTACCCCCTCTCCTTTGGAGAGGGCTGGGGAGAGGAAAGAGATGCCTAAAGCACCCACATTTACAGGTACAAAGGTGTTAAATAATTTCCCTTTGGGGGATTTAGTACCTTATATAGATTGGAGTCCGTTTTTTCATACTTGGGAGTTAAGAGGCACTTACCCTAAAATATTTGAAGATAAATATGTAGGCATAGAAGCCCAAAAACTTTTTGCCGATGCGCAAATATTATTACAAGAAATTGTAGATAAAAAACTATTAACGGCAAAAGCAGTATTTGGTTTTTGGCCGGCAAATAGTGTGGGGGATGATATAGTCCTCTCCCCAGCCCTCTCCAAAGGAGAGGGGGTTGGCAAAGAGATAATAATCCACACCCTTCGCCAACAAGCCGAAAAAGCAAAAGACGAACCTTATTACGCTTTGGCGGATTTTATTGCACCTAAAAGTACAGGCATACAAGATTATTTTGGTGGCTTTGCCGTAACCACAGGCATAGGTTGCGACGAAATGGTAGCCAAATTTGAAGCCGACCACGATGATTACAACAGCATTATGGCCAAAGCACTAGCCGATAGGCTGGCCGAAGCATTTGCCGAAAAACTACACGAACTGGTGCGTAAAGATTATTGGGGCTATGCCACCAACGAAATTTTAGACTCAGAAGATTTAATTAAAGAAAAATACCAAGGCATACGCCCAGCACCAGGTTACCCTGCCTGCCCCGACCATACCGAAAAAGAAACGCTTTTTAAATTACTAAACGCCGAGGCCGAAATAGGTTTAAAACTTACCGAAAGCTTTGCCATGTACCCCACTGCTGCTGTAAGTGGTTTTTATATGGCACACCCACAAGCTAAATATTTTGGTTTAGGCAAAATAGATAAAGACCAAGTGGTTGATTACGCCAACAGAAAAGGTATGGATGTAGAAACAGCGGAGAGGTGGCTAGGGCCAAATTTGGGGTATTAGGAGTTTAATATCCCAAATTTAAAAAATCTAAAAACGGAATTTTAAAATATTCGTTCTCTTGATATAGTTTTGGATAGGTCTTCTTCCTAAATCTGAGGCAATGAATTAACTTTATTATAAAAAAACAATCAATTTACGCATATACCCT
>JAAFJW010000144.1 GCA_013298995.1 Sphingobacteriales bacterium | reverse complement strand
GCCCTATCAAGGCAAAAAATAACGGGTAGTTTTTGTAACGCTACATCGTGTATTACTTGGTCGTAAGCCCTTTGCATAAAAGTAGAGTAGATATTGCAAAACGGTAGCATGCCCTGTGTAGCCATCCCAGCCGAAAACGTAACGGCATGTTGCTCGGCTATGCCTACATCAAATGCTCGTTTGGGCATGGCTTTCATCATAATATTTAACGAACAGCCCGATGGCATGGCAGGTGTTATGCCTACAATTTTTGGGTTTAGTTCGGCAAGTTCAACCATGGTATGGCCAAATACATCTTGGTATTTGGGCGGTTGAGGTTTTACGTTGGTTGATTTTTTTATCTCACCCGTAATTTTATCAAACAAGCCTGGCGCATGCCATTTGGTTTGGTCTTTCTCCGCCAAAGCGTAACCCTTACCTTTTACCGTTACGCAATGCAGTATTTTGGGGCCAGGTATATGTTTTAAATCGTTGATAACTTTTACCAAATGCGCTACATCATGCCCATCAATAGGGCCAAAGTATCTAAATTTTAAGGATTCGAATAAATTGCTTTTTTTAAGCAGTGTACCTTTTATACTTTTTTCTATCTTTTTAACCATCTCGTGGGCATTGGGGCCCAGCTCGGATATTTTACTTAGCACCGCCGAAACATCATCCCGGAAACGGTTATACGACTTGCTGGTGGTAATATCGGTTAAATATTCTTTTAATGCCCCCACATTAGGGTCTATAGACATGCAGTTATCGTTCAGTATTACAAGCAGGTTGGAGTTTTCGATGCCGGCATGGTTTAATGCCTCAAAGGCTAAGCCCGCTGTCATGGCACCATCGCCTATTACAGCTACATGTTGCCTATCTTTTTCGCCTTTTAATTGCGAAGCTACGGCCATACCCAATGCTGCTGATATTGATGTAGATGAGTGCCCCACGCCAAAGGTATCGTACTCGCTTTCGCTACGTTTAGGGAAACCGCTTAATCCTTTATATATCCTGTTGGTATGAAAATTTTTTCTGCGCCCTGTAAGTATTTTATGGCCGTAAGCTTGGTGGCCTACATCCCAAATAAGCTGGTCGTAAGGGGTGTTTAAAATATAGTGTAAGGCTACCGTAAGTTCTACCACGCCTAGGCTTGCGCCAAAATGCCCGCCATTAACCGATACTATATCGATAATATATTGCCTTAGCTCGTCGCAAACAGCTTTTAATTCTTCAGGTTTAAATTTTTTTAAATCGGAAGGATAAAAAATTTCAGACAATAGCTTCCCCGCTTGTACTTCCATTACATTTTTGTTGATAATCTCGCAAATTAAACATTTCTTATTAAAACTAATTATACAATTTAATAATGTGTTTTGTTTTATCATTTTTAAAACCCCAGTTTCTAACAAAACTCGTGTATTAGGGGCAAATAAACCTTTGTTAGTTCTTTAAAAAAACGGTAAATTTTAGCCACAAATACACGAATGTGGGCGTATAATTTAGGCCTAAACCAAAATAAAACAAGCGTTTAAAATTTAAAAAACAGGAGGTATTATTGCGCCGAAAGTTTGGATATTGTAGTGGGCATAAAAACCATCTCAATTAAAAATTTATCGTTCCTTTTGCGCTATATAATTTGGTATATGTATATTCGCAAGCTATTTTTAAATAATAAACCATGCACCGAACCCATACTTGCGGCCAATTAAACATTAATCATCTTAACCAAAATGTTACCCTAAGTGGCTGGGTACAAAAATCCCGAGATTTGGGTGGCACCACTTTTATTGATATGCGAGACCGCTATGGCATTACGCAATTGGTAATTAACTCCGATGATGAGGAAGGGTTGCGGACAAAAGCCCGAGAACTAGGCCGAGAATTTGTAATAAAAGTTACTGGCCAAGTAGTTGAACGCTCGAACAAAAACCCAAAAATAAGTACTGGTGATATTGAAATTAGGGTTTTTAGTTTAGAGATTTTAAACCAAGCAAAACTGCCTCCATTTATGATTGAGGACGAAACCGATGGAGGCGACGAGTTACGCATGAAATACCGTTACCTAGATTTACGCCGAAATCCTGTACGTAACAACCTGATATTGCGCCACAAAATGGCCCAAGAAGTTAGAAAATATTTAGACTTACAAGGATTTTTAGAAGTAGAAACGCCCGTACTAATAAAATCGACCCCCGAGGGAGCCCGAGATTTTGTAGTACCAAGCCGTATGAATGCCGGTGAATTTTACGCCTTACCACAATCGCCACAAACATTTAAACAGTTGCTGATGGTATCGGGCTTCGACCGATATTTCCAGATTGTAAAATGTTTTAGAGACGAAGATTTACGGGCCGACCGCCAGCCCGAGTTTACGCAAATTGATTGCGAAATGGCTTTTATAGAGCAAGAAGATATTTTAAACCTTTTTGAAGGCCTTACCCGCCACATGTTTAAAAGTGTAAAAGATTTAGAGTTTGAGGATTTTCCTCGTATGCTTTACGCCGATGCCATGCGCCTGTACGGCTCCGATAAACCTGATATACGTTTTGAGATGCAATTCGTTGAACTCAAAAATTCCACCTTACCTGAAAATGAAGCTCCTCTCCTTTGGAAAGGCGGGGCAGAGGCAGGGTTCCCAGTTTTTGATAACGCCGAAATGGTAGTAGGTATAAACGCCAAAGGTTGTGCACATTATACCCGCAAGCAGCTAGATGAATTAACCGATTTTGTAAAACGCCAGCAAATAGGTGCCACAGGCTTAATTTATATGCGCCATAATGATGATGGAAGTTTAAAATCGTCGGTAGATAAATTTTTTAATGAAAATGACTTAAAAGCATGGTCAGCAGCATTTGATAGCCAACCAGGCGATTTATTGCTAATTATGGCTGGAGCCAAAGATAAAGTGCGTAAACAATTAAACGAATTGCGCTTAGAAATGGGCAACCGCCTAGGCCTGCGTGATAAAAATAAATTTGCCCCACTTTGGGTAATTGATTTTCCTTTATTAGAGTGGGACGAAGAAAGCGAACGCTACCACGCCATGCACCACCCTTTTACATCGCCCAAGCCCGAAGATATTGCCTTGCTTGATACCCAGCCAGGCGAAGTACGGGCCAATGCTTATGATTTGGTAATTAACGGTACCGAAATAGGCGGTGGTTCTATCCGTATTCACGATAAAACCTTACAATCATTAATGTTTAAGCACCTAGGCTTTAGCCCCGAGGAAGCGCAAAAACAATTCGGTTTTTTACTTGAGGCTTTTGAGTATGGCGCACCACCACATGGCGGTATTGCCTTTGGTTTCGATAGGTTGGTATCTATTTTTGCAGGTTTAGATTCGATACGTGATGTAATTGCTTTCCCAAAAAACAATTCGGGGCGTGATGTAATGATAGATTCGCCTTCAACAATTGACGAAAAACAGATGAAAGAATTGTGTATTAAAACAGAAGTTTAAATTCATAAGTTGGTATTAAACACGCACACGCTTTTTATTTGAATTGTAATGTTTTGTGGTGTTATATCATTGGAGCATTTTTTTGAAGCGATTTTATGAATACGAACTTTGCTATAAAACATTTAATCAAAGTTTTACGCCCATCGCCATAGCTCAAAAAAAATTTACCTCGAAACCACATTTACCCATTATATTTGTAAAATGAGTACCAAAACTATTTTTAAGCTACAATTAGCTACCGACCCACATTGGGTTAAAAACGTAGTAGAAAGTAATATCGAAGAAATTTTAACCGACCACGCTTATTGCGAGCAAAAAGCGGCTACCAATGCCATTACATTAATTATTCAAAACCCCAATATATCCGAACTTGTACAGCAAATGGCGCAACTGGTACAAGAAGAAATGGACCATTTTAAACGGGTACATGATATTATTTTAAAACGGGGCTATATACTTGGGCAAGAGCGAAAAGACAATTATGTAAACGAATTGATTAAGTTTTTGAAACGTGGCGGTGGCGAGCAAAAACGTACCGAAAGCATGGTAGATAGGTTGCTGCTAGCCGCCATGATAGAAGCCCGCAGCTGCGAACGCTTTAAAGTACTGGCACAATACATTAACGATGACGAACTTGCCCAGTTTTACAACGAACTAATGATTTCGGAAGCTGGGCATTATACCCTATTTATTGGCCTAGCCCGCAAATACGGCCAAGGTATTGATGTAGAAAAACGATGGCAAGAATGGCTGGATTACGAAGGAAAAATTATCAAAAATTACGCAACAGCAGAAGGGATACACGGGTAAAAAATTAAAAAGTTAAAATTAAAAATTCAAAACCTGTTCGATGGTTATTGGTGGAGGATTTTTTGAAATTAAAAAATCTGTTTAATTTTAACAGTAAAAAAATCATAAATCAGCAATCAAAAATCATAAATCAAACGCTATGGATGCACCAAGTTTAAGTGGATTTTCGGAAATTGCCCAGCAGGCTATGTTGCAACCGCAAGAGGCATTAGAAGAAACCAAAACCCGAAAAAACCAACTCTATATAGGCATACCCAAAGAAACCTCGTTTCAAGAAAACCGCATAGCCTTAACCCCACTTTCGGTTGCACTGCTTATACATAACGACCATAGGGTAATTATCGAATCGGGAGCAGGCCTAGCCGCCAACTTTACCGATAACGATTATAGCGAACAAGGCGCACAAATTGTTTACGATACTCCCACCGTTTACGAAGCCGATATTATTATAAAAATTGCCCCACCTACCGATGCCGAAATTGATTTGATGAAACAAGGGCAAATTATTTTTTCGGCCTTGCAAATGGCTACCATTAAAAAAGAATCGCTAAAGGCCATGATGCAAAAAAAAATTACCGCCCTAGCCTTCGAGTACCTGCGTGATGATGGCGGTGTACTAAGCGTAGTGCGGGCAATGGGCGAAATTGTAGGTGCCACATCAGTATTAATAGCCGCCGAATATTTAAGCAATGTATTTGATGGCAAGGGGCTTATGCTAGGTGGCGTAACAGGTGTGCCCCCTACCGAAATCGTAATACTAGGCGCAGGTACCGTAGGCGAATATGCCGCCCGCACCGCCCTAGGCCTAGGGGCACAAGTAAAAGTATTTGATGCCTCGTTATATAAACTTAGGCGCTTACAAAACAACCTAGGCAGCCGTGTATTTACCTGTGTAATGCAACCCATTGTATTAAAAAAAGCCATTACCACTTGCGATGTGGTGATAGGTGCCATAAGGGCTACCAATGGCCGAAGCCCCTGCGTGGTAAGCGAAGAAACCGTAAGTTTAATGAAACCCAATTCGGTTATTATTGATGTAAGCATCGACCAAGGGGGCTGTTTCGAAACCTCGGAAGTAACCAACCATAAAAACCCCGTGTTTAAAAAATACGATGTAATACATTATTGCGTACCCAACATCGCATCGCGGGTAAGCCGAACCGCCACTTATGCCCTCACCAATATTTTTACACCCATCCTGTTAGCCATTGGCGAACTAGGAGGCATCATGAACCTTATATGGGAAAAACCAGGCATCCGCAATGCCGTTTACCTGCACCAAGGGCATTTAACCAACAAAGATTTAGCCAATAGGTTCGAAATGGTACATAAAGATTTGGATTTGCTGGTAGTATCGCAACGGTAGCGTATCAAGTTTTACACATCTCACAAAAAAACTGTTTTTTATAAAATCAGGGAAGTTTCATAGCTACTAAATATTTTAATACAACTCATTGTTTAAAAAACAGTTACAACGTTTTAAAGTCCCACATTATTTACCCTATTTTTATAAAAATATTTGGAAAACCAAGGCTAGCATTTCATAACCTAGGGCTAGCCCCGCCATCCGCTCATACGCCCACGGGCATTAGGCGCAAGGCCGGTATCCGCTACTGTCGGGTTTAGGTACGCAGGGTGGTGCTTTTTAATGCAGGGCAGCTGCATCAATAAATACAGACAATTTTTTTTTGCTATAAATTGTATAAAAAATTCGACCGAAAATAATACCTTCGTACCCCAATAAGTTTGATTAGATATTTACTATTTCCTACCAAAAAACCCGAAGGAAATATACTAGCTATTAAAACTTTAAAACTTTTAAAAAATTAAAATCCCACAAAACAATGAGTAGCCCTTACACCAAATTACCCGCCATATTATTACTAAAAGATGGAACTGTTTTTTACGGAAAAGCAGCCGGAAAAATTGGCACCACCACAGGCGAAATTTGCTTTAATACCGGCATGACGGGCTACCAAGAAGTATTTACCGACCCATCTTACTACGGCCAAATAATGGTAACTACCAATGCACATATTGGCAATTATGGCATTAAAAAAGACGAATCGGAATCCGAAACGATAAAAATTGCTGGCC
>JAAFJW010000143.1 GCA_013298995.1 Sphingobacteriales bacterium | reverse complement strand
TTTGTAGCGTTCATTACCTTTGTAAAGCCCATCTTTTTACACCGTTTTGCTTTTGCAATAAAAACAGTTTTTTTATTCATACCCTTTCGTTTCTGCTAAGCTATGAATATTAAATGTTTATGAAGGTTTTAGCACCATAAAGGTCTATTAACCCAGTAACCACAATCTTAAATAGCCATCAAATTAAATAAACCGCTCATAATAAATTTTGTGGTAAGCCAATTAAAATTATATTTGCCAATCCTAAATTTAAACCAATCAAATAAAAAATGGAAACACCTCATACACTTGATGTTAAAGATTATATTGTATTTTTAGTATATTTTATTATTGTAGCCACCTACGGAATATGGATTTACAGAAGAAAAAGAAGCAAAACTGCCGATTCTAAAGATTACTTTTTGGCCGAAGGCTCGCTTACTTGGTGGGCTATAGGTACATCGTTAATTGCCTCTAATATATCTTCCGAGCAATTTATTGCCATGTCGGGCAATGGGTTTAAAATGGGCTTAGCCATAGCCACTTACGAGTGGATGGCCGCCGCAACCTTAATTATTGTAGCTGTATTTTTTATACCCGTATATTTAAAAAATAAAATTTATACCATGCCACAATTTTTAAGCCAGCGGTATAATGGTAGCGTAGCTATGATAATGGCCGTATTTTGGTTACTACTTTATGTGATAGTAAACTTAACCTCAATACTTTATTTAGGTGCATTGGCTATAAATGGTATATCAGGATTAGATATTAATTTATGTATGTATGCCTTGGCTTTTTTTGCCGTAGTAATTGCATTAGGAGGTATGAAAGTTATAGGTTATACCGATGTAATACAAGTGGTATTTTTAATATTTGGAGGCTTGGTAACTACATATTTGGCACTAGATAGAGTGGCCGAATTAAATAACCAACATGGTGTAATTGATGGATTTAATTACATGATGTCGGAATCTAACGACCATTTTCACATGATTTTCGATCAAAAAAATCCTAATTTCCCAAGTTTACCTGGTTTAACTGTGTTATTTGGTGGTATGTGGATTGTTAATTTAAACTACTGGGGTTGTAACCAATACATTACCCAAAGAGCCTTAGGTGCCGACTTAAAAACCGCCCGTAGCGGTATTTTATTTGCGGCATTTTTAAAATTATTAATGCCAATAATTGTTGTACTTCCTGGTATTGCAGCTTATGTAATTTATATGAAAGGTGGTTTTCAAACCGAAATGTTAGGCACTGATGGTGTTTTAAACCCCGATAAATCGTATCCAGTATTGCTTAATTTATTGCCAGCAGGCTTAAAAGGGTTATCGTTTGCAGCATTAACGGCAGCCGTAGTAGCATCGTTAGCGGGTAAGGTAAACAGTATTTCAACCATTTTTACTTTAGATATTTTTAAGAAAAAAATCAATACAGCCGCAAGCGAAACAAGCTTAGTTAACGTAGGAAAAATAACGGTTGTAATTGCAATGTTACTAGCTGTAATTATTGCGCCACATTTAGGTATTGATAAAAAAGGGGGCTTTGAGTTTATACAAGAATACACGGGCTTTGTAAGTCCAGGTATTTTTGCCATGTTTATTTTGGGTTTCTTTTGGAAAAAAACAAGTTCAAATGCCGCTATGTTTGCAACAATAGGTGGTTTTATACTTTCAGTAATATTAAAGTTTTTACCCAGTTTTGCAAACTTACAATGGTTAAGTTCTTTAGGTTTCTCAACTTTAGTAGTTCAAAAAGATGGTACATCATTATACGAAATTCCTTTTTTAGATAGAATGGGCTTTGTATTCGTAATATGTGTAATAGCTATGGTTGTTATAAGTTTATTTGATAAAAAACGAGGTATTGTTACCAAAGGACTAGAAGTAGATAGCAAAATGTTTAAAGTAAACAATGGTTTTGCAGCTGGTGCCTTAATTATTGTAGGTATATTAGTAGCCCTATATTCGGTTTTTTGGTAAGATTGTGCTAATGATTTTTAAAAAAGTGAGCTAGGCATACCTAGCTCACTTTTTTTATATTTAAACCCAACTGTACAAAAATCTTTTCCGTTAATAAACGTTAAACCGTAGGTTTTACCAAAAAGATAAATAAATTTGTAATCTTTAAAAAATCATTGAAAACTGCCTTAATGTGTATATCAATAAATATAAAAAACACAAATGATATTTAAACCTAAACGAAAATGAAAAAATATAGCCTATTATTTATAGTTTCAGCATTGTTATTGTTTACAGCTTGCTTAAAAAAAGAAGAAGCTCCTGTACGTGTAAATCCATTGGTGCAATTAGGTAAAGACACTTTACTTATACGTAATTTTTTAACGCTAAATAAAATTAACGCTACAAAATTAGAACCTACTGGCATTTACTACCAAATTATAAAGCCCGGTACAGGCACCGTAACGCCAAGCAGTACCTCCTATATTACGGTTAAATACAAAGGCAGGTTTTTAAACGGAAATGTTTTTGACGATAGTAAACAAGATAGCGTAACTTTTAAGTTAGGTAGGGTAATATTTGGCTGGCAATTGGGCATACCTTTGATAAAAAAAGGAGGAAAAATTCGTTTAATTATATCTTCGGGTTATGCTTATGAAGATATTGGGAAAGATGCTATACCACCAAACTCAAACCTAGATTTCGATATTGAATTAATAGACGTTAAATAAAATGATAAACAAATTATTGAGTATTTTATTGGTATTAAGTGCACTTACCTTATCCTGTAAAAAAGAAACCCGAGATTTAAAACAGATACAAGACGCAGAAATATTAAACTATTTAAGCGCCAATAACCTTAATAATTTTATAAAAGATACCAGTGGGTTTTACTTCAGTATTTTACAACAAGGGCAAGGTAAAATATTACAGGATACCGATTTGATATTCTATTTTCAAAATATAAAAACCCAAACCGGGGTTGAACTTGTAAATCACAATAAATACAATTACAGTACTAATTATTTAGGCTATTTAAGTTATGGGCCAATTGGTTTTTACAAAAGCGTATTTGCTATGGTAAACAAAGGCGGCAAAATTCGTAGCATTATCCCATCATACATGGCTTATGGTAAAGATGGAAGCGGTGGCTTAGTAAAAGGGAACGAGCTTATTGATGCAACCTTTGAGGTAATTAACGCCAAAAATGTAATTGCAGCCGAAGATACCATCATTACCCGGTATAAAAAAACCTTAAATATAGATTTTACCCGTGATGCGTCGGGTGTTTATTACAACATTATAACACCAGGCGATGGTGATGCGGTTTCTTTAACATCAACCATATCGGCAAACTATGTTGGTAAATTTTTTGATGGTGTACAGTTTGATGCCTCGGCAGCGGGTGCGCCTATTGTAACTGGCTTTGGCCGAGTTATAAAAGGTTGGCAAGCACTTACCAAAATTAAAAAAGGTGGCAAAATGCGCCTATTAATCCCATCGCACAAGGCTTATGGCACTAGCGGCTTTAATGCTATACCAGCCAATACCCCACTAGATTTTGAAATAGAGTTGGTAGATGTGAAGTGATTTTTGATTGCGGATTTGTGATTTGTGATTTATGCAACTTCACACTTGTTTGATTTTTGATTGCGGATTTGTGATTTTTGATTTATGCAACTTCACACTTGTTTGATTTTTGATTGCGGATAATTACCGCATCCAAATCACAAATCTTTAATCACATCGCCCAAATCAAAAATCCGAAATCAAAAATCACAAATCAAAAATCACAAATCAAAAATCACATCGCCCAAATCAAAAATCCGAAATCAAAAATCACAAATCAAAAATCACATCGCCCAAATCAAAAATCCGAAATCAAAAATCACAAATCTACCAGCCCCTCTTTATACACGCTCAAACATCTTTCTCGGGCTTCTTTATGGTCCACAATAGGCTTAGGGTATTTAAAAACATCGTTAAATTCGGGTATCCATTTTTTAACGTATTGTAAATCTTTATCAAATTTTTTTATTTGTTCGGCAGGATTAAAAATCCTAAAATACGGGGCAGCATCTACCCCACTGCCAGCTGCCCATTGCCAGCCCCCTACGTTGCTTGATAGCTCAAAGTCTAACAGTTTTCGGGCAAAATAGCGTTCGCCCCAGCGCCAGTCAATCAGTAAATGTTTACTTAAAAAGCTGGCTACCACCATGCGCACACGGTTGTGCATAAAGCCAGTATGGTTAAGTTCACGCATGCCTGCATCTACCATCGGGTAACCCGTTTTACCTGCACACCAAGCCTCAAACTCTTCAAAGTTATTTCGCCATTTTATCTTATCATACTCGGGCCTAAAGCTTTGGGTAGCCGAATGCGGAAAATGCCACAAAATAGCGAAATAAAAATCTCGCCAAATAAGCTCACTTAACCATACCTCGCTTACATCTTTGGCTGCATTTACCAGTTGCCTAATGCTAAGCGTACCAAACCTTAAATGTAAACTTATGCGTGAGGTTGCATCCTTGGCGGGGAAATCTCGTTGGGTAGCATAATTTTTTAAAACGTTGGCAAATATTTTATCAGGAAAAGGGAGCGTACTTTTTACAAAACCCATGGTTTGTAAACTTGGCATTGGCTGGGTTTTGGTATGATAAAGGTTGGCTAGCAGGTTTTCGGATGGATAAGGTTTTAAATAATAAGCATTTAGTTTTTCTAACCATTTGCGTTTATAAGGCGTAAACACCACATAAGGTTTGCCATCATCTTTGGTAATTTCGTTTTTCTCGAAAATAACTTGGTCTTTAAAAGTGTTAAAGGCAATATTATTTTGGGCAAATAGTTTTGCGAGTTCGCCATCACGCTGTAAGGCATAAGGCTCGTAATCGTGGTTGGTAAATACGGCTGTTATTTGGTATGTATCTATTAAATTTTGCCAAATTTGTAAAGGCAAACCATATTCTACCTGTATATCCGAATGGTTATTTATACATTCTATTTTAAGTTTTTCGATTTCTTGATATATAAATGTTAGCCTTGCATCGTTTTTATCCTCAAGTTTATCTAATATATTTTTATCAAAAATAAAGAGCGGTAAAACGGGTTTATCGGCCTTTAAGGCGTAAAACAATGCGGCGTTATCGGCTATGCGTAAATCTCGGCGAAACCAAAATATATTGATACTATCTTTAACCATAAATATTTTTTAATGCGCTATGTATATCCGCGAAAGCGAAAGTAAAACCTGCTTGCTGTATTTTATTAACATCCATTTTGGTACTTCCCAAAACCACCAAACTCATTTCGCCCAACAATAATTTAAGGGCAAAAGCGGGTACATTAGGCAGCCAAAGCGGTTTGTGTAATTGTTGGGCTATAGCTGTGGTTAATTGTTGGTTATTGATAGGATTGGGCGTTGCCATATTAAACACACCTTCTAATGTTATGTTTTGCAGTGCAAATTCGTACATTTTAACCACATCGTACATGGCTATCCACGAAATCCACTGCTTACCACTACCTAGTGTTGCACCCAAGCCTAACTTTATAGGTTGTGCAATTTTTTCTAATGCACCCGAGTTTTTATCAAGCACTACACCCGTTCTAAACTTTACAATGCGCAAGCCTAGTTCGGCACCTTTATCAACGGCTTGCTCCCAAAGCACACAACAATTACTCATAAAATCGTTTATCGGTGTAGCTGTTTCGTTTAATAATTGCTCGCCTCGGTTGCTATAAAAGCCCGATGCGGAGGCCGAAATTACGGTTTTAACAATATTGGTTTTCCGCTTCATTAAATCATAAATTAAAGCGATTGATTGGGTGCGGCTTTCAGTAATTTCGTTTTTTCGCTTGGCTGTCCAGCGGCTATCGGCTATGCCAGCACCAGCCAAGTGTATAATGGTATTTACGCCTTCTAGGCAGCGTTCGTCTATTTCGCCAGTACTTACATTCCAAATAAAAGTAGCTATATCGGGGTTTTTACCCACACTCCTACTTAAATGACATACTTCGTAACCTTTTTGTAATAGCGAAACTGATAGGGCTTTGCCCACACTCCCACTTCCTCCTGTAATTAAAATTCGCTGGTTCATTGTTATTTATGTTAGCCTTAATTTAGTTTTGGTAATTGGTATTGGGCACAATAAAAACTGGGCATTGGGCATGGCGAGTAATACTTTCGGCCATCGAGCCTAATAAAAAATGATCGATACCTGTACGGCTATGCGTACCCATCACAATCATATCGGCTTGCCAAGTTTTGGCTGTTTCTAAAATTTCGTTTTTAATATCTCCTGTTTTTATCATTTGGCTTACGGTTATACCTGTGCCAAAATCGGCAATTAATTGTGCCAAAAGATGGTTAGCACTATCTTTTTGGATAGCTTCAAGCTCGGGAAGGGCAATTATTTGGTCGCCCAGCATGGGGTCGCCAGCAATATTGGCTACCATCGGAAACTCGTCAACATGTATTAATGCAACTTCGGCATCCAGTTTTAGGGCTAGTTGCATTCCGTATTTTGCGGCTTTTTGCGAGTACTCGGAGGCAT
>JAAFJW010000142.1 GCA_013298995.1 Sphingobacteriales bacterium | reverse complement strand
GCAACAGCCCTACTGCTTCAACTCAGTTTTATCGCTCTACCACAAATGGGGCAAGTTGGAGTCCAGTTAATTATATATTTGGTACTGGCGGCTGGGTATGGGGATTATGTGCCGATCCTATCCGCTCTAACACCTTATGGGCAGCAGGGGGTGGTTTTGGTGTAAAGGTATCAACCAATGGTGGCGATACTTGGACTCCTACTTCCCAATTCTTTGATGCCAAGCATGTATCCTCATGCGACGGCAAAATTGCCGTTTGGGGTAGAAAAGATGGTGAACCAAACCCAGAGTTGCTCTGGTACTCGGCTGATAATGGTGTAACTTGGACAGCGCAATCAACGGTTGCTAACAACTTTCACAATATACAAGGCATCACGGTTGACCGTAATGGCAAAATATGGGTAAGCTGGAACTCAATTACTGTGGTAACGCCTGTTGGTGTAACTCCTCCACCCGTTGATACACAAGCACCTACTGTACCTACAAGTTTATCATCGGCCAGCATAACGCAAAGTAGCTTCACCTTAAACTGGGCAGCATCTACCGATAACGTAGCCGTAACTGCTTATGAAGTATTTAGAGGAGGTGTATCGCAAGGTACGGTAACAGGCACAAGCTTTAACGCAACAGGGTTAAGTGCCAGTACTTCGTACAGCATGACTGTAAGAGCAAGAGATGCCGCAGGAAATAATTCGGCACAAAGTACCGCATTAAATGTAACTACTAGCGCACCCTCAGGCGATACCCAAGCACCTACTGTGCCCACAGGTTTATCATCTGCAAGTATTACGCAAACCAGCTTTACCTTAAACTGGTCAGCATCTACGGATAATGTAGGCGTAACCACTTATGAAGTATTTAGAGGAGGTGTATCGCAAGGTACGGTAACTGGTACAAGTTTTAACGCAACTGGTTTAAGCGCAGGTACTTCGTATAGCATGACGGTAAGGGCAACAGATGCTGCAGGAAATAACTCGGCACAAACTACCGCTTTAAATGTAACCACTAGTGCAAATGTTGGTGGCACCCTGTTTACCGGTACCGCTACTGGTACTGCGGCTTATAACAATGAAGCGCAATATGCAGTTGCCAATGTGTTTGATGGCAACATCAACACTTTCTTTGCCCCTACTAGTAACACAAATAGCATAGCCCAACTTGATATGGGTACTGCCTTAACTGGTCAGATAGCTACCCTACGGTTTTACCCTCGGGTAGGTTACGCAAGCCGTATGGTAGGTGGCGTTTTCCAAGCATCTACAAATGGCACTAGTTGGACAACAATTTATACCGTAAGTGCTACTCCACCAGAAGCGTGGAACACTGTTTCAATAAGCAATACCAACTTTTACCGTTACTACCGTTACTTACAAGCGAACAACTTTGCCGATATTTCAGAAATAGAGTTTTTGGGTACTACGCAATCTACCACCGATACCGCTGCTCCAACTGTACCTTCGGGCTTGGCTTCGGCTAGTATTACCCAAACAGGTTTTACTTTAAACTGGACAGCAAGTACCGATAACGTAGGAGTAACTTTATACGAAGTATTTAGAGGAGGCGTATCGCAAGGTACAACTGCAGCTACTACATTTAACCTTACGGGATTAAATGCTGGTACTACTTACGCCATGACGGTAAGGGCAAGAGATGCCGCAGGAAACAACTCTGCACAAAGCACTGCATTAAATGTAAGCACAATTACCGCCCCCGAAATATCTATTACGGGGCGTAGTAGCGAAATAGTAAGTGGAACAACCACTACCAGTATTACTACAGGTACTAATATTGGCAACCTTAAATTAGGCAGTAGCTTTACCCGCACCTATGTAATTAATAATACAGGTACTAGCAATTTAACTATTGGGGCAATTACGCTTAATAATAGTAATTATACTGTGGTGAAATTTCCGGCTAACACTTTAGCTCCTAACGATACTACAGAATTTAAAATAAAATTTACGCCTATTAGTTTGGGTAATAGTAATTGTACGGTATCAATTGTAAGTAACGATAGCAACGAAAATCCCTATACTTTTGCCTTAACAAGCGTAGGAGTAAGCCCCGAAATAATAGTAAAAGGGCGTAACAACGAAATAGTAAGCGGTACAAGCATAGCTAGTGGTACAGTAGGCACCGATTTTGGCACAGTAAACCTAAGCAGCAGCTTTACAAGAAATTACAGCATAAGCAATACAGGCACAGCCAGCTTAACGCTAGGAACGGTTACGTTTTCGAACCCTAACTATACCTTAGTAACACCAATAGGTACAAGCATAGGCGCAGGCGGAACGGTAGGCTTTAGTATAAAGTACACGCCTAGCATTTTAGGTACAAGTGCATGTACGGTAACTATTCCTAACAACGACCTAAACGAAAACCCTTATACTTTTGCCCTAACAGGCGTAGGGGTAAGCAGTGGCGGGATGAATGTGGTAGGCAATAGCGACAAGCTAGTAAAAGATTACAGCGAGAATAAAGTGCAAAATGTAGCTATTTACCCTAACCCTGCAAGCGATGTATTTAATGTAGCAACAGAAAGTGAAGTGGCAACTATTTCTATTACATCTTTAGAAGGAAAGTTGATGAAAGTTATTAGTACTGATAGTAAAATAACCGAAATAAACTCGCAAAGCTGGCCAACGGGCATATATCTTATACAGGTAAAAACCGTTACTGGTAACTTTATTAAGAAACTAATTGTTAGCCAAAGGTAAAGCAGTATTAACATAACCCAAAAGCCATCTTCCCTCCGCCTAGCCTCTAAAAAGAAGGAGGGAGGGAAGGTGGAAAAAGGATGCCTGCGCAGGCATCCTTTTTTTATTCCCTAGCCCCAAAGGGAATAAAAAGATACAGCCCATCCTTTGTCAGGGTAAACTCCAAGCGTGTTACTTGCCTGCGCAGGCAGGAAACGCCCTAATCATCACGAAAACAATATTTATTAATCGAACACGGGTTAATAATAGCAGTTTAACAATACGCATTCACACAAAACAGCGGTACAAGTAAGTGCCTAAAGTGTAGGCGCAACAAAATGTTTTAAATTGGATATTTACCGTCCAAGTTCGTGTATTGGTGGCAAATAAATAAAGAAAAAGCCTAGGATTACGTTTATTTACATTTTACCAATTGTAGGCAAAAAGCTCTTGGCATTAGGTTAACATCAATTAGGCCAATGGTATATACCAAAAAAGCCATCTAATTTATAGATGGCTTTTTTTAATGCTCCCAAGCCTGGGCTCGAACCAGGGACCCTCTGATTAACAGTCAGATGCTCTAACCAGCTGAGCTACTTAGGAATTTCTGGTTATTTAATCACCCTTTTAAGCAAACTGTATAAAACAAATTGTTTATTAGGGTTTGCAATAGTCGGAATTTTAAATTTATTATGCAATATTTGTAGCAAAAAAATAATAAAAAATTTATGAGCTTACTTGTTATAGGCACTGTTGCCTTTGATGCTATTGAAACTCCATTTGGTAAAACAGATAAAATTGTGGGCGGTGCAGCCACTTATGCCAGCTTGGCGGCATCGTATTTTTATAAAAAAACTAAAATTGTAGCCGTGGTAGGCAATGATTTCCCTGCCGAAAATATACAGATATTAAAAAACCGAGGCATAGATGTAGAAGGCTTGCAAATAAAGGAAGGCGAAAAATCATTTTTTTGGAGTGGCAAATACCATAACGATATGAATAGCCGCGATACGCTAGCTACCGAATTAAATGTTTTGGCCAATTTCGACCCTGTTATACCAGCATCATACCAAGATTGTTCGTACTTAATGCTTGGCAACCTTACCCCTCAAGTACAGCAAACGGTAATTAAACGCTTACATAAACGCCCAAAACTCATTGTAATGGATACCATGAATTTTTGGATGGATATAGCACTGCCCGATTTATTAGAAACTATTAAAATGGTGGATGTACTGGCCATTAACGATGCCGAAGCCCGCCAGCTATCGGGCGAATATTCGCTAGTGAAAGCTGCTCATAAAATACTTACTATGGGCCCTAAATACCTTATTATTAAAAAAGGCGAGCATGGTGCTTTGTTGTTTTTTGAAGATAAAATTTTTGCCGCACCAGCACTTCCACTGGCCGATGTGTTTGACCCTACAGGTGCTGGCGATTGCTTTGCGGGTGGCTTTATAGGTTATTTGGCCCAAGTAGGCACCATTAATTTTAACAATATGAAAAACGCCATTATCTTTGGTTCGGCATTGGCTTCGCTATGTGTCGAAAAATTTGGCACCGAAAGAATTAGCAACCTAAGTGATGAAGAAATTGCCAACCGTGTACAACAATTTGTAAAACTAAGTAGCTTTACTTTATAAGATAGACTAATTTTAGATTCTTCGTTAAAAACTATGTAATTAAATTTCGTTCCTGTCAGGTTTCACAACGTTGCTGCTGATTAGTTAATAATTTGGTGTTTTGTTTTTAAATTTAGTTGGGTTAATTTTAAATAATTCGGTTTTAATTTGAAAGCATTTTTCAATAGCTTTAACTAATATTTTTTATTTTTTAATTTATAAAAAACACCTGCGTTATAACTGGGCGCAGCTAAAACATTGCGCCCACTTAATGCACCAGCTACCGAAACGGATACACCAAATGACTTAAGAAACTGATAAGCTACCTCAACAGCTGGCGAAACATATTCGATATTGTTAGAAAAAACACCATTCATTGCCGTAGCCTCTCCACCATTAAAAAGAGAGTTTACTGCGTTTAAATGGGCAATAGCAGTCCATTTATTTTTGGTATAGCCTACATCAAAGCCATACCTTAATTCGTCGGAAAACTGTTTGGTGCGGTTATTAAAAGCCGTATAAGCCGATGCGTAAAAGGGCTTTGGATAAAATGAATAACTAAAATCGAGGCGTATCATTTGGTTAAACTCACCATCTCCAGTTTGTAGTATTTGCGTATTGCCTCCTGAGGGTTTCCCTAAAGGTAAACCCACTAAAAAAGTGGTGCTTAAAACATAGGGTTTATTGCTTATCCAACCGTATTTTAATGCGAAATCGGTATCGCCAAATGAATTTAACTTATCAGCGGGTTCCATTTTACCACTTTGCCTGTAGTTTATTTGGTTTAAGGTATTAC
This sequence comes from Sphingobacteriales bacterium, assembly GCA_013298995.1. GTDB lineage: Bacteria > Bacteroidota > Bacteroidia > Sphingobacteriales > Sphingobacteriaceae > Pseudopedobacter. Next base: position 1,385 of record JAAFJW010000142.1, on the reverse strand, counting down.
TTACAAAAAAAGGGATGTAAGCAATTGCCGTAATTTTATTAGTTAAACCAAATTCGGCATATACGCTATTGGTGTATACTCCGCTGGTGCGTATATCTATTATTTTGCCATTGGGGGCATAAAACTTAGATGCACTAATTACATTAGAACTTAGTTTAAAATAGCCTTCGTTTTTTTTCTGCGTCCACCCTTGGGCGTTTACTTGCAAAGTGTTAAAAATTAAACCAGCGTAAATTAGTGTTTTTATACTTTTCATTTTTTTTTAATTAAGACTGGCTGCACCAAAGGTTACCCCAGCTGGTTTACATAAAATAATAACGTATTGGTAATCAAACAATTTAACATTGGGGTTAATGTCACTTATTATAAAAGTTTTAGCACCGTTGGTTTTAATTTCCGCAATTTCTAAACCTGCCGATTTTACGGTGCCCCCATTGGTACTATTTGCTAAATAAATAAAACTGCCTAAGGCAAATGTGGTAGCAAAATCAGCACTGAGCGTTAAAATTATTTTTCCATTTTCTTGTTTTAATACAGTGCTACCTGTTGCGCTGTAACCACCCAAACTTACAAAAACGCCTTGCCTATCGTTGCTTATTATAAAGTTAATAGCATTACTTTGTACACCTTCTACCGTTGCGTAAACGGTGGCTAAGCCATTAGTTAGTGCATTTATTTCGCCAGTGTTATTTATAGTTAAAACGCTTGGGTTGCTACTATACCAAACAATAGGTTTATTGCTTACTAGGCTACCATCAATAGTTTTAACACTTACGCCTAGTTGTGTTTTAACGTTTGGTTTTAAAGTATTTGATAACGATGTGATGGTTACAATTGCAACTTCGTTACCCGTTGCTACTACATTTACAGTAATAATTGGCGATAAAGTGCCTTCGTACATTACTTGTACATTTACAGTACCTACTCCTAAGGCTATTATTTGACCTTGGTTGTTAATTTGTACTACCGCCGTGTTCGATGATAAATATTGAAAATTAACTTGCTTTTTTATCCCATATTCATCAAAATAACTTGCCTCTATTTGCGCTTGTTGGGTGCGTAATAAAGCTACTTGCGTTTGGGTTACGTTTATTTTTTTAGCTACAATAGGGTCGTCTAAAGTATCAATTTTACTGCATGATATTTGTAAAAATATAAATAACAGAACCAGTATTTTTGTGGTGTAAAAAAAATATTTAAGCATAAAATATTGGTTTTAAGTTTTTTATATAAACTTGAGATGAAGCCGTATTATTTTAATGTTTAAACATACACTTTATATTTTGTACTAAACACTACTTTTTACCTTTTTAACTAATAATTGATATAATCTCAAAAAAATGCTTGTAGAAAAAACATTCTAATATTTTTTAAGTGGCTACTGC
>JAAFJW010000140.1 GCA_013298995.1 Sphingobacteriales bacterium | reverse complement strand
CAGTGCTTCGCAAAGGGTTATGCCTACTTCGGCAGCTTCAAAATCTTTATCGCCAGCGTAATAAGGGTATTGATATTTTTGTAATAATTGTTGTGCTGTGGCTTCCCAACAATATACTTTACGCCAGTTATTTTTTTCGGATAAGTGAATAAGGTTTTCTAAAAGTTGTATTTCATCTTCACAAAAAATAAAATTTCCACTTACAGCCGTTAATTGCTGGGCAAATACTACCTCTAACATTTCTTTGTTTTCGGGGTACAGGGGCAGGTCTTCTAAAACGGGATATGGGTTATCTCGTTTTTCCAACAATGCTTTTCTTATTTTTTTTAAGAGCTGTTCTTTGGCGGTTGTTTTTTGCATTGTTCAAATCCTTTTAAACAAAAACCATCTTAATACTTAAATTAAGATGGTTGTAATATACTTTTTACTGTTTTATGCCTCTACCGAAGCCGTTTTAACTTCGCTTATGTGTGGTGTTTCTTCTTCGGGTTGGTCGCCAAATAATCGTTTACCAAAAATAGCCTCTAAATCATCTTTAAACAATACCTCTTTTTCGATTAAAATATCGGCGAGCAGGGTAAGTTTATCTTTATTATCATGTAATAAGGCGATGGCTCGTTGGTATTGTCCTTCAATTAAATTAGATACTTCTTTATCTATCAAAATGGCAGTTTCTTCGGAGTATGGTTTAGAAAAATTATACTCGTTTTGGCCTGATGAATCGTAATAAGTTACATTACCTAATTTTTCGTTTAAGCCATAAATGGTAACCATTGCTCGGGCTTGTTTGTTTACTTTTTCTAAATCGCTTAATGCACCTGTTGATATGGTATCAAACATTACTTTTTCGGCAGCTCGGCCACCCATGGTTGCACACATTTCGTCGAGCATTTGGTGTGGGCGTACTATCAAGCGCTCTTCGGGCAGGTACCAGGCTGCGCCTAGGCTTTGGCCACGGGGTACAATGGTTACTTTTATAAGTGGTGCGGCATGTTCTAACAGCCAGCTTACGGTTGCATGGCCAGCTTCGTGTATGGCAATGGCTCGTTTTTCGCTTGGGGTTACAATTTTGTTCTTTTTTTCCATCCCGCCTACAATCCTATCTACGGCATCTAAAAAGTCTTGTTTTTCAACTGCTTCTTTGTCTTTACGGGCGGCAATTAGGGCTGCTTCGTTACATACGTTGGCAATATCGGCACCCGAAAAACCTGGCGTTTGTTTGGCTAAAAATTCGGTATCAAGGTCGGCTACTTTTTTTAGTGGAGCTAAGTGTACTTCAAAAATTTGTTTACGTTCTATAACATCGGGTAGGTCCACATAAATTTGCCTATCAAACCTGCCTGCCCGTAGCAATGCTTTGTCTAATACATCGGCTCGGTTGGTGGCGGCTAAAATAATTACGTGTGAATCGGTACCAAAACCATCCATTTCTACCAGTAATTGGTTCAAGGTATTTTCGCGTTCATCGTTACCGCCTACCATGCTATTTTTTCCACGGGCTCGGCCTATGGCATCAATCTCATCAATAAAAATAATGCAAGGTGCTTTTTCTTTGGCTACACGGAACAAATCTCGCACCCGTGATGCACCTACGCCTACAAACATTTCTACAAAATCGGACCCCGACATAGAAAAGAAAGGTACTTGCGCCTCGCCTGCAACAGCTTTGGCCAGTAAGGTTTTACCTGTACCTGGCGAGCCTACTAGTAAAGCTCCTTTGGGTATTTTACCGCCTAGGTTGGTATATTTTTGAGGATTTTTTAAAAAATCTACTATCTCCATTACCTCTTGTTTGGCTTCTTCGAGACCTGCAACATCGTTAAACGTGGTTGATATTTGTGCTTCTTTATCAAACAAAGTGGCTTTTGATTTACCAATGTTAAATATTTGCCCTGCACCGCCTGCTGCGCCACCGCCCATTTTGCGCATAATAAACATCCACACCAATACAAAAAGTATTATGGGGAAAATGATTGTCCAAAACCAGCTTGATATAGGGTTGCTTTTGGTATCGAAGGTGATAGCAACACGTTTGTTTTCGGGCATATCTTTTTGCGCTTCGTTTAAGCGGGCTTGTAACGATTCGAAAGTGCCATCCGTAAAGTTATACTGTGCGGCATTGTTGTTGTTTATAGCATATTCGTTTTTGGTTTGCAATGGTTTGTACAGGGCTTTGCCTAAGCTATCTTTTTTTATAAAAATTTCGGCAACTACCAAATCTTCCATTTTATAAGCCACCAGTTTTTCTACATCGCCAGGTTTTAACATTTCGTTTTCAAATTTTTGAAAAGTAATGGTACGTGATGTATTGGCACTCATTAAAAATTGTACTGCTAAAATGGCAAGTATAATGATACCATAAATCCACATAAAATTAAATTTAGGTGGCTTGGGTACTATTTTTTTACCGGGTACTTTTTTTATTGTTTTTTGTTTTTCTATTTTAACTGTTTTTTCTACAATTTCTTCCATCTTTTTCTTTTAAACCTATAATTTAGGCAATAAATAATTTTTAACTTCGGCATCGCCCCATAAATCTTCGATGCCATAATATTGGCGTTTGTCGGTTTTAAAAATATGTACAATAACATCGCCATAATCTAACAAAATCCATTCGCCATGTTGTAATCCTTCTTTTCGGATGGCTTCTTGGTTTAATGCTTTAAACACTTCTTCATCAACACTATTGGCTATTGCTTTTACTTGTGTGGTTGATTCGGCATGGCATATTACAAAAAAATCGGCAATTGAACTGTGTATATTGCGCAAATCTAGCCTAACAATTTCGTTTCCTTTTTTTTCTTGGATGCCATAAACTATGGCTTCGGAGAGGGAAGTTGACAGGGGTGCAACTTTGTTTTTTAACATTAAAAATATTTAGTTTTGTGATTATAATTAATTTTTAAACTATTACATATTGCAAAGTAACGTTTTTATTACTCGTTTTGTTGGACATCATTTGGTAAAATTAGTTAAAGTTGACTCTACCAGCAATTATTTAAAAACTTTATTATCAAATTTTAAGCCATTACCCCAAGGTACTGTTATTATGGCAGACGAGCAGTTTGCTGGCCGTGGCCAAAGTAACCAAAAATGGCTTAGCCAAGCAGGCAAAAACCTAACCTTTAGTATTTATTTAAAGCCCGATTTTTTGGCAATTAGCCAGCAATTTAAACTTAACCAAGCCGTAACATTGGGTATTACCGATTGTTTAATAAAACTATTGGGTAATCATTGTAAACTAAAATGGCCCAACGATATTTATTTTAATGATGATAAAATTGGCGGTGTTTTAATCGAAAATAAACTTAGAGGGCATAAAATCAGCGAAAGCGTAATTGGTATTGGCTTAAATGTTAACCAAACAGAGTTTGATACGGCATTAAAAAATGCCAATTCTTTAGCCAATATTTTAGGTGTTGATTTTGATTTGATGGCCTTATTGGCCGATATTTTACTGGCTATTGAAACCCGCTATTTTGAACTAGAAGCTGGCGGGACTAGTATTTTAGATATAGCCTTTACCCAACGCCTATTTAGGTTTAAGCAATTATGCCAATTTTACGATGGCAAACAAATTTTTTGGGCCACTATTGTGGGTGTTGGCAATACTGGATTGCTAATTTTAGAAACCGATGCGGGGCAACAACATTTTAATTTAAAAGAAGTAGTGCTGTTGCTTTGATTTAGTAGCTAGGGTGTGGCGGTTAAATTGTAATTTTTTTTAACAAAATATCGAACGGGGTTAATAGATGTATTGTACAGGTATTTAAGAAATGTGCTACATTTTAAACTGTTTTAATGCCGCATTTACACAGGCATCGCTACGGTTAAGGTAGCGGTAATAGGCTTGCTCGCCGTAATAATATTTTACCAGTATTGCTTTCATGTTTTTTAGGATTAGGGGTTTAGCGTTATCTGTTTGTACAGCCGAGGCTATTACCTTAAATTGCTGGCAATAAGTTGTAAATTGCTGATATTGTTGATTTTGTATGTGATAATTGGCTATAAAATGATTTATTGATTTATACTGCCTAATTTTTATTTGGTATATTAATTTGGCATATACAAAGTTTGTAATAAGCGATTCGTTAATTACCGCATCGTAAAATGGTGTTTGGTTAAGGGTATCTATGGGGATAAATACATCGGGCATAATGCCGCCGCCGGCATATACGGTTTTTCCTGTGGCGGTTTTATATTTTAATTTAGATGTAAATGCTGTGGTATCGGCTAGGTTACTATCAAGTGATGTGTATTCGCCTTTTTTTAGGCGTTGATTTAACTCGTTTTTGTAAGGTATATTTCCATTTTTGTACGATTTTTGGATAGAGCGGCCGCTGGGGGTAAAGTACCTTGCAATGGTTAAATTCATTGCCGAGCCATCGTTAAACATAAATTGCTGTTGCACCAGCCCTTTGCCAAACGAACGGCGACCAATAATTACACCACGCCCCCAATCTTGTATTGCCCCGGCCACTATTTCGCTTGCCGATGCCGTGTTTTCATCAATCAAAACGGCTAGTTTCCCATGTTCAAATAAGCCGGTATCAGTGGCTTTGTAATAAGTGCGGGGCTCATGCAGGCCTTGCGTATAAACAATTAATTTATCTTTATCCAAAAACTGGTCGGCCATTTCTATAGCGGCATCCAAGTAGCCACCGCCGTTATCTCGCAAAACGGCTAGTTTCCCATGTTCAAATAAGCCGGTATCAGTGGCTTTGTAATAAGTGCGGGGCTCATGCAGGCCTTGCGTATAAACAATCAATTTACTTTTATCCAAAAACTGGTCGGCCATTTCTATAGCGGCATCCAAGTAGCCACCGCCGTTATCTCGCAAATCTAAAATTATATTTTTTATGCCTGCTACTTCCATTTTTTGTAGCTCCTCCAAAAAATCTTCGGCGGTATTGGCATCAAATTTCGATATTTTTATAAAGCCCGTTTTGTTATCAAGTGGGTATGCGGCATCAATACTACTTACTAATATTTTATCTCTTACCAAAGTTACAATATGCGTTTTAACCCCTTTGCGCACAATGGTAACCTGTACTTCGGAGCCTTTTTTACCCCTTAGTTTTTTTAACATTGTAGCCGCATTTAATTTATTGGTGACTGTATTTTTGGCGTTTACTGCCACTATTTTATCGCCTGGCTGGATACCCGCTTTTTCGGCTGGCCCCCATGGGCGTACACTAGTTATCAGTATGGTATCGTTTACTAAAAAATACTCGATACCAATACCCTCAAAACCACCTTCTAAACTTTCGTTTTGTTGTTGCGCATCGGCCGGTGCTAGGTAAACGGTATGTGGGTCCAAATTGCTTAAAATTTGGTTAACGGCTAAATCCTCCATCGAATCTACATTAACCGAATCTACGTATTTGTTTTTTACCAGCCTTAAAATATTGCTTACTTTGGTATTTCGGGTAAATAAATACCCTAAAAAACCAGTTTCGTTACCCAGCCTGCTTCCGCTGTAAAGCGAACCAAAAAACATACCCACAGCTACTGCAATGGCGAATAAAAAGGCTAAAAGGATATTTTTTTTACGTTGAGATTTCATCAATTCACACAAAAATAGAATAAGTATCCAAAAAAATGCGTTTACTGATGGTGTAAAAAATATTTTACGCATTAATTTTACATTAAATATGCCTTATACCTTTACAATGGTATATAATGTTTTGTATTTTTGAGAATTAAAAACAAAGCCCCCTATCAGATGGAAAAAACCACCGAACAAGAGTCATTGTACAACGATTTAGAAAACCAATCGGTTACCCAGCTTTTAACCCATATTAATACCGAAGACCAAACGGTGGCTTATGCGGTACAAAAATCAATTCCTCAAATAGCCATTTTGGTAGATGCCGCTGTGGAACGTATGAAAAACGGTGGTCGCTTGTTTTACATAGGTGCGGGTACTAGTGGTAGGCTGGGCGTATTGGATGCTTCGGAATGCCCACCCACCTTTGGCGTACCCTTTAATACCGTAGTAGGTATTATTGCAGGTGGCGATACCGCTATACGAAAAGCCGTTGAAAACGCCGAAGACGATAGCCAGCAAGCATGGTTAGATGTACAAAAATTTGATATTAATACAAACGATGTTTTGGTAGGCTTGGCAGCATCGGGCACTACGCCTTATGTAATAGGAGGCTTAATACAAGCCCAACAAAATGGCATATTAACTGCCTGTATTGTATGTAATAGCCAAAGCCCCGTAGCCGCAGTTGCCAATATACCTATTGAAATTGTGGTAGGCCCCGAGTTTGTAACGGGCAGCACCCGCATGAAAGCTGGCACAGCACAAAAACTAGCTTTAAATATGCTAAGTACTGCTATTATGATAAAACTAGGCAAAGTAAAAGGCAACCGTATGGTAGATATGCAACTAAGTAACCATAAACTTATAGAACGTGGTATATTGATGATAATAAACGAAACTGGTTTAAGTGCTAGCAAAGCACAAGCATTATTAACCCAATATGGTAGTGTACGCAAGGCTGTAGAAGGGTTTTTGGCATCGTTACATTAA
>JAAFJW010000141.1 GCA_013298995.1 Sphingobacteriales bacterium | reverse complement strand
TCAAACTAAAATAGTGAAAAAAGCAACAATAACCATAACACTTACAACCCTTATGCTTACATCAGCGTAAGCGGGAAGTTTTGCTTGGTTATATTAAATACACACAGCGCCTTCCCTAAAATGGAAGGCGTTTTTTTATTAAAATTATGAAGATTTTAAAATTTGGAGGCACATCGGTAGGCAGTATCGAGGCATTAAAAGCATTAGTTTCCATTGTTAAAAAAGATGTTGCCAAGCAACAACAAGTGGTTTTGGTAGTTTCGGCAATGGGCGGGCTTACAAACCAGCTAATAACCATGGCCGAGGGTGCCGTTACCGGGATTGACTATGCCGATGAATTGGCGCAGATAGAAAAACGCCATTTTACGGTAGTTAAAGAACTTGTTCCCCTGCAACAACAAAACCAAGTTTTAACAACCCTAAAACTATATTTCCAATCGTTGGAAGATTTAATGCAAGGCATAACCGCCCTGCAAGAACTTAGCCCCAAAACCCGCGATGCCGTTTTAAGCTATGGCGAAAAATGTTCGGCTTTTATGATTAGCCGTATCCTACGGGCCGATTTTGATGCCGTAGAGTTTTTAAACACCTGCGATATTATTAAAACCGATAGCTCTTTTGGCAATGCAAAAGTAGATTTTGAACAAAGCAACTTTTTAATAAAAAACTACTTTGACCACCATAAACACGCCATTGTAGTAGCCACAGGCTTTATTGCTAGCGATAACCATAACCGCATAACTACCCTTGGCCGTGGCGGAAGCGATTATACCGCCGCCATTTTGGGGGCTGCTTTAAATTGCGAAAGCATAGAAATTTGGACTGATGTAGATGGGATGATGACCGCCGACCCACGTAGGGTGCAAAAGGCTTTTTCGATGGATGAGCTATCGTACACCGAAGCCATGGAACTTTCGTTTTTTGGTGCCAAGGTAATTTACCCCCCTACCATGACGCCCGCTTTCCTCAAAAAAATCCCCATCGTTATCAAAAACACGTTTAATATTGATTTTGAAGGAACCGTTATTTGCCACAATATTAAACCATCGGGGCATGCCATACGTGGCATTTCGTCGGTTGATGATATCAGCATTATTAACATACAAGGTAGCGGTATGGTGGGCAAAGCGGGTTTTAGTGGCCGTTTATTTTCTTTGCTTTCGCGTGAGCTGGTAAACGTAATTCTTATCACACAATCCTCGTCCGAGCATTCGATAACCTTTGCCGTAAACCCCGATCAGGCCTCTAAAGCCAAAGATTTAATAGAGCAAGAGTTTGAACTAGAGCTAGAAGCTGCCAAATTAAACCCCGTAATTATCGAAAACAATTTAGCCGTACTGGCCATTGTGGGCGAAAACATGAAAAAAACCACGGGCATTGCCGCCAAACTGTTTAACGCTTTGGGGCGTAATGGCGTAAATGTGGTGGCTATTGCACAGGGCTCGTCCGAGTATAATATTTCGGTAATTATTAACAAACCCGATTTATCAAAAGCCCTAAATACCGTACACGATGCTTTTTTTGATACCCTACAAAAAACCCTACACGTATTTGTAGTAGGCGTGGGCAATATTGGTAAAGAGCTATTAAGCCAAATAAATGCGCACCACACTTATCTGCAAAAGCATAACCTGCTAAATATTAAGGTAGTGGGATTAAGCAATACCAAAAAAATGATTTTTGATGCCGATGGTTTAGATTTAAACACTTGGCAACAAAACCTAGCCCTTTCGGTTGATGCCCACCTACCCGATTTTGTGCAGCACATGAAAGCCTTAAACCTGCCCAACTGCGTTTTTATTGATAACACGGCAAGCGTATCGCCATCAAAATATTATGTAGAGATTTTTAAAGCCAATATCTCGGTAGTTACTTGCAACAAAATAGCCAACTCGGCCGATTATAAACAATTTGCCGAACTGCGAGATACCGCCCAAAAACACGGCGTAGATTTCTTTTACGAAACCAATGTAGGTGCTGGCTTGCCCATTATCAAAACATTAAACGATTTAATCATCAGTGGCGATGATGTGGTAAAAATTGAAGCCATCCTATCGGGCACTATATCTTTCATCTTCAATAATTTTAAAGGCGATGTAAGTTTCCACGATATTGTAAAACAAGCACAAGAAAAAGGCTATACCGAACCCGACCCGAGGGACGATTTGGGTGGCGTTGATTTTATGCGTAAAATGCTAATATTAGCCCGTAACACAGGCTTACCAGTGGAAGCTGCCGATGTGGATTTAGGCGCAATTTTACCCGCAAGCTGCCTAAGTGCACCAACCGTTGATGCCTTTTACGAAGAACTAAAAAAAGCCGAAAGTTTTTTTGCCAAATTAAAAAACGATGCCGAAAGTAAAAACGAAGTGTTGCGTTACATTGGCAAGCTAGAAGGCGGTAAAATTAGCATCAGCCTACAATCGGTTGGCGCAAACCATCCGTTTTATGCGTTATCGGGCAGCGATAATATTATTGCCTTTACCACCGAGCGTTATAACGAAACCCAAATGGTGGTAAAAGGCCCAGGTGCGGGTGCAGCAGTTACCGCAGCAGGCGTATTTGCCGATTTAGTAAAAGTAGGAGCAAGCCGATGAGCAGTTCTATAAAAGTTTTTGCCCCAGCAACCGTAGCAAATGTGGTTTGTGGTTTCGATATTTTGGGCTTTGCCGTAAACCAACCTGGCGACGAACTGGTGATGAAAATCACCAACAAACCAGGCGTAGTTATTGATAACATTATTGGCGACGAAGGTAAACTTACCCGCGATCCGCTAAAAAATACTGTAAGTGCTTGCGTAATTAATTTGTTAAAACATTTAGGTAGGGAAGATGTAGGCTTTAGCATTGTTTTAGAAAAAAAGATGCCTTTGGGTAGCGGCTTAGGCTCCAGCGCAGCAAGTGCCGTGGCAGGTTTATTTGCAGCTAACGAATTGTTAGGAAGTCCATTAACCCGAATGCAACTGCTGCCGTTTGCCATGGAAGGCGAAGCCTTGGCTTGCGGACACGGACATGCCGATAATGTAGCACCATCATTATTAGGTGGCTTTACGCTGATAAAAAGCTACGAACCGCTAGAAGTTATTGCCCTGCCCGTACCCGATTTGTATTGCGCCCTACTGTACCCACATGTAGATGTACCCACCCGCGATGCAAGGCAAATTATACGTTCCAAAGTTTTATTAAAAGATGCCGTAATACAATGGGGAAACATTGCCGGCCTAGTAAGTGCTTTATACCAAAAAGATTACGACCTTTTGAGCCGTTGTATGAAAGACGTAATTGTAGAACCCATACGCAGTATGCTGATACCCGAATTTGATACCTTAAAAGAAATAGCATTAGCAAATGGCGCATTAAGTTTCGGCATTTCAGGCTCGGGACCTACGGTATTTTCTTTATTTCGCTCGGGGGCGGATGCCGAAAAAGCGGTAAACCTACAACAGCAATTTTTGCTATCGCACCACATACAATCCAATAGTTATTTATCAGAAATTAATAAAACTGGACCAATAATATTGCACTAAAAATGTTTTATCCCTTAGGTTAATAAATTTACTCAGGGGATTTTTAGTCATGTGGATAAATATAACACATCTAATTTTACCGAAAAAAATCTCATTCAAAAAAAACACCTCTTTACAATAAAACATAACCAACGTTTAGGCTGCTATAGCACCGTATCTTTTCATAACTAAGCCATTTTGGGATTTTTGCTGTACTCCATTTTTGGGGCGATGCTTGTAATAATTTTGCTTATCTATCATAATTTTTTAAGCGCTTATTCTTAACCCATTTATATCATTACTATTTTCTAAAAAAACCTAGCCCACAATCTAATTTGTTTTTATATTTTTGAACAATTTGAGCAAAAGCAATTGCGCTTGATTTTTAACCCCAATCCATTTTACGCATAAGCAATGAAATATAAACGAATACTTTTAAAATTAAGTGGCGAGTCCCTTATGGGCGAACAACAATATGGCATAGATAATGCCCGTGTGCTACAATACGCCAAAGAAATTAAAGCCGTACACGATGAAGGTGTAGAGGTAGCCATTGTAATTGGGGGTGGTAATATTTTTAGAGGATTGGCCGCCGAAAAAAGCGGAATGGATAGGGCTCAGGCCGATTATATGGGTATGCTAGCCACCGTAATTAACTCTATGGCATTACAAAACGCATTAGAAACCGTAGGCGTACCCACCCGCTTACAATCGGCCATAAAAATGGAACAAATATGCGAGCCTTATGTACGCCGCAGAGCCATGCGCCACCTCGAAAAACGCCGCATCGTAATATTTGGCGCAGGTACAGGAAACCCCTATTTTACAACCGACTCGGCAGCAGCTTTACGGGCTATCGAAATTAAAGCCGATGTGGTTTTAAAAGGTACCCGTGTAGATGGTATTTACACCGCCGACCCCGAAAAAGACCCCACCGCCACCAAATACAACCATCTTACATTTCCGCAAGTATATGCTCAAAATCTTAACGTAATGGATATGACTGCCTTTACCCTTTGCGACGAAAATAACCTACCCATTATTGTATTTGATATGAACTCGCCAGGCAATTTAATGAAACTAATAAAGGGCGAAAACGTAGGCACTTTGGTAAAATAAATAGCTTAAAAAATCACAAAAAATGAACGAATTTATAAAACTAGAACTCGAAGATGTAACCGCCACCATGCACAAGGCGATAGCACATTTAAGCCACGAATTTTTAAAAATACGGGCTGGTAAAGCCAGCCAAGCAATGCTTGATGGCATTATGGTTGATTATTACGGAGCCGCCACACCACTTACACAAGTAGCTAATGTAAACACACCCGATGCCCGCACCATAGCCGTACAACCCTGGGAAAAAGCCATGATTATACCCATCGAAAAAGCAATTATGGAAGCCAATATAGGCCTAAACCCTCAAAACGATGGCATCCTTATCAGGCTAAATGTACCACCACTTACCGAAGAACGCCGCAAAGAACTCGTAAAAAAATCGCGTGAAGAAGCCGAAAGGGGCAAAATTACCATCCGTAATATCCGTAAAGAAGCCAATACCAGCATTAATAAGCTAAAAAACGATGGCGCATCTGAAGATGAAATAAAACTAGGCGAAATAGAGGTTCAAAAACTAACCGATACCTTTATAGCACAAGTAGATACCCTTATAGCCATTAAAGAAAAAGATATTATGACGGTTTAAATCCCTATTATTTAATTTATAACATTACAAAAATACGCCAAAAACATTTTTTTAAAATTACCATTTAATGACCAATAGAATGTTTGCATAGTATTACTTTTACAGATAACAATGGAACAATTATCCGTAAGTTATAAATGAAAAATTTCGTAGTTATACTCTTATTGTTTGTTAGCTTATTGGTAGGCTTGTTTCCTTATTATAGTCAAGAAAACACATCATTAAGCAAAGTGGAGAAACAACTTGAAGATGCTTCCCTATCCGAAACTTACACCACCTCCATTATTAGTCATAAAAAAAGCAGTGCTTTAAAAATAATAAAGTACAGTTGCACTACCATTTTTAATACCTTTCCCCAAAACAACTGTTTTTTCTATAAAACCAACAATATCTTACCCATAATTTCTAAATATGGTAGGCAAGTTTTGTATGGTACGTTTTTAAACTAGGCATTCAAAACAAAAATCTATTCTCAAGATTTTTGTTGTAATTATTTTTTTCGCCTATTGCCTTATGGGCAGTTCTGTCATTAATTTTTAACCTTATAACCCCAATAATTATGAAACCCTCATTATTAATTTTTTTTATGTATGTATGTATAACACTAGGCGCTTGCACTGTAATTAGGCAAGGCGAAGTGGGCGTAAAACGTACATTAGGCGTACTTACACCCACCACTTACAATGCTGGCGTAGTAGGCTTTAACCCTTTTACAACTACCATTATTAAAGTACCTACCCGTACAGTTAACCTCGAGGTACGCTTATCTCTTCCATCAAAAGAGGGGTTAAATGTACAGTCAGAAATTTCTATACTCTACCACATTATACCCAAAGAAGTACCCAATGTGATTGAAAAAATAGGCATGAATTACGAAGATGTGGTAATTGTAAGCGTATTTAGATCGGCAGCTGCCGATATTTGCTCGAAATATATGGCAAAAGATATGCACACCGCCGAGCGGGGTAAAATCGAAAAAGCAATTACCGCACAAATGACCAGTATGCTAGGCGATAGGGGCTTTGTAATTGAGGCTGTATTGCTAAAAAGCATTGTTTTACCTGCGGGCTTGAGCAAATCTATCGAAGAAAAACTACAGGCCGAGCAGGAATCGCAAAGAATGGAATTTGTGTTGCTAAAAGAAAAACAAGAGGCCGACAGAAAAAAAATTGAAGCCGAGGGGATAAGCACATCTCAAAAAATAATTTCGGAAGGCCTTACCGACCGAATAATACAGTACAATACCATACAAGCCTTTAAAGATTTATCGGTTTCGCCAAACACTAAAATTATTGTTACCGATGGAAAGGCGCCACTTTTAATTGGGCAAT
>JAAFJW010000014.1 GCA_013298995.1 Sphingobacteriales bacterium | reverse complement strand
GAGGAGCAAGTAAGACAAATTTTACCATTCAGCAAAGCGGGGAGAGAATTTATTTTCTTTCTCTTCTTTCTGAAAAATATTATTCTTTTATACTTGACTTCCCAAATTTGAAAAGTTGCATTTATTATTTGAATCTAAGGATTAAAAAATGGTATTAAATTTATTTTACCTCTTTTAAGATATTTATTATCGTCAAAAATTTACGTGATATGATTTTTACCTGCGCATTTGTGGCTGCAAAATAGACGTATATTTGAAGCCATGTTTCTAAAAAAATATTAAAACTATTTGGATGAAAAAATTTATAGGCAAGTTTCATTACCTCACGCAGGATTTACCCAAACGTACACATGCTAGCCAAGCCCGCATGGCTTGCGAGGCTGGTGCAAATTGGATACAATACCGCTGTTTTAGCAAGGCTGATGACGAAATGATGAAAGATTTAAACGAGATTATTGCGATATGCGATGATTGGGGAACTACATTAATAGTAACCGAGCATTATAATTTGTTACAATACGGCGATATACAGGGTGTACATATTGAAAACGAGGGTGTTGATTTACAATGGATACGCAACTTTATTGGCAATGATAAAACTTTAGGGGCATCGGCCAGTAGCGTTGAGCAAATTATATGGCAGCAAAAAAATGGTGCCGATTATGTAGGTTGTGGCCCGTTTGCACATACCGATACTAAGCCTAATAATTTAGCGCACTGGGGCTTGCAAGGTTATAAAAATGCTATTGCACAATTACACGAAATAGGGATAAGCATTCCTTTAATAGCTGCAGGTGGTATTGGGTTAAATGATGTGGAGGCTTTATTGCACACGGGTATTCACGGTGTGGCGGTATCGGCGGCGGTAAATAAAGCCTTGGAACCTAAACAGGCTTTTAAAGATTTTTACAGGGCTATTTATTAATATTTTTATTGCATGAGTAGCCACCATATTGTACGCGAGGGGCAGGAACCTGCACTTTTAATTTTGGGTTTCGATAATTTTGATGACGAGCAGTTGGGGCAGTTGCTAGAGTGGTCGCCCATGGTGCTGCTTGCCCAAAGTGTTTACGAAAAAATAGCCTCGATGGGGATAAAAATTGATGCCATTATTTGTACCGAAAAAAACGAAATATATTTTCAGGAAAGTAGCCGTTTTATTTATACCCAAAAAAGGCAAACTACTTTGCAAGCAGCTATGGATTTTATAGTTACACAGGCCTACCCTGCCGTAAATATTATTAGCAACGCATTTGCAGTAAATGATTTTGAGGCGTACTTACCATTGTTAGATGTGGTGGTATTTGCCAATAATAAAAAGCATTATCCTATAAAAAATGGTTTTAGCAAATGGGAAGTAAGCAATACGATGATATACGTTTTTGGTAATATTACTGGCCATTATGGTACCAAAAAAATTGCCGAGCATACTTATATTACCATATCCGATGGTTTCTTCGGTTTTAGTTTCGAGCAAAATTATTTGTTTATTGCCCAAAGTTTATGATACAAATTACCACGGCCAGTTTAAGTAACGTATGTGTTATAAACCGCTTAGCGCATCAAATTTGGTGGCATACCTACGGTGATTTTATTTCTACGGAGCAAATTACGTTTATGCTAAACGATATGTATAGCCCAGCATCATTGCAAACCCAGTTGCAACAAGGGCATAGGTTTAAATTAATTAGTTTCGAAAACAATTTTTGCGGTTTTGCTAGCTATTGTAAAACAAGTAAAATAGGGCTTTTTAAAATCCATAAATTATATATACACCAAAACTATCAAGGCTTGGGTTTAGGTAAAGCACTTATACACAGTATCGAAAACGAGGTAAAAGCATTAGGTGCAACAGCAATACAACTAAATGTAAGAGAAAATAAAGCCCTGCACTTTTACCTTAACATGGGCTATAAAATTTTTGATAGTGTAAACATTGCTTACCATAATTTTATACTTAACGATTATGTAATGCACAAGCAATTAGCGTAAAAAAAAAAAACATAAATACATGTTTTTAAATCTGTTAGTATGCTTTTATATTTAAAAATTTATCAAAAAAAAATCTCTACTTAAAAATTATCATAAGGTTAAATTGTTGTAAATATACCCTGAAGACGGTATTGTGGCTTATCGTAGATATATATAAGTTTGGCTTTACAAACAATTTATAAATCATGATAAAAATAATTTCACAAACAGCAAAGGTAGCTAGCATGCTACTTTTTACAGCCCAACTAGCTTCGGCACAAGTACCCATTATCGAAAAAGACTTTGATATTTCAAGAAAATCCAAAAACGGATACCTTGGTGGTATTGATGTAAATAACGATAAACAAACCATTGATATGGTTTTTGTTTTAAAATCATCTACCAAGCGCAAAGTAAAAAAAGAGGTTTATACGTTTGATAAAAACTTAAACCTGTTAAACACGGTAAAGGAAGAAGAAGAGATAGAAAAGATGAAGAAAAAATACAAATGGTTTAACTTTAAAGGCGATAGCTATGTTTCTAACAGTTTAAACGCATCGGCCAACTTAACGGGTAAATTAGTTTTCCGCAAAAAACAAATAACCTGGAAATACTTATGGTTAAACGGCAGTTACAACAAAACTGTAAAGCAACTCGAAAAGGTAAAACCTACTACCGATAATGCCGAAAAATATTTCTTTAGAGGCGGTGCCTACGAGGTAGAAAGCGATAGTACCATTTTGGTTATTGCGGGTAAGCAAGCCTCCAAAGGCGATTATTTAGGCTCAATGATGCACTATGATATATTAAGCTGCGATAATCAAGTAAATATTAAAACCGTAGGGAACATAGATTTTGCTTACCCAAATGCGCCCATTTATTCGGGACCATTGGAAGATGATGTAGAAGAGCTTAGTAACGATGATTTCCCTAGAGATTGGATATTGATTTTTGCCCCTCAAGGCGGGCCAGGCTTAAACAAAGCTGCCGACCCTAAACCTACAAATTATACTTATGTACGCCTAAATGCGCAAGGCCAACTGATAGAAAAATTTAATTTTAATTCTCCATCTAATGGTTGGAGAGTTTTGGGTGCTTACGAAAAAAATGGCTCGGTGTTTACTTACGGCTCGGCAACTACCAAAGACCCCGAATCCAAATACATCAACCAAATATATAAAATGAATATAGTGGCTACCACATCGGCCGATGCCGAAGAAAAAGACGAATCGGCATCAAAGGGTTTTGGAGGCTTAAGCGCAGGCTTATCCCTATTATCTGGCACTGCCGATATGGGGATGACACAAGGTGCGATTGATAACGTTTTGGATGAGCTGAAATATACCAATTTCCAAATCGGAAAAATTAGCAACGGAAAACTTGATTTTGTAAACTCGGCAAGTATCGAAGATTTCGAAAAAGTGCAAGTAAAACCTGCCGACCAAAAAAAGTTTGTTGTATTTGATGGTAAAAAATTTGTAATTAGTGGCATATCTTTCTCAAGCGCAGGCGATATCTTAATTAATGGACAAGATTTTAAAACCACAAAATCAGGTAAAAATGCTGGCAAACGTATATATAAAGGTACTTATATGTTTCAGTTCGACCAAGCTGGCAACTTAAAACATAACTACGGCGTGTTTTTAGACCAAAGCAAAACATCGGGCTTTTTTAACCGCTCGCCATTAACCTCCGATATGATACCCGCAACCAGCTACATCCAAGAATCGGGCGATAAAAAAAATATTTACTGGTTAATGCGTATGGCAAAATCAATCCACGAAGAAAGCCACACCACCTACGGTTACAACTCAAGCACCACCACCACCACTTGGGAGCCACTTTACAATATGGAATACGGAGCCATAAACCTTAAAGATGGCACACTCTCTGATTTTAAAACCCTCGGCGAAAGCGAAAGAAGAAAATTTTATTTATTTAAAAAAGCCAATACCGCAAAAATGGGCAACTACACCTTTATGTTTAGCGAAACCGAGCGTGGCGATAAGGTTTTAATATCGAGGTTAGATTTAGCCAACTAAAAAAAACAATAAACAAGCACTTACTATATCTGAGCTTATAGTAATTGTTTGTGGTACGGTTACAGAGAAATCTGTAACCGTTTTTTTTATTTAAAAATGTACATTTGCTAAATTAAATTTAATTAAAATGAACGAAATAACCGTAACCGAGCTTGCCCAATGGATAGAAGAAGGCAAAGATTTTCAATTAATTGATGTACGTGAGCCTTTCGAATACGAAATGAGCAACCTCGAAGGCTTAAATATACCCTTGGCAGGGATTGTGATAGAAGCCGATAAAATAGCAAGCGATAAACCTGTGGTAATGCAATGCCGTAGCGGAGCCCGAAGTGCCGCCGCCCTATTGCAGCTAGAACAATTAGGTTATACCAATGTAGTTAACCTAAAAGGAGGTATTTTAGCTTGGGCTGCGCAAATTGATCCAGAGATGAGGGTTTATTAGAGTTTCGGGCAACGGGCTTCCAGCAACGGGCTTTCGGGCAACGGGCTATAAAAAATAGTTTTATATTATCATAAATATACCATCTGTGTAAATCTGTGTCATCTGTGTCATCTGTGTCATCTGTGAGCAAACAATCAAAAATCAAATTCTTGTGGGTAAAAAAATAATTTTTAATATCATGCTTAACCTTATCATTATTATTTCGGTAGTGGTGGGAGTATATTTTTTTAAAAGGGCAAACTATTTAGTACCCATAGTTTGCCTAGCTGCATTTGGCTTAACTGTTTTTTATAAGCTAAAGCTGATAAAACAAATAAAAGAAGACATGAAAGCCAAAGCAATCGAACGTAGCAAGCAGGCTTCAAAAAATATAAAATAAAACAAATTAAATCTTGCTATATTGTAAGCCATAATCTGTAAAAATTAAACTTAAAATTAAATATCATGGTAGTCATTTTTTTGGGAGTAATCATATTTATAATTGGTTTTTTTATGAAACTGCAAAGGCAAGACCCCGCCTACAAAATCGGGAAAGTACTTACTTTAGTTGGCCCAGTTTTATTAATTATAGGTGTGCTCACATCATGCTTTAAAGTAATTGAGGCAGGAGAAGTAGGTGTAAAATCCTTATTTGGTAAAGTAGATAAAGATATACTATCCAGTGGTTTAAACTTTGTAAACCCACTGGTAGAAATTACCACATTCGATGTTAAAACACAAAACTATACCATGTCGGGCATACATGATGAAGGTACCAAAGCTGGCGATGATGCTATCCGTATATTATCGGCCGATGGGCTCGAAGTAGTTATAGATTTATCGGTACTTTTTAGGGTGCAAGCAACACAAGCCCCCAGTATTTTACAGCAAATAGGCGTTGATTATGTAGATAAAATTGTACGCCCAATAGCCCGTACTGCCATCAGAGATAATGCGGTATATTACGATGCTGTGGCATTATACTCCACCAAACGAGATGAGTTTCAAAACCGAATTTATAAATATATTGATAAAAGCTTTACCAGCCGAGGCCTACAATTAGAACAACTGCTGGTGCGTAACATCACCCTGCCAGCATCGGTGAAAACCACCATCGAATCTAAAATAAACGCCGAGCAAGATGCCCAAAAAATGACTTTTGTACTCCAAAAAGAAAAACAAGAAGCCGAACGTAAACGGGTAGAAGCGCAAGGTATTGCCGATTATCAGCGCATATTATCTACTGGCCTATCTGATAAACAATTACAGTACGAGATGATAAAGGCACAAAAAGAAATTGCTACATCGCCCAATGCTAAAGTAATTATTATGGGCAATACCAAGGGTACGCCAGTAATGATTAATGGGAACTAGTGCCAAGGCATTTTAACTTAAACTTTGTAAACAAAAAGCCTAAGTATTTTACCTGTTAAACCATCTTTTTTTTAAACATGAACCCTTACCAAAAAAAGAAAAGTTGGAAATATATATTGCTTTTTTTTGCAGTAATTATTGCTGCATCATCACTTTTATATACTAATTTTTTGGTTAAAAATATTGCTAAAGCCGAGCGTATAAGGGCCGTAGTGTGGGCGCAAAGCATCAAAAATATGTTTGTAACCGATAACGACGAAACCATGAATTTTCTTTCCCTAGTGCGTGATAGCCTGCAAGTACCCGCTATTGTAACCTCCGAAAAAGATTCGATTATTACCTACCAAGGCATGGATAGCACCAAAACCTATTATAAAAACGAAAGCAGTTTTAAAAAATACGATCCCGCCTATTTTGAGCGTGAACTTAAGGAAATGAAAGCCCAGCATCCACCTATACCTTTACAGTTTTCGGGAATTAAAAACCATGTTTACTTTAAAGATAGCGCACTATTAACCCAATTACGTATTTTTCCTTATATCCAATTGTTATTGATTGCTGTTTTTTTAAGCCTAGCCTATTATGTTTTTAACTCGGCAAGGCGTAACGAGCAAAACCAAGTATGGGTAGGCCTAGCTAAAGAAACCGCACATCAATTGGGCACACCCATATCATCACTAATGGCATGGACCGAGTTATTAAAAGAAAAATATGATGCCGAACACGACCCATTAATTTTACAAATGGAAAACGATGTAAAACGATTGGAAATTGTGGCCGATAGGTTTTCCAAAATCGGGTCGATACCTAAACTTAGCAGCCAAAGTGCTTATACCCTTATTGATGATTATGTAGCCTATTTTAAAGTTCGGGTATCGGATAAAATAATTTTTGAGATACGAGGCCAACAAGATATCGAAGCACTTTTAAACCTACAACTGTTTGATTGGGTGATAGAAAACATCCTTAAAAATGCTGTAAATGCCATTGATGGAAAAGGAAAAATTACTATCAATATCCAAGAAAACATGGTAAAAGAACAAGTGTATATTGATATTAGCGATAATGGAAAAGGAATACCAAAATCAAAATTCGAAACCGTATTTGAACCTGGCTTTACCACCCGAAAACGGGGCTGGGGCTTAGGCTTATCTTTAGCAAAAAGAATTATCGAAAATTACCACAATGGGCATATATTTGTAAAAGAATCAGACCTTGGCAAAGGAACCACATTTAGAATAATATTAAAAAGCAGTTTAAAATATGTATCAACCATCAACTAACGAGTACGCACCTTTTTACCAACCCTACATTTCATTGGTAGGTAACATGGATATCCAAAGAAAATTAAAAAATCAAATAAATACCATCGACGATTTTTTTGTAGATATACCCCACGAAAAAAGAGAATTTGCTTACGCAGAAGGCAAATGGACAATAAAACAAATATTAGCACATTTAATTGATACCGAAAGAGTAATGGTTTACAGAGCTATGCGTTTTTCTAAAAACGATAGCACCGAACTCGAAGGTTTCGACCATGATGCTTACGTAGCCAATACCAATATTGATGCCCTAAGTTACGACGATTTGGTAGATGAATTTTTGATTTTACGCCAAGCGCACCTCTTTTTTTTTAAATCACTAAAAGATGCCGACTGCAAAAAGAAAGGTATAGCCAATGGGCATACGGTTTCGGTGGGTGCTTTGCTATATATTATTGCTGGCCATGCCGACCATCACATAAATACCATTAAAGAAAAGTATTTGAAAAAGTAGTTTTTAAAAAACTTGCCAAGTTTAAAAATTTGGCAAGTTTAAAAGTTTAAAAAATGGCTTTTTTGGGGGCAACAAAGTGATGACGATAGCAAGATGTTTCCTGTTTTTTAAATTATAAAAAATTATCTATAACAAAATGTTACATATAATTAGTTAAAACTTAAACCCGCAAAATGCTCAATTAATTATTCATTATGTTGCCCAATACATTATTATAAACATTTTTACTTGTTAGCACATTGCCAAAGTTTTGTGCATCAACCAATAAATCGCCATTGGTTACGGTACCCAATAAGCTAAATTCGGTATCGGATGTTGCCATTAACTCTATAAAAGCCTCTTGGTTTGCTGGTTTAATACTTACCACTACACGGCCTTGTGCTTCGCCAAATAAGAAAGCATCTTTGCGTATTTCGTCATCGGTATCTATACTAAAGCCTAAATGGTTTGGCATAGCCGATTCTAGCAAAGCAATATATAAACCACCATCGGCTACATCGTGTGCCGATTGTATTAATTTTTGATTAATTAATTGCTTGATAACTTGGTGCATAGCATACTCCTTATCCAAATCAAAATAAGGAGCTGGAGATTTTGAAATATTATGGTACGAAGCCAAATATTGCGACGAAGCTATACAATTAACGGATTGCCCTACTAGGTAAATTAAATCGCCTTCGGCTTTAAAATCCAGCGTCATTATATTATCTAAGGTATCCATTACGCCTAGCATACCAATAGTTGGTGTTGGGAAAACAGGGCCTTCATCGCTCGATTGGTTGTAAAACGATACATTACCACCCGTTACTGGAGTTTCAAATTTTGTACAAGCGGTACTCATCCCTTTAATGGCACTTACAAACTGCCAAAAAACTTCGGGTACATTTGGGTTGCCAAAATTTAAACAATTCGTTATTGCCACAGGTTCGCCACCGGCACAGGTAATGTTGCGGGCAGCTTCGGCAACGGCTATGGCACAACCTGTTTCAGGGTCGGCGTTTACATAGCGTGAGTTACAATCTACGGTTAGCACAATGGCTTTCTCGGTATCTTTTACGGCTACAATGGCGGCATCGCTGGGTTTATTGGTGGTAACGGTTGCGGTACCTACCATGCTATCGTATTGGCTGGTTACCCAATTTTTTGAGGCAATATTTGGGTGCGATATTAAGTGTTGGGCTACCAAAGTTAAATCTTCGGGCTGGGCAACATCCTCAATTTTAAATTTTTTAAACTCTTGGAAATAAGCAGGTTCTTTATACTCGCGGTGATAAACTGGTGCGCCGCCGCCTAAAACTAAATCGTGTGCGGGTACATCGGCTACTAAAACGCCATCTACAAAATATTCTAAACGTTTGGTATCGGTAACTTCGCCAATAATGGCACAGTTTAAATCCCATTTTTCAAAAACGGCTTCTACATCTTTTTCTCGGCCTTTTTCAACTACAATTAGCATCCGTTCTTGCGACTCGGAAAGTAAAATCTCGAAAGGTTGCATATTGGCTTGTCGGGTTGGTACTTTGTCTAAATGTATGCGCATTCCGTGTTCGCCTTTGGCACTCATTTCGGAGTTAGAGCAGATAATACCTGCCGCACCCATATCTTGCATACCAATTACGGCACCTGTTTTTATCACTTCGAGTGTGGCTTCTAACAATAATTTTTCTTGAAAAGGGTCGCCTACTTGTACGGCTGGCAAATCGTTTATGCTATCGGCACTTATGTTTTTTGAAGCAAATGCTGCACCGTGTATGCCATCTTTACCCGTTGCCGAGCCTACAATATATACTGGATTGCCCACACCATACGAGGTTGCCGAAACGGTTTCGCCCGCTTTTACGATACCTGCCGACATGGCGTTTACCAACGGATTTACGTGGTAACAATCGTCGAAGAAAACTTCGCCACCCACGGTTGGTATGCCAAATGCGTTGCCATAATCGCCAATGCCTTTTACCACGCCTTTAATTAACCATTGTGTTTTTGGGTGATTTGGGTTGCCAAAACGTAAAGAATTTAATTGTGCTATTGGCCTTGCGCCCATGGTAAATATATCGCGGTTTATACCTCCCACCCCAGTGGCAGCACCTTGGTAAGGCTCTAAAGCCGATGGGTGATTGTGCGATTCGATTTTAAAAACACAGCCAATACCGTCGCCCAAATCAACCATGCCAGCGTTTTCTTCGCCAGCTTTGGCAAGCATACGTGGCCCATCTTTGGGTAAAGTTTTTAGCCATACAATAGAGTTTTTGTACGAGCAATGTTCGCTCCACATGACCGAAAAAATAGATAGTTCGGTAAAATTTGGGACTCTACCCAATATTTCTATAATTTTAACGTATTCAATTTCAAGTAAACCTAAATCTTTTGCAGTTTGTAGGGTGGTAAGGGTTTGAGTTTCCAATGCTATTAGTATATTTGATTTTAAGCTATAAAGGTATAAATAAGGTCGAGTTTGTGAAAATCAATTCCAAACTTGTTGCATATATTTGAAAAATGATTCATCGTACAATTAAAAAGTGCCTTGCACTACTGTTTGTTTTTAGTGTAATTACGCATTATACCGCCCATGCCCAGCTAGGTAACGAGTGGATAAAACCATCGCAAAAATATGTGAAAATTAAAATAAGTGCCGATGGCTTGTATAACATTACCTACAACCAAATAGTACAAGCGGGCTTAACGCTAAATACCATCGACCCTAAAAAATTACAGCTATTTAATAAAGGTAAACAGGTGGCAATTATGGTGAGCGGCAATCAAACTACTTTTAGCAATACCGATAATATTATTTTTTACGGCCAAGCCAACGATGCTAGCTTAGATAAAATATTATATAAAAACCCTAACGATTTACCTAATGATGAGGTAAGTTTATTTGAAGATGTTAACTATTATTTTTTAACGTATAGCGAAACCGAAAACGGTTTAAGGTATCAAAATAAAACGATAAGCAACAGTGGTTTAACTCCCGAGGGTTATGTAATAGCCAATAGCAGGCTAAATTTTTCGAACAAATACTACCCTGGTGCTTATATTTTTGATGTAATTACGTACTCGGATTATATAGCTGGTGAAGGATATTTGGGCGAAACTTATGGCCGTGGGCAAACAGCAAGTTACAATTTGAACACACCAAGCTACGCTGCCAATACAAATTTAGAAACTAATGTATCATTTTATGTTGCAGGGCGTTCTAGTTCTAACTCGGGCAATATCAGAGGAAACCATCATTTAAAAATTACAGCTAATAATGTAACCATTTGCGATTCGGTTTTTAGGAACTATAATATTGTAAAACAGCAAAAAAAAGTAGCTTTAGGTAATTTACCAGCTATAAGCAGTATTAATTTTTCGTCGGTGGATGATTTAACTACAAGTGTAAACTTTACCGATTTTCAAGTACCTGCTTATATTGATATTAGCTACCCCCGTTTATTGGATATAAGTGGGATAAGTGGTTTAACGTTCGGCTTAAATCCCACCCAAATAAATAGCTATTTAAAATTTACCAACAGCAATATTGCCAATGCCATTATTTTAGACAATAGCAATAATACCATTTATACCGAAACCAAAAACAATGGAAACGCCGAATTTGTGTTGGATGCAAAAGTGGATGTAAAATATATTTTAGCCGATTTAAACACCAGCAACCCCGTTATAACCGAGCCTGTTACATTTAAAAACTTTAGCATTAATGATGTAAAACCATTTTTAATTGTATCTAATAAAAATTTTAGCGCTGGGGCGGAGGCTTATAAAACGTATAACGAAACCCGAAACTTAGCCACCGTATTGGCCTATACCGATGATTTATATAACGAATTTTATTATGGATTTCACCATCCATTGGCTATCAGAAATTTTGTTAAGTGGGGTTTAGATAAAGGTGCCACAAAACCTGTTTATTTGTTATTACTAGGTAATGGTGCCGAGTATTCCAAAAAAAGTATGGCGACAGATTATGTGCCTACCATTGGTTACCCACCATCAGATAATATGTTAACATCGGGCTTAAATGGATCGGTACTAGAGCCTGGGCTAATTACAGGCCGAATACCCGCTATTAACAACCAAGATATAGACAATTACTTAAGCAAATTAAAAATTTACAACCAGCTTCCCGATTCGTTATGGCGTAAAAATATTTTACATATATCGGGCGGAAAAACCATAAGCGAAAATGAAGATTTTGCATTATATCAAAGCCGTTTTTTTGATAATGCGAAAGCCGAAAACTTTGGTGCTAAGCTATCCAACATCAAAAAAAATATAAATACACCCATTACCGAAAACCAAACCGAAAGGGTAATACGCGAAACCAACAGAGGGCTTGCTTTAATTTCTTATTTCGGGCATGGTGCATCTACAGGTACCGAAATATCATTTGGCCTAGCCAAAAACTACGATAACAAAAACAAACCAAGTGTTTATATAGTAAATGGGTGTAGCACAGGCGATATTTTTGATTTTTCGAACTCAATGGCCGAGCAGTTTATTATGCAAAAAGATTATGGTGGCATTGCTTGGATAGCAACAACCAGCGAAGGCGTTGGTAGCGAATTATATGGGGCTACTTCTTTATTTTATAAAAATTGGTTTAAAGATAGTTATGGCGAATCAATAAGTTCGGGCTTTAAAAAAGGTTTAAAAGCGTACCAAAATGTAGGTAACGCTTTAAACGAGGCGCATACACGCCAATATATTTTTGTGGGCGACCCAGCCGTAACATTTTATAGCCCCACCAAGCCCGATTATGAAACCAAAAACGCTTTTTTATTTGCTACCACTAATAATCAAAATTCGAGCTTAGCTACACTATCATTAAAACTAAAAATCGAAAACCCAGGCAAGGCAATACGTGATAGTGTGGTTGTTAAAGTTACCCGCACATTAGCCGATAACTCGGTTGTGCAAATACCTAATTTTAAGGTTAAACCCGTTTACAATACCGATACGGTATCCATAACATTAAGCAACGAGGGTATAGTAGCCACAGGAAACAATAAAATTACCGTACAACTAGACCCCGATAACAAAATAAACGAACTCAATGAAAACAATAACCAAGCCTCGCTAGATATATTTTTGCCTGGCAATGGTATCAATTTAATATACCCCATAAACAAGGGGATTGTGGCAACAAGTACCGTTTCGTTAGAAGCCGAACCCGATGATTTATATACCAAAAATGCCGAGTATTTTTTCGAGATAGATACTTTACCATCGTTTAATAGCAACTTTGTAAAAAAATCGCCCATTATTGCTACGGGTTTATTACCCAAATGGATGCCTAATATAGCTTTCGAAGCAGGTAAGGTATATTTTTGGCGGGCTCGTATTAATGCACCACTTGATAAAGGCGGCGCTTGGTCCACAGCATCGTTTACCTATTTGCCCAATACAGCCGATGGGATAAATATTTCGCATAGCGCACAGCTGCAAAACATGGATTTAAAAAACATTAATTTTGATAGCAATACAGGTAAATTTAGCTTTTTTACCAATTTGTTTTTTACCACCATCCAAACCCGTGGCGATGATGCCTCTAATGCAAACGAAAGGCGGTTAAGGGTACGTGGGCAGGATGCAATAGCTTATAATAACCCTGATTTTTTGGGTTTTTCTATCGCTGCTTACGACAACAAAATTTTTGATAATATTTTTAGTTACCCAAGTCCTTATAATTTTAAAGCGGGGCTTTATCCAGTAAATGGCTACTCGGGGCAGTTTTTTTGGGATATTAACGACCCTATACAAGTAGATTCGATGGTTGCTTATATTAACCAAATACCCAATGGCTATTATGTAATGGGAATAAATGGTTTAAATATTACCATAAATCAGTTACCTGCTTATGCCAAAAATGCACTTCGCTCTATTGGGCTAAATAAGTTTGATTTAGTAAATAATGGCGAACCCTACATGTTTTGGGGCGCAAAAGGAGCTGCACCAGGTTCGGCCGAAGAGGTTACCGCCGATTATGCCTCGGCCGTACCAGCCCGCTCTCAATTAATTAGGTTTACCAAAGCCTACACTTATAATTTTAACAATGGCTTTATTGTATCCGAAAAAATAGGCCCCGCAAAAGTATGGAAAACAGCAGGTTTCGATTTTTATAAAAAAGGAGCCGATGTGGTAACATACAGCATTATAGGCGTAGCTGCCGATGGAAAAGAAACCACTTTATCAAAAAATATAAACAATACCCTAGTAGATATATCAAACATAAACGCAGCAATTTATCCTTACATAAAAATTAAAGCCGATATTTTAGATAAAGTGGATTTAGATATTCCCGATTTAAAATATTGGCGCATCATATATCAGCCCGTTCCCGAGCTAACATTTAACCCCGAATTTAAAGATATTTTTAAATCCTTAACAGTGCAAGAGGGCGATAGCACCCATTGGGAAATTGGCATAAGCAACCTATCGGCTTACGAAACAGAAGCGATGAATATTGTACCTACAATACTTAAAGCCGATAAAACGATGCTAACCAAACCCCTTATTAGCCTGCCCAAACTTGCACCTAATACCAGCACCACCATAAAACTTGCCTATACCACCAAAGGATTGGGCGGTAAAAATAATTTAAAACTACAATTACAAACCCGTAACGAGCTAGAATTATACCCCTTTAACAATATCCTTACCAAAGAATATACCGTTGATAAAGATTTAAAAGAGCCCTTGGTAAACGTAGTGTTTGATGGTAAAAATATTATTAATGGCGAAATTGTATCGCCACAGCCTACCATTAGCATTACCACTATTGATGATAATAAGTTTTTGCTATTAGGCAATGCCGATACCTCGCTAGTAGAAGTTTATATTAAAAAACAAGACGATAGCAAATATAACCGCATATATTACGCAAGTAATCAGCTAAAAATAAAAGCCTCTACAAGTACAGGTGTAAACAAATTAACCGTACAATACATTAACGCAAGCCCTTTTGAAGATGGTATTTACACCCTAAAAGTGCGTAGCAAAGATGCCAGCGGAAACTACAATACCACCAACGATTATACCATAAACTTTGAGTGTATTAACAAATCAGAAATATCAAACTTTTACCCTTACCCCAACCCCTGTACCAATAGTATGCGTTTTGTGTTTACCCTTACCGGGATGAGAATACCCGACGATATAAAGGTTACCATATTTACCGCCACAGGCAAGGTAATACGCGAAGTATTTAAAAACGAACTCGGTAATATCAGATGCGGTAATAATATATCCGATTTTACATGGGATGGTACCGACCAATATGGCGATAGGCTAGCCAATGGCGTTTACTTTTATAAAGTAAGCATAAAAAATTACGACGATGCACAAATGGGTCGCCGCAAAACAGAAGGCGATGCCATGTTTAATAAAAATATCGGAAAAATTTATTTGTTAAGGTAAATAGTGGCTCTGTTTGCAGCTCTAAGTTTTAGTAACTAATATAAAATATTTTATTATTGATTTGGATTTTTATCAAATTATAACATTTATTGGTTTTGTTTTTTATAAAATAAACCCTATTATTGGTTTGGTTTTTTTATAAAAAATGTATTTAGAACGTAAAATAGACAAAGAATTATTGCTTTGGAAAAACGAAACAACTCGTAAGCCTTTGGTTTTAAGGGGTGCAAGGCAAGTAGGTAAATCAACCACAGTTAAACATTTAGCTGCTCGGTTTAAGTATTTTATAGAGGTTAATTTTGATGAAAATTCTAATTACGCATCAGCTTTCGAAAACGGTTTAAATGTTGCCCAAATTTGCGAACAACTTTCGGTATTAACCAACACACCAATAATTGCGGGCGAAACACTTTTGTTTTTTGATGAAATACAAACCTGCATACCCGCCATATCATCGTTAAGGTATTTTTACGAAAAAATGCCACAATTGCACCTTATTGCTGCAGGCTCGTTATTAGAATTTGCATTGGCCGAAATACCCTCATTTGGCGTAGGCCGTGTAAGGTTTATGTTTATCTACCCGTTTTCGTTCGAAGAGTTTTTATTGGCCAATAAAGAAACTGGTTTAGTACATATTTTAAAGAAAGCCAATACCCAAAAACCGCTTATCGAAGCAGTACATCAAAAATTAAATCAATACCTAAAAAAATTTTTAATTATTGGAGGCATGCCCGAAGCTGTGGCAGCTTACCTTGCCAGTGGCAGTATGTTAAAAGTTCAACAAGTTTTAGATGATTTAATACTAACCATACAAGCCGATTTTGTAAAATATAAACCCCGAGTTACAGTTATAAATATTAGCCAAGTGTTTAATGCTGTGGTACAGCAAGTTGGGCAAAAATTTAGTTATACTTACCCAAACGCCACACTTAGCAATGCGCAAATTAAAGAAGCCTTGGTACTGTTACAAATGGCAGGTTTATTACACACGGTTACGCATACGGCTAGCAATGGCATCCCTTTAAGTGCCGAAATTAACATCAAAAAACGAAAAATTTTACTTTTTGATACGGGTATTTTTCAAAGAATATTGGGCTTAAATATTGCAGATTTATTAATCGAAAACGATTTTAAAATTATTAACAAAGGTAACATTGCCGAACTTTTTGTAGGTTTAGAATTACTCAAAAACGCATCCTGTTATCAAAAAACCGATTTGTTTTACTGGCACCGTGAAGCCAAAAATAGCCAAGCCGAGGTTGATTTTGTGTTTCAAAAACAACATAAAATTATACCCATAGAGGTAAAATCGGGTACCAAAGGTGCAATGCAAAGTTTATACCTGTTTTTAGAAGAAAAAAAATGCGAGTTCGGTATTCGTTTATCTTTAGAAAATTTTGCTGAGATAGAAAAAGTAAAAATATACCCACTTTATGCGGTTATGAATTTATTTTTGGAGGGAGAGTACGTAGGCTAATTTAGGTGAAATAATGTTTTATTTTTATTTAGTTGAGTAAACTGAGTAAAAAATATAAGTGGTATGGTGCGTTATCAACCACCAAGAAAAAAATACTAAATTTGAGTTATGAAATCAATCTTAGAATTAAACGATACAAATTACCCGCTGTAAGAATTGATACAGCTTTAAATAAATACGATAAAATTGTGCTTTTCCTAAGAAACTTGCAAAAGCCAATGATATGCTTAAAAATACAAATTTTAGATAAATTTTTAGTACCAAGCAAAGCGGTGGGGATTAAGGTTTTTATAATTTTTTTAATTTAACCAGTGCAAAAAGAAATAACCATACAATATTTAATTGGGATTGGATTGGCTCTTTTGACAATACCTGTTGTTGAAGGTACTCTTTTATTGCTACCAGACGTTGGGTGGCATTTCCTATCAGTTATGTATATTACAATATTCGCATTACAGGTAACATTTTACTATTTTACAACAAAACATAATTTCAGATGGACAGTATTGAGCTTTATTTTAAATTTTGTTTTTTGGATATTTGAGCAAGTAATAATTGAAAATAATTTTCATAATAGTTTTATTTATTTGGGAGAAAATATCAGAATTGGTGTTTTAATACTTGGTGGTTTACTTTGGGTAACAAATAAAATTCTAATCGATAAAATTTTCAAAATATTATTAAGCATTTAATATTTACAACCAAGCACACAATTAAACCGTAAACCTCCCTATGCAAACCCTAACCGATACCCATCAGCAATTTGCTTCGTTTTTCGAAAGTAAAACCTTGCAACCCTTTGCCTATTTGGTTTCAAAAAAATTAAGCGAGGGTAATATTTGTTTTGATGTACAAGCACTTGATAACGAAATAGAAAACTTACCTAATTATTATAAAAAAACTATAATTAACCATACAGCCCTAGCAAACGAGCCTTTGGTGGCAACAGAAAATAGCCCCAAACAGCCTTTTATATTGCATAATAACCGCCTGTATTTGCAACGCTATTTCAATTACGAAAGCCAAATTTTAAGTAGCATTATTAAAATGTGTAATGCCGAGTTGGGCGTGATAAATAGCCGAATGGATGCGCTAAAAACACACAACCAATTAATTAAAAAGCTATTTGATACTACTTTTAAATCTAACCAAACCAATTGGCAACTAGTGGCAGCCATTAGCGGCGTATTAAATAATTTTACCATTATTACAGGTGGCCCAGGTACAGGCAAAACCACTACGGTAGCTAAAATTTTGGCTATTTTATATGCAATAAATCCTAATTTAAAAGTGGCTTTGGCTGCACCTACGGGCAAGGCAGCAAGCCGTATGGCCGAAAGTTTAAAAACTACCATTACAAATACAACATCAAATATCCCCGAAAATATTAAAGCTAATTTTGCGCTTTTGCAA
Organism: Sphingobacteriales bacterium; assembly: GCA_013298995.1. Lineage (GTDB taxonomy): Bacteria > Bacteroidota > Bacteroidia > Sphingobacteriales > Sphingobacteriaceae > Pseudopedobacter. Next base: position 19,793 of record JAAFJW010000014.1, on the reverse strand, counting down.
CCTTTAACTATTCATAGGTTATTGGGTTTTATTACTAACTCGCTGTATTTTAAGCATAACGAAACTAATCCGTTAAATTACGATGTAGTAATTGTGGACGAAGCATCAATGATTGATGTTGCACAGTTTGCCAAACTTTTAAACGCCATTGGCCCGCAAACTCGCCTTATTTTACTGGGCGATAAAAACCAACTGGCATCGGTACAAGCGGGGAGTATATTTGGCGATTTGTGCCAAGCCCAAGCAAAACTAAATTTGTTTAATGTACCAACGGCCAATTTTATAAATAGTTTTTTTGAAGATGAATCGCAACATATTGAAGCTGATAATGTGAGTAAAAACACCTTGCAACATACATTATTTCAACATATTATAGAACTTCAATTTAGCCACAGGTTTAAAAATAACGAAGGTATAGGCTTGTTTAGCAAGGCTATTATACAAAATAACCAAGCCCAAATTATTGATTTTATTACCGCCAATACCGATGCCCAAGTGGCCATAGATACCCAATGTAACGCCGTTTTTTTTGATGATTTTATTGCAGGCTACGAGGCATATATCCACGAAAGTGATATAAAAATGGCACTAAAAAAATTTAATAAACTACGTGTTTTATGTGCGATACGCCAAGGCGAACAAGGTTTATACACCCTAAACAAAAACATAGAAAAATACCTAAGCCACAAAAATTTAATTGATACCCGAACCGAATTTTATAAGCACCGCCCCATAATTATTACCAGCAATAACTACGATTTGGATTTATTTAATGGCGATATTGGCATTGTTAGACCCGATGTTGATGGAAATTTAAAAGTTTGGTTTGAAGATGCTGCTGGCGAACTAAAATCAGTTTTGCCAAGCTTAATTAACCAAGCCGAAACCGTTTACGTCATGACCATTCATAAATGCCAAGGCAGCGAGTTTGAGCAAGTTTTAGTGGTTTTACCCCAACAACAAAACATTGCCATTTTAACCCGCGAGTTGCTTTACACGGGCATAACAAGAGCAAAAAATAAAGTTTTTTTACAAGCAAGTCAAGCCGTAATTTTACAAGCTGCACAAGGGCAGGTGAAACGTACATCGGGTATTGGGCAACGGTTTTTAGAGGAGCTGTAAATGCCATCTACAACGTTTAAACTTTACACATAAGCATCAATATTTTTTAACGAAAAAAAACATGCAATACATACACGACATAAAACAAATATTAGCCCAAGCAAGGCAAAAAGCCTACACGGCTATTAATGCTGCTATGACAGAAGCGTATTGGAAAATAGGCGAAAAAATAGTGCTGGAAGAGCAAAATGGAAAAGATAGGGCTGCTTATGGTCAAGCTATTTTAAAAGAATTGTCTATTGCACTTTCACAAGATTTTGGAAAAGGATTTTCGGAAAGGAACCTAAGAAATATGAGACAATTTTTTCTAGCATTTCCAGAAATAGAGATTTGGCAGACAGTGTCTGCCAAATTGAGTTGGTCTCATTTTCAGCTGGTAATGAGTATTTCTAATAAAGATGCAAGACAATATTATTTAACCGAAGCAGCCCAGCAAGGCTGGAGCGTACGCACTTTAGATAGGAATATTTCTACACTTTATTACAACAGGCTTTTGGCTTCGCAAGCTAAAGATATTGTTGAAAACGAAATGCATAACAATACCCAACATTTGCAGCTTGATGCTTTTGAGTTTATAAAAAATCCTACTGTTTTAGAGTTTTTAAATTTGCCAACAAATTATAGCTATACCGAAGCACAACTAGAGAAAGCATTAATAGATAACCTGCAAAAGTTTATTTTAGAACTCGGCAAAGGCTTTGCATTTGTGGCAAGGCAGCAACACATAAAAACCGAAACTACAGATTTTTATATTGATTTGGTGTTTTATAATTATTATTTGAAATGCTTTGTAATTATAGAACTAAAAACCACCAAAATTACGCACCAACATATAGGGCAATTAGATATGTATGTACGCATGTATAACGACCTAAAAAAACCAAAAGAAGACAACCCTACCATTGGCATATTGCTATGCACCGAAACCGATAAAACCATAGCACAATATTCGGTACTGGCCGATAATAAACAAGTGTTTGCCAGTAAGTATATAGATTACCTGCCTACAGAACAAGAACTGGTAAACGAAATAGAAAAGCAAAAACATTTATTAAAACTTAACCATATTTAAAGACGATAAAAAAGCCCAAGTATTTCATTACCGACCTACAAGGCAAATAAGATTTTAAATATGATTTTTTGAATCTAAGAATGTAAACACCTTACGCACTATCAGAAACCAGATAGGTTGATGAATGATATTGATAAAATAGAAATTGGCTAAGAGAATACCAAATCTCAAAACTTTTATAACAAAAAAACTTAAAATGCCCATAAACTTACAGGTTTCTAATTCGTTAACGCAACTGGCAAAAAACCTGTGCCAAAATTTGCAGCAACAACAAAATTCGGTTTTTACACCACATTGTTTAGTTACCCAAACCGATGGGATGAACAATTGGTTAAAACTACAAATGGCTAGTAATATGGGTATTGCGGCCAACTATAAGTTTTTAAAACCCAACGATTTAATACAGCAAGTATATCATTTATTTTTGCCTTGGGGCGATGCTAAACCGCTATCGGCACATAACCAAACTTGGCTTTTATACAAATTATTGGCCGATACGGAGTTTATAAAACGCTACAAAACCGTATCCGATTATTACAATACACAACACAGCGATAAGGAAATTAAACGCTTGGCCTTGGCCGAAAAAGTTGCCGATTTGTTCGACCAGTACCAAATTTACAGGCCACAATTGATACAAGGCTGGAACCAAGCCAGCACAACAGAAGTAAACAATTACGACTGGCAAAAATACCTTTGGATAAAAACTAAAAACTTATCAAACAGGCAATTGATAGATAAAACCCTTGTAAGTGATTTTATTTCTACCGCTTTATTTGACCCACAAAATCAGCGTAAGCTAAACCAAAATATGCCTGCTGTACACCTTTTTGGCCTATCAATAACTACCGATTACCATTTAGATTTATTTTATAAAATAGGGCAATATATTAACATCTGCTTCTACATCATCAATCCCGCCCCAGCGGTTTACTGGTTTGAGGATAGAAGCGAAAAACAACTAGCCATTTTTAAAAACAAAAGTTTTAACCACGATATACAAAACCAAGGAAATGCACTTTTAACCAATTGGGGCGGTATTATTAAAGATACTTTTGGCTTGCTGTTTAAAAACGAAGCACTTTTAAATGCCTACGAAACTATTGGAATTGAAGAACCTTTACCCAATACTTTATTGCGCAGCATACAGCAAGATATTTTTAACAATGCGGTGGCAAGCGATAGAAATACCTTAAATATTGCCCAAATTTTAGATGGTACAATTACTATAAATAACTGCTTTACGCCTGTACGCGAGGTTGAAGTTTTGTATAATTATTTGGTACAACTTATTGATAATAAAAGCAATGAACAGTTTTCGGCCCGCCAAATAGTGGTAATGGTAAGTGATATTGATGCTTATGCGCCTTACATAAAAGCGGTGTTTAGTAATGCGCCTTATAAGTTTCCGTTTACCATTGCCGATGAAAGTTTAACCTCCGATGATAGCCTTATAGGGGCATTAAAAGCGATTTTAAACTTAAATGCCCAAAATTTTAAGGCCGAAGAAGTAATACAATTGCTGGACCATAGTTATATTAAAAATAGGTTTGGTATTTATGATTTAAAATTGGTACGAAACTTAGTTAAACAAGCCAATATTAGGTTTGGCATTGCTGGAAACTTGGAAAACGAAAGCGTTTTTATAAGCTGGCAATATGGGTTAAAGCGTATCATTTATGGTTTATGTATAAGCGGTGGCGATGAATATTTTGGTACCGAGCCCAGCATTTTCCCTTTAGATTTGGTAGAAGACAGCAATGCCACAACTGCCATTAGATTTTGCCATTTTGTGCAAGTGTTAATAACAACTATAACCCAGCGAGATAAAAACCGAGATTTAAACCAGTGGATACTGTACATAGAAAATGTGCTGCAAAACTTAATTTTTGAACCTAACGAAGAAACGGATGAAGATTACGACTTGTTAATTAATCAATTAGCCAAATATAAAGAACTTGATGGCATTGTTACCGAAGCTTTAAGCTATGATGTATTTACCCATAACTTGTTAAAAAACTTAGGCACCGCCACCCGCACCAGTACATTTGTAACGGGCGGCATTACCTTTTGCTCGCTAATACCTATGCGTAGTATTCCGTTTAAAGTGGTGGCATTGCTGGGCTTAAATTTCGATAAGTTTCCACGAAAAGAAAAACCCGTCAGCTTTAATTTAATGGATAAAAAACAAGCTGGCGACCGTAATGTAAAAGAAAACGACAAACATTTATTTTTAGAAACCCTGCTATCGGCACAGCAATATTTGTACATAAGCTATGTGGGGCAAAGTGTAAAAGACAATACAGCCATACCACCATCGGCACTGGTAGATGAACTGCTTGATTATATACAAACCGCCTGCATAGATAGCGATAATGTGGCTAAAAAATTAGTTAAAAAACACCCATTACATAGTTTTAGTGTAAAATACGATGATGCAAATTTCGGGTTAAGAAATTATTTAGACGATTTAAAAACCGAAACAAGCCCAACCTTAAACACCACCACACCAACCCAAGAATACGACTTTAGCACCATTGATTTGGATAAAATGGTAGGCTTTTTTAAAAATCCGTTTAAAGGATATTACAACAATGTGCTAAACATTTATTATAAAACCGAAGATGTTTTATTACCCGAAACCGAGCTTTTTGATTTAGATAATTTACAAAAATGGGCTTTTAAAAACGATTTGCTACTGATGGACGATGCACAAATAAACGCCGCCCAAAACAAATGGGTAAAAACAGGGCAATTGCCCTTAAAAAATATGGCAACTGTAAATTTACAAGCTATAAAAAAAGAAGTTGCAGATGTAAAAAAGCTGTTTTTTGAATGTGTAGGCAACACTATCGAACAAAGCCAAACCATAGAAATTACCTTAAACCCAAGCACCATTAAAGGCAATATAACGGATATTTATAACGATAGACTTGTTGTAATTTGCTGGAGCAAAAACGAAAGAAAATATTTGTTAGATGCTTATATTAAATACCTTGCCGCTATGGCAGCGGGGTTAAATTTGAGTTTACATTTTATAAGTGCCAGCAAAAACGCTGTTTTTGAAGCCGAAAAAATACCCCAGCAAGAAGCCATAACGAGGCTTACACAATTGGTAGAGTTATATAAAAAAGGACATCAAGAAATATTGGTTTTTTATGCCGATTTTGGTATTGACCCCAATAAAGTGGATGGTTTAGATAGAGATGCATTTGTTAAACTAGTTGATAAAAATGCAAATAACACAGAATATCCGCTCGACGATTATGTTTTAAATGAGTACAATGCTGGTTTTTTTGAAGAAATAGATATTTTGAAGCGTTACAAAGTTAATGCCGAATGCTTATTAAAACCTTTGGCAGGATTTTTTGCAGGATATTATTAGAGTTTGTAAAAAACAGGAAACATTTTTTTAATTATGGCAAAATCGCCATATTTAGAATTGAAATTCAAAAAAATACTAAATTTTGTACAATCAAAAACAGCACAATGGCAAAAAAAACTATAAACGTAAAGGGAACAGAGATAACTGTTTTTCAAGGCGAACAAAGCGATTATATTTCGCTTACAGATATTGCTCGTTATAAAGATGCGAATAATACGGATGATATTATTAAAAATTGGCTGAGGAACAGAAACACTCTTGAACTTTTAGGTTTTTGGGAATTAATGTATAATTCTGATTTTAAACCCGTCGAATTCGACGGGTTTAGAAAGCAAGCTGGGTTAAATAGTTTTGTGCTTACACCTAAAAAATGGCTATTACACAAATGAAATCGTTGTTAAATAGCAAAAGTATGCATAAACTTAAATAAAAAAATGATACTTAAAAATATCCTAAAACTCATTCAAATACTTGTAATAGTACTTTTATTTACTATAAAAACAGCAAACGCCCAAAAGCCCGATAAAATTATAGGCCAATATTGGTCGCCTAAAAAAGATGGGAAAATAGAGATTTTTAAGCTTGGCGATAATTATTTTGGTAAAATTATTTGGGGCAATAAGCCAAGTAAAGATACCAAAAACCCAAATCCACAATTAAGAACCAGAGAGGTAATAGGTATGGTTTTTTTAACAGATTTTAAGTATCAAGACAATGAGTATAAAGACGGTAAAATTTACGACCCATTAACAGGCAAAACGTATAGTTGCAATATGTGGCTACAAAATCAAAATTTAAAAGTAAGAGGGTATTTGGGTATCTCGCTTTGGGGCCGTACCGAAACTTTTGAAAGAATAAAATAAACTTTTAGTAAACGAATAAAATCACAGTTTCAACAAAACCCATGCCCATAACCTTTAAACCCTTTAATGCAAAAACGGTAAACCTAGCAGGCATAAACCTAATAGAAGCTAGTGCTGGTACAGGTAAAACGTACTCTATTGCGCTATTGGTGTTGCGTTTAATTATCGAAAAAAAAATCCCTGTAAAGGAAATTTTAATGGTAACTTTTACCAAAGCCGCCGTTGCCGAACTCGAAGAGCGCATACGCTTATTTGTGCGCAACGCCTATAAACAGCTGCAAAACAAACAATTACAATCTGATGATATTGGTGAACTTTTGGCATCAGCTATCCAGCAATCATCTCACCAAAATATAACTGATTTAATAAAAAACGCCGTACTTTTTTTGGATGAAACTTCGGTATTAACCATACATAGTTTTTGCCAGCTTACGCTAAACGAATTTGCCTTTGAAACCCAGCAACTTTTTGGTGCCGAGCTTGTGCAAGATACCAGTACCGTTTTGCAAGATGAAGTAAACCAGTTTTGGCGACAAAAAGTAACCACTATTGATACCCAATTGCTATCAATGTTAATAGAAAATGGCTTTAAACGAGATAATATTTTTAAAGCGGTAGAACAACATTTAAGCGGGAAAAAGTTTTTTGTTTATGAGGATGATGTGGAATTTACTTTAAACGAAGCCGATATTTTGGCAAATATTAAAGTTTTAGAGGAGGAAAATGAAAGATTGAAAATCGAGTTTTATCAATTTATTGAAGATAATAAAGAGCGTTTATGGGCTATTAGTCAAGTAAAAGATGCTAAAAACTCAATACTGAAATTATGTGTTGAGAATGATGTTGATGATTGGCTCAGATTAATTTCAAACCCTAATACTAAATATCCTAAAGCGTTATACCCTGATATTTTAGAAAAATTAGCCATCCGTAAAATCGAAGAGCAAGCACCAACAAAATTTATCAAACAAATCATCAACAAAATAACCTGCAACGCCATAACCCAGGTAGGCAATGGAATTAACGCTTACAAGCAGCGCAACAATCAGCTAAGTTATGATGATTTAATTTACAACCTTAACAAAGCTATTTTAAAACCCAATAACAGCAAATTAATAGAAGGATTACAAAGCAAATATAAAGCCGTTTTTATTGACGAGTTTCAGGATACCGACCGCCTGCAATACCAAATATTTGATACCGCTTTTAATACCAATACCGTAGTTTTTTATATTGGCGACCCAAAACAATCTATTTACGCTTGGCGCAAAGCCGATATTTTCACCTATTTCGAAGCCCAAAAAGCCGCCGATAATTGTTATAGCATGAACCATAATTTTAGGTCATCAGCCAGCTATATCCATGCAATGAATGCTTTTTTTGAACCAAACCCGCAATTTGATGCCTTTTATTTTAAAGATTTTGAACAAAAAATAGACTACATAAAAGTAGATTCACCAAACCCAAATACAAAAGGAAATTTATTAAATGCAAACCAAATAGAAACACCTATAACGCTAACCTCTTTAAACAATAAAGACTTTATTGCCGAGGCGGTTGCCAACCAAATTTCGGAATTATTAAAACCTAATTCTCTATTTTTTATTCACATTGCAGATAAAACCAAAATGCCAATAAAACCATCGGACATTGGTATTTTGGTACGAACAAAAGGTGATGGACAAAAAATTCAAGCCCAGCTCACCAAACTCGGCATACAATCAACCACCAATACCGAAGCCAAAATATTACAATCCGCCGAAGCGCAACACATCTTATATTTTTTAACGGCTGTTGCCGATACCAAGCGTTCCAACATAAACAGAGCATTACTATCGCCTTTTACAGGATATGGCAAAACCCAAATTTTGGCTTTAGATATGCAGCAAACCACCCAATTATTTAGAAAATATAAAGCCCTTTGGCAAAGCGATGGCATATTTACCACCATAAAAACCTTTATGGCCGATTACCAAACCGTTAGCCAACTTAGCCAACAAAACGCACATCAAACCCTTACCAACCTACAACATATAACCGAACTGTTACACAAAACACAAACCAGCAAAAAACTAAGCGATTTAGATATAATAAACTGGCTAAACCGAGGCATTAACGGTCAAGAAAACGAAGGCGACGAATACCAAAAACGAATAGAAAGCGACAACGAAGCCGTAAAAATTGTTACCATACACAGCAGCAAAGGTTTGGAGTATAATATCGTGTTTGCACCTTATTTAGATTTTGTACCGAGTACCAAACATGTTTTTTGTAGTTTTAGAGAACCCCAAACAGGCCAATATGTAACTTTAGCTAAAGCTGATTTAACCGATACACAAAAAGAAATTTTAACCCAACAAGAAGACCAAGAAAATAGCCGATTAATTTATGTAGCCATTACAAGGGCGGTATATAAATGCTTTATTTACCGCAATACGCACTATAAAACTTCGGCATTAACCCATTTTACAAAAGAACTACAAAATCCAAACCCAAATTTAATAACCCAAACTTCAAATTACCCACTAACTACTAACCACTCACCACTAACCACTAACCCCTTACCACTACCTACTTCCCCCTCGCCAGTAAACTTCCAATTGCTCGAAAAAAATTGGCACAAATTAAGTTACTCGTTTTTAAAAGCACCTTATGTAAATTATCCCACTATTAAAAGCAACCAAAAACCAAACCCTTACGATAATTTTATATTTAACGATTTAGCAAAAGGTGCAAAAACAGGCAATATGCTGCACCATATTTTCGAAAACATACAGCTCAATAATCCTAAAACTTGGCCACAAGCAATCAATAACACCCTTAAAAATTTTACCACCAACCAAACCGATAATTACAAAACAAACCTTTTAGAACTGGTGCAACATAGCCTAAATACAACCTTAAATATTGCGGGGCAAAGTTTTACACTTTCGGCAGTTGATGCCAAAAAATGTATTAACGAATTTGAGTTTGATTTTACCGTTTCGCCGTTTAAAATCTCACAATTAAAAGCCTTAGAAGATGCAAATACCCAGATAAACCTAAGCCCAGGCAATAACCTAGAAGGTGTAATGAACGGTAAAATCGATTTATTTTTCGAACACCAAGGCAAGTATTATGTACTAGATTGGAAATCCAACTACCTAGGCAACCATATAGAAAACTATAATAACGATGGCTTAACCCAAGCCATGAACCACAGCAACTACCACTTACAATACCTTATTTACACCCTTGCCACCAAAAAATATTTAGAAAGCAGGTTGCCCAATTTTAATTACCAAACCCAATTTGGCGGCGTTATTTATTTGTTTGTAAGAGGATTACGCACCAGCCAGCAAACAGGCGTATTTATAGCCCAACCCAGCGCAAAAAAAATACAACTGCTAGATGAAATACTATCCTAAATACGATGTATAAGTTTTGTTTTATAATAATTTGGGCGTTTCCTGCCTGCGCAGGCAAGGTAACACGCTTGGAATTTATCCTGACATAGGAAGGACTATATCTTTTTTTCCCCCTAGCCCCCGAGGGGGGGGGATTTAAACCGTGTTCCCCTTCGGGGGCTAGGGAAAAAAAAGGATGCCTGCCTGCGCAGGCAGGCCGTTGCAATCGTTAACGCACCACAACATAACGCTGATTAATAATAAATTAGAACACAACAGGTCAACTTATTAGATGCTTTTCCCTTTCATAGCGGTAGCAATGGCGGTATCCATTACCCGTTCGGCAAATGGGCGGGTGTAGTTGTTTAAGGCCTCTATTTTGTTCAAAATATCGTCTTTGGCATGGGTGTTGGCCACCAGTTTTAAATCCGAAATATAAATTTGTGTTTGTGCAATTTCGGGCGGGCTAAGTAAGGCCTCGTGTTTTTGGATAAAGCGTTCGCAGGTATAAATCATTTGCTGGGCTTCGGTTTGGGCTTCAATAACCATGCGCTGCTGCACATCAGCCTGGGCGTGGGTAACCGAATCTAGCAACATACGCTCTACCTCTTCGTCTTTTAGGCCATAAATAGGCTTTACATCAACCTGTTGTTTTACGCCCGACCGTAGCTCTATGGCCTGTACCGTTAATATACCATCAGCGTTAAGCAAAAAATTAATATCTATTTTTGGGAAACCAGCAGGCATAGCGGGTATGCCTTTTAAATCAAATTCGGCCAGTTTGCGGTTTTCTTTTACCAAATCTCGTTCGCCTTGGTAAACGGCAATTTTTAAGTTTACTTGCCCATCTACCGAAGTGGTGTATTGCCTACCCGCTTTGGTGGGTACTTTATTATTTCGAGGGATAATTACATCCATTAGGCCACCCATGGTTTCTATCCCAAGCGATAGTGGCGTAACATCTAACAGTAAAATATCTTTACGATTACCCGATAGCACATCGGCTTGTATGGCTGCACCAAGGGCCACCACTTCATCGGGGTTTATGCTATCGTTAACCGCTTTGCCAAAAAATGCAGTTACCTTTTGTTTTACTAACGGAGTTCGGGTGCTGCCGCCTACCATAATTATTTCGTTAATATCGGCCACAGCCAAACCAGCATCGTTTAACGCATTTTGGCAAGCTACAATAGTTTGCGCTACTTTGGGTAATATTAGGTTTTCAAAAGTTTGTTTATCAATAGTACAAAAAATATCGCCCAGTTTTTGGTTAAACAAATTTTGGGTTGATAATGCTTTTTTTGCCTCTTCGGCTTTAAGTCTAATGCTTTGTGTAAGTTCTTTGTTGTTGGTTAATAATTGTTTATCCAGTTTGTTTTCGGTAATCCAATAATCAATAATGGCTCGGTCAAAATCATCACCACCCAAAAAAGTATCGCCATTGGTGGCCAAAACCTCAAAAATACCATTGTTTATTTTTAGGATTGATACATCAAAAGTACCGCCACCCAAATCATAAACAGCAATGGTTTTACCTTCCTCGCCATGGCTTAAATCATCGGGCTGCAAGCCAATACCGTAAGCCAAAGCTGCTGCAGTAGGCTCGTTTACAATACGCAAAACATCTAAACCTGCTAGTTTACCAGCATCGCGGGTGGCTTGGCGTTGGCTATCGTTAAAGTAAGCGGGTACGGTAATAACGGCTTTTTTTACAGGAGTTTTTAAAGCGTGTTCGGCTCGGTTTTTAAGCTCGGTTAGTATCATAGCCGATAAATCTATGGGCGAATAAAAAGTTTCGCCCACCTTAATTTTTACTAGGCTTTCCTCGTTACCATCATCAATAATTTGGTAGCCAAAAAAATCTTTATGTGCTGCAATATCTTGGTACGAGCGGCCTAGCAATCGCTTAACCGAAAATATGGTATTTTGTGGCTCGGTAACCAAAAAATCTTTTGCCTCGTTACCCACAATAGTTTCGCTATTTGCCTTAAAGTAAATAATAGAAGGCACCAAAACACCTTTGCCTAAATCGTTTATAACTTGCGCATTACCATCGGGGTTAATAAAAGCTACCAGCGAATTGGTGGTACCTAAATCAATACCTACAATAATATCGGGTTTTTGGATAGAACCCATTGCCAAGTTTATAGAAATTTTTGCCATAATTTTTTAATTTGCAAATGTAACAGTTTTGCGTGAGGCTATGCTATGCAATTGTAATTTAGAGATATTTATGCTATAATTATGGCTTAATATATTTTTGCACCCAAAACCCCGTTAGGTTTTTACATATTTAAAATGATAAGAAAAAATTTATTGCTTGTGTTAATGCTTTGTACTGGTTTTGTTAAAGCCCAAACAACCGATAACAATCCGTTTCGAGAGCTCGAAGATTCGCTAAAAAAAATCGGAAAAATAATTACCAACGATACCTTAGAACAAAATAGAGTGAATGCAAATTATAGGTTTATTAAAACATTGGTAAACACTTTAAAACAAAAAGAATCGTTTTCGTACCCCTTCGATTCGCTTTCAACTACGGTATCTATTTTAAAACCTGATGATAATAAATTCAGAATTTTTACTTGGTTTTTGATGAGTGATGATGGTACATTTAGGTTTTACGGAGCATTGCAGATGAACAATCCTAAAAACTTAGAATTATACCCATTTACCGATAATTTTGCCAAAATGGAAAGCCCCGAAGACTCTACACTTAATCCAAAAAAATGGTATGGTGCTGTTTATTACAACATTATCCCTATAAATAGCACCAACAAGCAAGTGCCTTATTATACTTTATTGGGCTGGAAAGGTAGCACACGCCAATCTACCCAAAAAATAATTGATATATTATGGTTTGATAATGGGAAGCCTACTTTTGGTTTGCCCGTTTTTATTGGCAATAAAAACGATGATAAAACCAGAAAAAGAATAATTTTTAGCTATACCAGCGAGGCATCTATGTTGCTTAAATATGTAAAAGAAAAAGGCAATATCGTGTTCGATCATTTGGCACCAGCCAATGCCGAAGTTAAAAATATGCCTTCGCTTTGGGGACCCGATTTAACGTACGATGCCTATAAATTTAAAAACGGCAAATGGCATTTTCAGGATAATGTTGATGTAAAAAACCTTCCTGATGCAAACGACGATATTTTGGTAAATCCTAAAAAAGCTGTGGGTGTTTTACAAAATGGGGAGTAAATATTTAATTTATTTTTATTGATACTAAATTTGTTTATATGTAAAGCTTCACAACGTTGTTGATGGTATATTTTCAAAAAATCAAATCTAACCAAAAATTCAAACCCGCACCTCAACCCACACCCGAGATACTTTATTGCCGAAGTCGATGAGTGGGGAAATAAAAGTAATTTAATTACCTTTGAACCATGCAAAAAGAAGATAACCAATTGATAGAAACTCTTATTAAAGGAGGTGTATTAGGAGCAGCATTAGGTGCCTTATTTTCAAAAGACAAAGAAGACGGAGCTTTAATAGGTGCTATTTTAGGTGCAGTAGTTAATGCTACTCACCAAGCCAACGAGGCAGCAAAGCAAACAAATGTACCAGTTTATGTAGAAGAAGATGGGATGTTATTTGCTATAAGCCCCAACGGGCATAAAAGGTTTATAAAAAACATACAAAAGTCTTTAATCAATCTACCCGAACAATTTAACTTAAAATAGGATGGCTGTAAAACGCATGAGGGTTTTTGCAGGTCCAAATGGCTCAGGAAAAACCACCATATTTAAGGGGATACTAAAAGATAACAAAGTACAGCTTGGCGTATTTGTAAATGCAGATGATATAGAAAAAACACTTTCACAAACAAATAGCATCCATTTTTCACATTATCAATTACATATTACAGAGGAAGAGGTAAAAGATTTTTTTCGTTTCAGCACTTTTTCTCCAATCAAAAGAAAAGAAACCGATTTGTGGCTTAAAGTAAATGTTAGCAACAATGTTTTTATTACCAATGCCAAGATAGACTCTTATTTAGCAGCAGACTTAGCAGCGTTTATTAGGCAACAATTGTTAAATAGAAATATTTCTTTTACTTATGAAACGGTTATGAGCCATATTGGGAAAATTGATTTTATGCTACAAGCCCTTAAAAGTGGATTTAGGGTTTATTTATATTACATAGCCACCGAAGACCCTGATATAAACATAAACCGTGTAAAAGTTAGAATAGCTCAAGATGGGCATTCGGTAAATCCTGAAATTATAAAAAATAGATATTATAAAAGTTTAGAGCATTTATTACCTGCTGTTAAAGCTAGCAACAGAGCATATATTTTTGATAATTCGCAAAAACAGGCAAGGTTAGTTGCAGAAATTACTGATGGTACTTTAGTGGTAATTAATAAACCTAATGATGTACCTAATTGGTTAGCAAAATATATACACCCAGCTTAAATAAGCTGTTGGGAAAAGGTAGTGAGATAGAAAAAAAAACGGCATACAACATATTGCCAAAAGCGGGGGGCTTAAAAGGTTTCTAATAAACTTTTGTGCTAAAACAAACATGAACAATGCTATTGAAGTTTATCGCTACCCGCCCACTTTCGCCAAGTCAAAAATGTTAAAAGCCGATGCCCCCTTAAAACGTAGCTTTTATTTCATAAAAGCCTTAAACAAATAATTATTTTAACTTTAAACAAATATTACAAACCTCCCAATGCCCGATAACAAAACCAAATTCCCCACCAGCATCCCCTACATTATAGGCAACGAAGCCGCCGAACGCTTTAGCTATTATGGTATGCGTAGCATACTGCCTACTTTTTTGGTAGTACAGTTTTTTAACCCAACTTTAAACCCAGCCTTACAAACCGTTGCCGAAGCGCAAGCCAACGAAAGTACCCATCTTTTTATTTCATTAGCCTATGCAATGCCTGTATTAGGTGCCATCCTAGCCGATTGGTTTTTTGGAAAATACAAAGTAATACTGTATGTATCTATAATTTATTGTATTGGGCATTTGGTACTATCCGTTTTCGATACCCAATTAGACTATTTTAAAATAGGTTTATTGCTAATAGCCATGGGGGCTGGGGGTATAAAATCTTGCACAACGGCCAATGTAGGCGACCAGTTTACCGCACATAACCAACATTTGATGACCAAAGCATACAGCTGGTTTTATTTTAGTATCAATGCAGGCTCGGTACTATCTACCATGGCTATACCCTATATATATGCACAATATGGCGCAAAATGGGCCTTTGGCGTTCCAGGTATTTTAATGACTATTGCAACGGTAATATTTTTTTCGGGGCGTAAAAAATATATTAAAATACCACCTTTTGGCATCAAAAAAGACAACTTTATTTATATCTCATTATATGCACTTATAAACATTAGCAAAAAGAAAAAAGACCAAGCCTTGTTAGATGTTGCCAAGCAAAAGTTTAATCCCGAAAAGGTAGAAGCCATAAAATCAGTTTGGCGGGTAATAGCAGTTTTTGCTTTTATTCCCGTTTTTTGGGCACTATGGGACCAATGCCTATCCGAATGGGTGTTGCAAGCCACCAAATTAGACCGCCATATTTTCGGAATAAACTTTTTACCCGAGCAAATACAAACCGTAAACCCGTTTTTCTTACTTTCATTTATCCCTATTTTTAGCTATTTCGTTTATCCCTTTTGCAAAAAAATAGGTATCAATTTTACTCCCTTACGTAAAATAGGAGCAGGTTTAATTTTAACCGCCCTATCGTTTGTAATTATTGCCTTAATACAAACCGCTATTGATGCCGGCAACCAACCCAGCGTATGGTGGCAAATACTAGCTTATGCCGTTTTATCCACTGGCGAAGTTTTAGTGTACCTTACCTGCTTAGAATATTCCTATACACAATCTCCAAAATCAATGAAAAGCACCATGAACGCCTTGTTATTATTAACCGTAACCATAGGAAACCTATTTGTAAGTATGGTAAACAACAGCATTGCCAATAATGGTTTTTTTGCCCAGCTAAAAGGCGCAAATTATTACTGGTTTTTTGTAGCCTTAATTTCGGTTTTTATTGTTATTTACCTTTTTGTATCGCCAAGGCTAAAAGAAAGCAACTACATAAACGACTGATAGCTTTTTGAACCAAGGTTTTGTTTTTAGAAACCTAATGGTACTAATTTTTGTACATTTGTTTAACATTTAAAATAACCCCAAAACCCTAAAAAATTGTCCGACAGTTTAGTAATAATCCCCACGTACAACGAAAAAGAAAACATCGAAAAAATTATTCGTAAAGTTTTTTCGTTAAACCACAATTTTAATATCCTAATTATCGACGATGGTTCGCCCGATGGCACAGCTCAAATTGTAAAAAACCTACAACAAGCATTTAGCGATAATCTTTTTATAGAAGAGCGTGGCGGAAAACTAGGCTTAGGCACCGCTTATATACACGGTTTTAAATGGGCACTAAGCCGAGGTTACGAGTATATTTTTGAGATGGATGCCGATTTTTCGCACAATCCCGATGACTTAATTAAGCTAAGGCAAGCCTGTGTAAATGGTGCCGATGTAGCCATAGGTTCCAGGTATGTAACGGGTGTAAATGTAGTTAATTGGCCAATGAGCCGCGTTTTAATGTCCTATTTTGCATCCGTTTATGTACGGTTTATCACAGGTATAAAAATACACGATGCCACCGCAGGTTTTAAATGTTACCGAAAAAAAGTTTTACAAACCATTAAACTAGATAAAATACGCTTTGTAGGTTACGCTTTTCAAATAGAAATGAAATTTACCGCCATAAAACACGGTTTTAACGTAGTAGAAGTACCCATTATATTTACCGATAGAACCGAAGGTGCATCTAAAATGTCAACCAAAATATTTAGAGAAGCCTTTTTAGGTGTAATAGAATTAAAGGTAAGAAGCTGGTTTAAAAAATATCCCACCACCAGCCCACGGTTTTAACCATGGAGAAATAAAAAATTAAGCATAAAAAAACCGCTTTAATTTTTATTAAAGCGGTTTTTAAATCAGTTAAAAAAACTAATTATTTTTTTGCAGCAGTGTCAACAGCGGCAGAATCAGCTACAACAGCAGCAGTATCAACCATTGCAGTATCAACAGCAGCAGAATCAACAGCTACCGAATCAGTTGCAGTTTCAGCAGGTTTGTTAGAAGAACAAGCAGCTACTGATAAAGAAATAGTTAAAGCTAAAAAGCTAAGTTTGAAGAAATTTTTCATTTTTGTTTTTTTTAATGATTTAGTACTTAATATCGTTTATTAATATCAAATATATAAAAAGGTAACCCAAAAAAATAAAAAAATGCAAAAAAATTTTTTTTATCGAATAAGGGTTACAATTTAGCGCAAATCGTATTAAATAATGAATAAAAACTTTAAGCATATAAAACTAAATGATAATGAGATTGTTTTGGGTATTCTTAACAACTCTTCTTCTACGTTAACCTATCTTTATAAGTTACATTTTCCGATGATATTGCAATTAATTATCAATAACAGCGGAAACGATGACGATGCAAAAGATATTTATCAAGAAACAATAATTGTGCTTCACGATAAAATAAAACGTGGCGATTTTGAGCTAAATAGCAAACTCAAAACCTTTATATACTCGGTAAGTAGGCGCTTGTGGTTAAAAAAATTGAGCCAAAAAGCCCGTTTTTTTGGCGATATAAATGATTACGAAGATTATGTAGCCGTAGAAACAGATATTGAATTACACGAAGAAAAAGACAAACAGTTTAACCTAATGAATGTTTCCTTAGCAGGATTAGGCGAACCCTGTAAAACCATTATCGAAGATTTTTATATCAAAGGATTATCCATGCAAGATATATCCGAAAAATTTGGCTATACCAATGCCGATAATGCCAAAACACAAAAATATAAGTGCTTGCAACGCTTAAAAAAAATATTTTTTACTAACAACCCATAAAATGGAAAGTGAAATAGAATTAATTAAAAAAATTGAAGCCTACCTTTTTCAAGAACTTAACGAAAAAGAAAGAGCCGACTTTGATCACCAAAGAAATATAAACCCTATTTTGGATAGCAAAGTGGTAGAACACCTTGCGTTTCTAAAAACGATTGAGGCCTATGGCGAAAAAAAGAAATTACAGTCCCAAATGGACAGCATTCACCAATCCCTAGATATCAACGAAATTAAACATAGCGTTACCGAAACCTCATCATCAATTATAATTTTTTGGAATAAAAACAAAAAAAACTTTGCCATTGCTGCTACTGTTGCCATTATTACAACCTTGGCAACCCTACTTGGCACAGGGCAATTTTCGGCTAAAAACAGCAACACCAATTACAGTGCACTAAAGCGTGATATGGAAAATATCAAAAAATCGCAAAATGCTTTAATAAGAGGATACGATGCTACACCAGAAAACAACATCAACAGCAACCAAGGTAAATACGGTGGAAGTGGCTTTGCACTTACCAATAATGGCTATTTTGTAACCAATTACCATGTGGTAGAAGGAGCTGATTCGGTGTATATCCAAAACAACAAAGGCCAATCGTTTAAAGTAAACATTATATACATCGACCCTAGTTATGATATTGCCATTTTAGGCATAGCCGATACCACTTTTACTAATTTACCTACATTACCTTATACCTTTAAAAAATCAGTTTCTGATTTAGGCGAAGAAGTTTATACCATTGGCTACCCACGCGATGAGGTAGTATATGGCAAAGGCTACCTAAGTTCGGCAACGGGTTATAATGGCGATAGTACAGCTTACCAAGTATCAATACCTGTAAACCCAGGTAACTCGGGCGGCCCATTATTAGATAACCGAGGCAATATTATAGGCTTAATAAAAGGCAAACAAACCCAAACCGATGGTGCTGCATTTGCCATAAAATCTAACTACATATTACAATCAATAGAAAACATACCGCAAGATTCGCTAAAAAACAAACTTAATATTACCAAGCAAAACAATATTGCAGGCTTATCTCGTACCCAACAAATCAAAAAAATGGAGAATTTTATTTTTATGATTAAGGTGTATAATTAGGGCAGAGCCTAGAGGTTATATTTTGTACCCCCTTTTTTGTATTTGTTTTAGTTCGTAATTTGTACTTCGCCCACTTGCTTGCTCTTTTTGCAAAACATCTTTGTTAATCAAATCTTGAATATCCCTTAGTGCAGTATCAGATGAGCATTTTGAGATTTTCGCCCATTTTGACGATGTTAATTTTCCATCAAATCCATCAAGTAATTTGTTTATCAATAATAACTGCCGTTCGTTAAATACAGTTAAAATATGTTTTTTCCAAAACTCAGCTTTATTTAAAACTTTAGATAAAGCGGTTTCTGATGACTTTAAAGCATTTGTTAAACAATCTAAAAACCAAATTAACCAATTGCTAATATCAATATCACCTTTTTGGGTACTTTCGAGTACCTGGTAATAAGTTTTTCGCTCAATCCTTATTTGTGCCGACATACTATAAAATCGTTGTGTACTTTTGTCCGACCTCGCAAGCATCATATCTGTTAATGCTCTTGTTATACGTCCATTCCCATCATCAAAAGGGTGAATGGTAACAAACCATAAGTGAGCAATTGCCGCTTTTAAAACCAAATCAATATGATTATCAGTATTATTATACCAATCAATAAATTGCTGCATCTCACTTGGAATATTTTGCGAATCAGGTGCTTGAAAATGAACTTTTTCTTTGCCCATTGCACCCGAAATTACCTGCATTGGCCCCGTTGTATCAACTCTCCAATTTGCAACTGTAATTTTATACATACTACTCCTGCCTGCGCAGGCAGGCAGCGGATACCTCATATCTTTACCCTATCAAAAAAAATACAATTTTGGTATAATTTAATACAACACCGAAAAGGGTAAACATAGCCGCATCTTAGCATGATAATATCAATGCTGTCAGGCAGGATTTTCCCCTTTTTGTTTTCTTCTATCTGAGTTTGAACAG
>JAAFJW010000139.1 GCA_013298995.1 Sphingobacteriales bacterium | reverse complement strand
TACCCATACACTGGGCCGACCACGAAGATATTGCCATGGGATTGTACGAGAAATTTGGCGATGAATATACCGAATCTAAAATTTACCGTGTACGATTTACCGAAATGTTGCAATGGATATTAGACCTTCCCAATTTTAAAGGCACCAAAGAAGAATGTAACGAAAGCCACTTGGAACAAATACAATCGGCCTGGGTATATGAATGGCGTGATAACCAATAGCTTTACTGATGCTAGATAAACTAAAACAAATTACCACTTTTATTTTTGATGTTGATGGGGTTTTAACCGATGGCAACATTTTGCTTACCGAAACGGGCGAACAACTACGCAGTTTTAACACCAAAGACGGTTATGCTTTGCAATTGGCCGTAAAAAAGGGTTACAAAGTTTGCATCATTAGTGGGGGCACATCGCAAGGAATATTAAAACGGTTAAACGGTTTAGGCATTACCGATGTTTTTTTAGGCATACATCATAAGCTAGATATTTTTGATACTTATTTAAGAAACAACAACTTACAGCCTAATGAAATTATTTATGTGGGCGATGATATGCCCGATATACCGCCAATGCAACATGTAGCACTAGCCGTGTGCCCTGCCGATGGGGTTAACGAGGTAAAATCAATTAGCCATTATATATCGCCGTACAAAGGTGGTGCTGGTGTAGCCCGAGATATTATCGAAAAGGTTTTAAAAATACAGGGGAAATGGTTGGTTGATAGCCCCGATGCTAGCGATGGTGGAAAATTTTAATAATATGACAAAAATTTACCTTGCATCAAAATCGCCCCGCAGGCAAGAGTTATTAAGCCTTATGGGTTTACCTTATCAGCTATTGTTAAAAGAGGTAGATGAAACGTATCCTAATCATTTACCTGTTGGTGAAGTAGCCGCTTATATATCGGCCGCTAAGGCAAAAGCCTTTGAACCACAGCCCGATGGCATTATTTTAACTGCCGATACTGTAGTAATTATTGATAACCAAATATTGGGCAAACCAAAAGATGCCCAACACGCTTTCGAGATATTACAAAAACTTAACGGCAATATGCACCAAGTAATTACCGCCTTTAGTATCGTACATCAAAACCAAATTACAACATATAGCGATACCACCGAAGTATATTTTAAAACCCTTAGCAACCAACAAATTTTACATTACATAAATACCTATAACCCCTTTGACAAAGCAGGTGCTTACGGCATACAAGAATGGATGGGCTTGGTAGCGATAGAAAAAATTATAGGTTCGTACAGCAATGTAATGGGTTTACCAACCGAAAAACTTTATGGCGTATTACAGCAAATTGGTGTCATATAATCCACTATTTTATAATGCGTTGATTCCATTTTTTATAGTTTTAATGATGATTTGGGCGTTACCTGCCTGCGCAGGCAGGCCGCACCGTTGTTAAAGCATTAAAACCGTAAATAACATTGATTTACAGAAAATTATACTATAGTTTAATCATCGTAACTCAGGTTAATTGGTTATTTACTTAACACTTGGGTTAATGTAAATCATGTTTTTTGGCGGTTGCTTTTAAAAAGAAAAATCCCTGCCAAAGGAAAAAAAACTGGCAGGGATTATAAAATTGGGTTTAGCCTATTAACTGGGCCGATAGCAAATACTCGGCAATTTGTACCGCATTAGTGGCTGCACCTTTGCGTAAATTATCGGCTACGCACCACATATTTAGGGTTTTGGGTTGCGAAAAATCTCGGCGAATACGGCCTACAAAAACTTCATCTTTTTCATGCGCATCCATTGGCATAGGGTATTTTGCATTTGCAGGGTCATCTACCACTATTAAGCCGCTTTGCGCTGATAGCAATCGGGTAATTTCTGCTAAATCAAATTCGTTTTCAAATTCAATATTTAACGATTCGGAATGACCGCCCATAACAGGAATTCTAACCGTAGTAGCGGTTACCTCTATGCTATCATCGCCCATAATTTTTTTGGTTTCCAATATCATTTTCATCTCCTCTTTGGTATAACCGTTATCGGTAAAAACATCAATTTGAGGAATAACGTTTAAATCAATGGGGTAAGCATAAGCCATTTCGCCCACAATTCCTTTGCGTTCGTTCATCAATTGTGCCACCGCTTTTACACCTGTACCCGTAACCGATTGGTAGGTTGATACCACCACACGTTTAATTTTATACACATCGTGTAGCGGTTTTAAGGCTACCACCATTTGTATGGTACTGCAATTGGGGTTAGCTATAATTTTATCGTCTTTGGTTAAAACCGATGCATTAACTTCGGGTACTACCAGTTTTTTTGTAGCATCCATGCGCCAGGCCGATGAGTTATCAATAACCGTAGTGCCTACAGCAGCAAATTTTGGTGCTTCAATAGTTGATGTTGCCCCACCTGCCGAAAACAAAGCCACATCGGGCACCATGGCAATGGCTTCATCTACCGTTACCACCTTGTATTTTTTCCCTTTAAATTCTATTTCTTTGCCTTTGCTTTTTTCCGAAGCAACGGGAATTAACTCTGTAACTGGGAAATTGCGCTCTGCCAATACTTTTAACATTACCGTACCTACCAGGCCGGTTGCGCCTACAACTGCAACTTTCATTTATTATTATTTTAATATTAATTTATTATTGTTTGCTTACTTTTATAAAATTATTTTAGGTGCAAATATGAGAAAGTTTTTAGTTTTTTTGATTTTTTTAGGAGTTAATTGTGCCACGGCGCAAGTAAACGATAATTTTAGTGATGGAAATTTTACGGTAAACCCAGTTTGGCAGGGCGATGTTACCGATTATACTGTAAACGCTAACAACCAATTACAAACTTTAGCTAATACAGCTTCGAAAACTGTAAACCTTTATACAGCCAATACTTTAGCAACAAATGCGAAATGGAATTTCTTTGTTAAAATGGCCTTTGACCCATCAACAAGTAACCAAGTTAGAGTGTATTTAACCTCTGATAATGCCGATTTTAATGCCGCTTTAAATGGTTATTTTGTATTAATTGGCGAAAGTGGTTCAACAGATTCGTACGATTTATGCAAACAAACTGGTACAACAGTGGTTAAAATTATTGATGGTGCAGCAAAAACAAGATCAAACGTTAATGAACTTGTAGCAAATATAGAAGTTACTCGTACTGATGCTGGATTGTGGGAATTAAAAACCGATAATACAGGAGGTTTAAATTATACATCTGAAGGTACAGTAACAGACAATACTTTTACTAGTACAGCATATTTTGGTGTACAATGTAAATATACCTCTACCCGCTCTGGCTTATTCTATTTTGATGATTTTTTAGTTACTACTTTGGTTAACGATGTTACACCGCCTACTTTAAGCAATTTGGTAGTACTAAACGATAGTAAACTAGAAATTACTTTTAACGAACCACTGGGTAGTATCGAGGCATCAGACCTAAATAACTATAAAATAATGCCAGGTAATATTTTACCAAAAACAGTAACAGTAATAGGTGCAACGGTAACTTTAGATTATGCAAACCCTATAAATTTAGGTGATTATACTTTAAACATTACCAATATAAAAGATACCAAAGGCAATACCATTACCCAGCCAATTGGCAAAGCATTTTCGCTTGCCGATGTTACGCCGCCTACATTAACTACCTTAACTTTAATTGGAAACAATAAAATAGACTTGCTTTTTAACGAAACCTTGGCACTTGCCGAAGCATCAAACCTAAATAATTATAAAATTACACCAGGTAATATTTTGCCTAAAACAGCCACTGTAAATGGTGCAATAGTAACGCTAGAGTATGCAACTACTTTTAGTACCACTAATTATACATTAACCATCGATAAAATAAAAGATGCAAAAGGCAATACCATAACTGCGCCTATAAGCAAAGCATTTACTGTAAGCGATATTACGCCACCCACATTAGCTGATTTTGTTTTGGTAGGAGATAATAAAATAGAACTTACTTTTAACGAAGCAGTAGGTAACCTTGAAGCATCAAACCTAAATAATTATAAAATTACGCCAGGTAATATATTGCCCAAAACAGCAACTGTAACAGGTGCAGTAGTTACCTTAGATTATAACCTAGCATTCGAAACCAATAATTATACTTTAAGCATTAGCAATATAAAAGATACCAAGGGCAATACCATAACTGCACCTATTACCAAAGCATTCGCTTACAAAAAACCTTACATTACAAAAGCTAACGATATTGTTATTAACGAAATATTTGCCGACCCCAACCCAGTAGTGGACCTGCCCGAAAAAGAATTTATTGAACTGTGGAACACCACCACCGAAGAAATTGCCTTAAAAGGATTCAAATACGGTACAGCTACAAGCACCTACACTTTTGATAAAGAAATAATTAAACCAAACGAGTATTTGATTTTATGCGCCCGAGCCGATACCAATAGTTTTAAACCATTTGGTCGAACCATTGGTATAACCTTCCCTGCATTAACTAATGGAGGTAGCCAATTAAGATTGGTAAACCCCACAGGCACAACTATTAGCAGTACAAATTATAGCGATACTTGGTATAAAGATGCTGTAAAAAAAGGTGGAGGCTACACATTAGAATTAATCGACCCAAATTCAACTTGTAAACCATCGCAAAATTATAGTGCCAGCAATAGCCCCACTGGCGGTACACCCGGCAAAGTAAATTCCATTTATTTAAGCAACAAAATCACCACACCATTATTGGTAAATAGTGCCGTTTTTAAAGATGCGCTTACCATTACTTTATCATTTAACCGTGGGCTCGATAGCTTACAGGCTAGCTTGGTAACACAATATTTTGTAAATAACGGTGTAGGCAATCCTACAAGTATAAACGTAATAGCACCCGATTTTTCGGTAGTAGATTTGGTTTTTGGCCAATCACTTGCAAAAAATAAAAGCTATACAGTAAATGTAAAAAATGTATCAGATTGTGGTGGAAATACTATCACAAGCCAAAATGTTAGCTTTTTTTTACCAGGCGAGGTTGCTAAAAACGATGTTTTAATAAACGAAATACTGTACGACCCCAAAGGCGAGAATGAAGATTTTGTAGAATTATATAACAACAGTGATAAAGTTTTAGATTTTAAAGATTTGTATATCGCATCTATAAGCAGTACAAAAAACGAAATCAGTAGTTTAAAACAAATCAGCGAAACATCAATATTATTT
This sequence comes from Sphingobacteriales bacterium, assembly GCA_013298995.1. Lineage (GTDB taxonomy): Bacteria > Bacteroidota > Bacteroidia > Sphingobacteriales > Sphingobacteriaceae > Pseudopedobacter. Next base: position 1,386 of record JAAFJW010000139.1, on the reverse strand, counting down.
CAGCCAAAAACTTATTGGGTAATAAGCCCCGACCCTGATAATATAAAATCGTTATATACGGTACAAAATCCTACTAATTTTGTGAAACTAACAGGCATGGCAGCTTTTGTAAATACAGCGGGTAAAGTGGTGGTATTAAACAAAGCCAAAGAAACTATAGATTCGTTAAGCTACAACGATAAAATGCACTTTCAATTAATTAAAGATACCGAAGGCGTAAGTTTAGAACGCAGCAGCTTTACCCAAGCTACCAATGCAATAGGAAATTTTAAATCGGCAGCAGCATCAGTAGGCTATGCCACGCCCACGTATAAAAATTCGCAATTTTTAGAAAACATAGAAACCAGCGAGGAAGTTACCTTAGCCAGCGAAACCTTTTCGCCCGATAACGATGGCTTTGAAGATGTACTGCGCATTTTATACAAATTTGATAAGCCCAATTATGTTGCCAATGTAACCATATATAACAGCCAAGGTGTAATCGTTAAAAAACTTGTTAAAAACCAAACCTTGGCCACCACAGGCGAGTTACAATGGGATGGCTTAGACGAAACCGGCACCCTAAAACTTAAAACAGGTATTTACATTGTTTACGTAGAACTTTTTAACCTAGATGGTGATAGAAAAAAATTCAGAAAAACGGCCGTATTAGCCTCTAAGTTTTAAACAATAAATAGGTTAAAGTAAGCGCAATATTTTTTACAACAATCTGTTTTATAAAACAAATTGTTGTAAAAATCACACAATTGGTATAAAAATATTTAGAAAAACCAAGGCCTGTATTTCACCACCAAAGCTAGCCCCGCCATTCGCTCACCCGCCTGCTGGCAGGCAGGTATCCGCTACCCGCCTGCGCAGGCAGGCTGTCGGGTTTAGTAACGCAGGGTGGTGCTTTTTAATGCGGGTTTATCTTGCACCGTTTTTGCTACAATTAGGCGCTGTGGTGAGGATATAATTTTCTACAGTTTAGCAAACCCGAAGCCAATATTATAAAATTTGTACGCCCAAAATAATTAACTAAAGTTTCGGCACAAATAAAAATTTGATACAAGGCTTAAACAAACAGATAAATAGCATTTTAGATTTTTTTTGCCAGCAAAATTCGTAGCAAATAAATAAAAGCGAAGCCTTTACATTTTTTTAGCCACACAATAGCAATAGCCACCAATACACAAATTTGGGCATATACATTTTATTAATTCTTTTATAATAACAAGTGTAAAATTAAATCGAATGCTTTAAATGGAACTTAGATTCAAATAATAAATGCAACTTTTCAAATTTGGGAAGTCAAGTATAAAAGAATAATATTTTTCAGAAAGAAGAGAAAGAAAATAAATTCTCTCCCCGCTTTGCTGAATGGTAAAATTTGTCTTACTTGCTCCT
>JAAFJW010000138.1 GCA_013298995.1 Sphingobacteriales bacterium | reverse complement strand
TTGGAGGGAACTGGGGTACTACTTATAAAGGTTACCGAATAGTAGAAATTACACACGATAATAAAATAAATACCTACCAAGTAAATGCTACTAATAACCCTATATTAAACAGCAATACTTTGTAACATTGAGGATTTTAAGATACAGGTTATAGCTACATTTAAAAACACGATTTATTGACGTTAAAATCCTCCCGAAAGGGAAAAATAACAATACTTAAAAGAAAATAGCAACAATAGTATTTATTGGAATGATTTTTGCGGACTGTAATTGGCTATATTTTGTTGTATTTTTTTGCTCAAATTGTAACATTTTCAATTAATTAACGTGTAAATTGTACAATTTTCTTAACTTCGCAAACTTTTTAGGACGAGATTTTAATATACATGAGACAACTCAAAATAACCCAATCAATTACCAATCGCGAATCGCAATCATTAGATAAATATTTACATGAAATAGGTAAGGTTGATTTAATTACTGCCGAAGAAGAGGTAATATTAGCCCAAAAAATACGTGAAGGCGACCAAGCTGCCTTAGAGCGTTTAACCAAAACCAACCTACGTTTTGTGGTTTCGGTAGCCAAACAATACCAAAACCAAGGCTTAACCTTGGGTGATTTAATTAACGAAGGTAATTTAGGTTTGATAAAAGCAGCCAAGCGTTTTGATGAAACTAAAGGTTTTAAATTTATTTCGTATGCGGTATGGTGGATTAGGCAATCGATACTACAAGCCATTGCCGAGCAATCGCGTATTGTACGTTTGCCGCTTAATCAGGTAGGTTCGTTAAGTAAAATAAGTAAAGCTTTTTCTAAATTAGAACAAGAATTTGAACGTGAGCCTTCGCCCGAAGAATTGGCAGTAATGCTAGAAACTACGGTTGATAAAATATCGGATACGCTAAGTAACTCGGGTCGCCATGTAAGTATGGATGCGCCTTTTGTACAAGGTGAAGAAAATACGCTACTTGATGTATTGGAAAACGATAACCCCAATACGGATAGTAATTTGATAGACGAATCGCTATCAGAAGAAATAAAACGCTCGCTATCAACACTTACCGAACGTGAACGTGAAATTATTATTTTGTTTTTTGGGCTAAGTACCAATCATCCGCTTTCGCTAGAAGAAATTGGCGAAAAATTTAATTTAACCCGCGAAAGGGTAAGGCAAATTAAAGATAAAGCCTTGCAAAGATTAAGGCATACATCAAGAAGCAAGATTTTAAAATCGTATTTGGGTTAAAACAATCAATTGCCCTTGGCTAAAGCCAAGGGCAATTGATTATTTTAACTAAACAAAAATGCAATATCATCTTTGGTTAGTTTTTTCACAAAACCTGCTTCTTCGGCAATTAAATCGCTGGCTAGGGCTTTCTTTTTTTGTTGTAGCTGTAATATTTTTTCTTCAACGCTATCTTTACAAATCATTTTATAGGCAAATACTTTATTGGTTTGGCCTATGCGGTGTGTACGGTCAATGGCTTGCTGTTCGGTAGCGGGGTTCCACCAAGGGTCTATTAGGTAAACATAATCGGCCGATGTTAGGTTTAAACCTACGCCACCTGCTTTTAAGCTAATTAAAAACACACGGATAGTTTCGTCTGTTTGAAACTTATTTACGGCATCTTTTCGTTTTATGGCTGGTGTGCTACCATCAAGGTACGAATAGTTTATTTGCCTTTGGTCTAGCTCGGTCCTAATTAAGGTAAGCATTTCTACAAATTGCGAAAACACCAATACCTTGTGTGTGCCTGTATTGTTTTCCAGTTCTCGTACCAGTTCTTTTATTTTTACCGAATCGTTTTTATACTTTTCGTCTTTTAATAAGGCTGGCGAATCGCAAATTTGGCGCAATTTTAGCAGGCCTTCTAAAATGTACATACTGCTTTTGCCCATCCCGTTTTCGGCTATGCGCTCCATTAGGGTTTCGCGGTAAAGTTTTTTATAATAATCATAAACTTTGCGTTGTGGGGTATCCATTTCGCACCACAATACGGTTTCGGTTTTATCGGGTAAATCTTTGGCTACCTGTTCTTTGGTGCGGCGTAGCATAAAAGGGTAAATGAGTTTACGCAGTTCGTCGCCTTTGGCTTTATCGCCATATTTATCAATTGGGTTGGCAAATTCGGTTTTAAAAAACTCCATATTGCCCAGCATACCAGGGTTTAAAAAATTCATTTGGGCATACAAATCAAAGGTATTGTTTTGTACAGGCGTACCGCTTAGTATAAGTTTATTGCTCGATTTTAGCACTTGTACTGCTTTGGTAATTTGTGCAGCGGGGTTTTTTATAGCTTGGCTTTCATCTAACAGTAAGTAACCAAAATTTAGTTTGCTTAAATGTTCGATATCGCTACGTACCATGCCGTAACTGGTAATAATAAGGTTGTTTTCGGCATATTTTTCTTCGCTCAAATGCCTATCGGTACCGTAATGGATGTAGTATTTTAGGCTGGGCGTAAATTTTTGTATTTCGCTTTCCCAGTTGTAAATTAACGATGTAGGGCATACAATTAAATGGGTTTCGGTACTGCTTTGTTCGATACAATGTTGTAAAAAAGTAAGTGCTTGCAGGGTTTTGCCCAAGCCCATATCATCAGCAAGGCAACCGCCCCAGCCCAGTTTTTTTAACTGGTGTATCCATTGGTAGCCTGCCATTTGGTAATCGCGTAAAGCTGCTTTTAACTTTTTTGGGAGAGCTATTTCTTTTAAATTTTCTAATCGGTGTAGGTTTTGCTTTTTTTGGTTAAGTTCTTCCTGTATTGCGGTATCATCCAATTGGTTATACAGTTCATCTAAAAGGGTGTAATGCAGTTTCGATATTTTTAAATTATCGTCTTTTATTTGCCCCATACGCAATAGCGGGCTATATTTTTTTATCCATTCTTCGGGTAAAATGCCTAGTGTACCATCTTTTAACAAAATAAATTCTTGCTTGGCTAGTATTGCTTTTTTTAGTTCGGCTAGGCCTACGGTTTGGTCACCGTAGTGTACTTCTATTTGTAAATCAAACCAATCTATACCCGATGATGATTTTATATCAAACGTAGGTTTATTGCTATTGTACTTAAATTTTTTAAGTTCATTAAGGCCATAAACAGGTATATTTTTGTTTTGTAACTCGGTAAAAAACTGCATAAACCAGTTTTTGTTCATGGCTTCGGTAAAAGGCAAATAAAAATATTCTTTATTATTTTGAACCTTAAACCTTGGGTGTAGCGTTTTTACAAAATCAATCAGCTCTTGCTCTTTAGCGGTATCTCGCTCTATATTAATTATTTGGCTTTGGTTGTTTAAAATAGTTTTTGCTGCCCCGTCCATTTCGGCTTCGTAGGCGCCATATTTCCATTTAGGCCGCACCATTAAAAAAGTATCATTTAGTTCGCTAAGGTAAATTACAGGCTCGGGCAAGTTGTTTTGCAGGTTTTCTATGTTCACAGTAGTATCAAAATTAATGGGATATAGCTTACTTAAGGGTTTAATAATTTTTTCGATAAAGGCTTCGGTATCTTGCTGGTGTAGCATGAGGTCGCCTTGTTTAAAAAGGTCGAGCAGTGCTTCGTCTTTGGCATCTATAAGGTAAAAGCTATCGCTTGTTTGTAATAAATAAGGATAATGTATGCTCACATCTTTTAAGCCATATACTTTATTTTCTATTTTTATATGAGGCGTTAATACCCAAAAATTATTTTTTTTAAGTAAGTTTAGTTCTATTTGCGGTATAGCAACACCCAATTTTATAGGCAAGCAAGTTGCATTGCTAAACGCTTGGCCTACATCAGTTTTAAAAAAAAGTAAATCGGGATGTTGCCTATTGGCCAATGTTTTTAAAACATGCTTAAATTGCTGCATCATCAAATCTTTACTATTGGTACTAAGATTGTTTAACGTACTGGTAGAATAGCTGTAAAAACTCTCGCCACTATTATCTTCAATATAATTTAATAAATTATGGCTAGGTAGTTTTGCAATTTCTGCAAAAACATCTTCGGGTAAATGCGTAAAAATACTTAAATCATTATTATTATGTAGTAAAATTTTTTTGTACGATATTGAAGATTTTTTTTCGGTAACCGCTACAGCGTCAATCCAAAAAGGTAATCGATGTTTACCCTCCAATGTAATTACTAAGCCCACAGCGGTAATATCGGCAGGTATTTTTTTTGCGGTGCTTAGGTTATCGGGTTTATCGGGGCTAATGTTTTTTATGGTACTTTGCCAGCCTGCGTAATCGGCAATTTTTAATAAGTTTAGTGGTTGTTTTATAACTTTAAAATCCCCCCAATGATCGATACCAAACTCAAAATCTTTGGCTAGTTCATCATTGAGTTTTAAACCAAATTTATTTAAAACATCAGCTTTTTCGACATCATAATTATTGTATTTTTTAAAATAATTAGCCCCATTTTTTTGCCCTATGCCTAGCAATAATATGTACAAATGCCCACACATATATGTAGCCGTAGTACTGTTACAATTACACGAAAGGCCTAAAACCTCGTTTTTTAAATACCTAGCCTTGGCTGTTATTTTATTCGAAAAAGGTAGCGAACACGATTTTTCATCCTCGTTTACTGTAAAATTATACGCATTTTGGTAACTAGGCATTCTTTTTGCCTGCACCATATTTTGCAATGTCCAATGCTCGAGCTTGCGTATATGAAATTTAAATTCATTACCAGCCAATTCGCTTGCTTTATCGGCAATAAGTTCGGGCTTTACTACCGTTGATACCAGCCCCAGCTTTACACTTGCACCGCTAATAATGGCTTTCCATAAATAAATTGTAGCCACAATATGCTTACAATCTTCCATTTTTTCTTCAACGTAACCACAGCTACAACCTGTGCTAAATTCATCATATTCAAGGTCATAATCTATCTCAACATTATACACCTCATCCATTTCGGCATCCTTTACTTTTGAAAAAAGGGACAAATCAACTTCATTGTAAGATAAAATACTTTTCGAAGTATATAACTCCAACCCCTTTTTTTTGATGTCTTTAGATATTTCTCTCAAAAAAATATCTAAATCGTAAGCTTCCATTAAGGACATAGTCAATATTGCTAAAAATTAAAACGTATATAATAAAATCTAAAAAAACACCATTAAAAATCTTTTTTTTATAAAAAACCAAAGCCTAAGCAATCAACGTAAACTAGCCCCGCTATCCGCTCATACGCCCGCAGGCCTTAGGCGCAAAAGCCTGTATCCGCTGCTATCGGGTTTAGGTACGCAGGGCGGTGGTTTATAGCTCAGGTTGGCACCGTAAATATCCAGCCCCAGCTACATTAAAATCCCAGCAATGGTAGCCGATAAATACGAAGCCAGCGTACCACATATCAAAGCCCGCATACCCAGTTTGGCAAGGTCGGCCCGGCGATTAGGTGCAAGCTCCCCTATCCCACCTACCTGTATGCCTATGGAACTAAAATTGGCAAATCCGCATAAAGCGAAACTGGTAATTAACAAAGTTTTGGGATCGAGTGTGGCTTTTATTTGTGCCAAATCAAGGTAAGCTACAAACTCGTTTATTACCATTTTGGTACCCATAAGCGAGCCCGCTACCTGTATATCTTTGGCAGGTATGCCCATTGCGTAAGCAAATACCGAAAATATAGTACCCAATATTTGCTTTAAACTTAGCGTGTTTATATCAATGTTTATAAAAGATAAACTTACACCAAAATGCCCAAGAGACGAGCCTATGTATCCTAAAACATAATCCAATAAAGCAATAATGGCAATAAAGCCTATCAACATGGCGATTACATTAAGCCCTATTTTTAATCCATCGGCTGCGCCATGCGAAATAGCATCTACCAAATTAGAATGTGTTTTTTTTATTTCGATAGATACTTTGCCTTTAGTTTCGGATACTTCGGTTTCGGGATAAACAATTTTTGAGATTACCAAAGCCCCAGGTGCGGCCATAATACTGGCTGCCAAAAGATACTCGGCTGGTACGCCCAACGATATGTAAACTGCCATAACGCCTCCAGCAATACAGGCCATACTGCCCACCATACTGGCCAAAAGTTCGGAGTTGGTCATCCCTTTTATATAAGGTTTTATCATAATTTGGGCTTCTACCTGGCCTACAAAAGCACTGCCTACGTTTGATACCGCTTCGGAGCCACTTACACCCATCAATTTGTACACCACCCAAGCAAATATTTTTACCACCCTTTGCATAATGCCAAAATAATAGGCCATACTTACCAGTACAGCCACAAATATAATGGTGGGTATTACCCTAAAAAAGAAAATGAAATTGTACTGCGACCCGAAAAGTTTATCAATTTGCCCATTTTGGTTGGCCACAATGCCAAACACAAACTCGGCTCCTTTATCCGAAAAGGAAAGAATTTTTTTTACCATCGAAGCCACAAAAGCAAAAATATCTTTGCCTACCGAAGTTTTTAAAATAAACAATGCCAAGCCAATTTGTATAGCTAAACCCGAAAATACCAAACGGTAATTTATCGCTTTTCTGTTGTTCGACATTAAAAAAGCGATGCTAAAAATTAATGCAATGCCTAGTAAACCTGTAAATCTGCCCATTTGTGA
>JAAFJW010000137.1 GCA_013298995.1 Sphingobacteriales bacterium | reverse complement strand
GGCTAATAAAAACTTGTTTTTTAGGTTTAGCATGGTAATTATTTAAGATAGTTAAGGAGTAAATTAATTGCTTACAAGGTATGATAAAGCAATTAATGTTGCAAAATGTTTTTTATTTATTTTGGTAACCGTGGTTTAGTGGGTAAATTATTTTGAAAAACCTAGGCTAGTTTTTCATCACATCAGCTAGCCCCGCCATTCGCTCACCCGCCTGCTGGCCGGCAGGTACGCCCTCGGGCCTTAGGCGCAAGGCAGGTATCCGCTACCTGCCTGCGCAGGCAGGCTGTCGGGTTTAGGTACGCAGGGTTTGCTTTTTAATGCGGGTTTACCGTACGCTTTTTTAAATATGCAAAACAAGAAATACTTTTGCTTCAAAATTTTGGTAATACTTTGAATTTTACGCTATTTTTTTATTTATTAAATCACGCATCCGCAATCACGCATCCGCAATCAAAAATCTCCCCCTACGCTATCTTCAAATTATTTTTTTTTAACCTTTCTTTTGTTGCCTTTAAAAAAGCACCTATTAGCTCTTCTAGTTTTTGGGTTTCTAGCAAAAAGCCGTCATGGCCATAAAAGGATGATATTTCTTCATATTTAGCATGGTTAATATTTTCGGCTAAAAATTTTTGTTCCTCAACTGGGAATAAAAAATCGTTTTTAATACCAATGGCTAGCGTATTGGCTTTTATCGCTTTTAAAGCATCTTTAACCGATGAACGATTACGGCCTAGATTGTGTGTATCCATAGCTTTAGTTAAATACCAGTAACTATACGCATTAAAGCGTTTTACTAGTTTTTCGCCTTGGTAATTTTGGTACGATGATGCCTTAAATAAATCTTTAGGGTTATCATCCACCTCGGATTGTGTGCGCACATAACTTTCGTAAGTACGGTACGATAATAAGGCCATACTTCGAGCCGCTTTTAAGCCTTTTAAGCCACCTTTGGGGTTATTAGCGTAAAAAGTTCTATCGGCAGCTATGGCCAGCCGTTGCGATTCGTTAAAAGCAATGCCCCAAGGCGAGTGTTGGGCGTTGGTGGCCAACACCACTAGGTTTTTAATTCTATCGGGTTCTATCACAGCCCATTCTAAGGCTTGCTGCCCACCTAGCGAGCCACCTATTAATAGTTCAATGTTATCTATTTTAAGATGTTCGGCCAGTAATTGGTGCGCTGCCACCATATCCCGTATGGTATATAGCGGAAAAGACAAACAATAAGGCAGGCCTGTAATCTCGTTTATTGATAGCGGGTTGCTGGTACCGTAATGCGAGCCCAATACATTGGCACATACAATAAAATGCTCATCAGCATTAAATAAATTCTTTTTGCCAAATAAGCCTGGCCACCATTCAAATACATCCGAATTGGCCGTAAGCGCATGGCATACCCATACTACATTACTTTTATCGGCATTTAGTTTGCCAAAAGTATGGTAAGCAATTTCTAAATCAACTATTTTTTTACCACTTTCTAGTTTAAAAGGCTGTGGGTGCTGGTATGTTTTATGGCTCATTTATCTATATGAATACCAATCCTCTCACCTAAAAAAATAGCTAAAAGGATTGGTAAAATTGTGCTTTTTAAATTTTATCAAATGCTTGTGCAAAGTCTGCCTTAATATCGTCGATATGCTCGATACCTACCGATACCCGCAATAGGGTAGGGCTTACGCCAGCTTTTACCTGGTCTTCGGCACTTAACTGCTGGTGCGTAGTAGCCGAAGGTTGTATAATTAAGGTTTTGGCATCGCCTACATTGGCCAAATGGCTGGTAAGCACCAATCCATCTACAAATTTTGTAGCGTTTTCTTTATCGCCTTTTATCTCGAAAGATAATACTGCACCAAAGCCGTTTTTCAAGTATTTTTTGGCTAATTGGTGGTAAGGTGAAGATGCCAAACCAGGGTAATTTACTTTGGCTACCTGCGGATGATTTTCTAACCATTGGGCCAGTTCTAAGGCATTATCTAAATGGCGTTGTACCCTTAGCGATAAAGTTTCTAAACCTTGTATCAATAAAAATGAGTTAAAAGGCGAAATAGCAGGGCCAAAATCTCTCAAACCTTCTACACGGGCTCTAATAATAAATTGTATGTTTCCAAATGGCCCATTTACACCAAACACATCCGAAAAAACCAAGCCGTGGTATCCTTCGGCAGGCTCCGAAAACTGAGGGAATTTGCCATTACCATAATTATAGTTTCCGCCATCCACAATTACTCCGCCCACACTAGTACCATGGCCGCCTATCCATTTGGTGGCCGATTCTACCACCACATTGGCTCCGTGTTCCAATGGTCTAAAAATATAACCACCAGCACCAAAGGTATTATCAACCACCAAAGGCAAATCATGCTTTTTGGCTAAGGCCGATATTTTTTCGAAATCAGGAATGTTAAAAGCTGGGTTACCTATAGTTTCTAAGTAAATAGCTTTGGTATTGGCATCAATAAGTTTTTCAAAGGCTTCCGCCGATTCGTCATCGGCAAACCTAGCCTCTACGCCCAAGCGTTTAAATTGTACCTTAAACTGGTTATATGTACCACCATAAAGGTTACGGGTTGATACAAAATTATCGCCCACTTGCAATATATTGTTAAGCGCAATAAACTGCGCCGCCTGCCCAGATGAAACCGCCAAAGCTGCCACACCGCCTTCTAAGGCAGCTATTCGTTGCTCAAAAACATCGGTAGTAGGGTTCATAATACGGGTGTATATGTTGCCAAATTCTTTTAGTGCAAATAAGTTTGCACCATGCTCGCTACTATTAAAAACGTAGCTGGTAGTTTGGTACAAAGGTACTGCTCGTGAGCCTGTTGTTGGGTCGGCTTTTTGGCCTGCGTGAACTTGTAAAGTTTCGAATTTTAGATTTTGAGTTGCCATTTTTATTAAATGATTATAAATGAATAAATTTTAAGAAATTTTTAAAAGAAATTTAAAAGGATTTTATCGCCTTAAAAGGCTGATAAATATAGAAGCCAATTAGGCTTTTTTACATACAACAGCAACACATCATAAAAATCGGGGTTGATTTTTGGATGCACTTTTTGGATATTAAATGTAAATTTTGGGTAACAATAATGTGATTTTTCATGTCTTTTATTTTAAAATTTATTTGTCCCATACGGGGCAGGATTTGGCACCTTTCTCTAAATATTTAGGGAGGTTGCCAGTGGGTCTGCGAGCCTGATCTCTTGCCACTTCTTAATAAACCAAAGACCTTTTTTAGGGGTTTTGATTTTGGTATCTCAACCAAATTATATTTCGAATATAGATAGTTTTACTAATTAGTACCAAATTAAATTTTAATTATTTTATAAATCATTAGTAATAAGTGAAATATTTTTGTCCATAACTATGATTTATATGATTAAATGATGAGTATGATTGTATGTTAGGTATAAATTTGTTAAATAATCTATTTGTTTTTTCCATCTTTGTCTCTCCAAAGGGGGAAATTGTCTTGTGTGAATGTTTAATTTGAAATTAAATCACATAAAATCAAATTGTTTAACAAGGGAGAAAATCCAAAATCACACATCAAAAATCATAAATCTAAAATATTTCTTGCATCTTTATATTATTAATGTACATTTGCATTCACAAAAAAACAAATGAATTTTAAAAACACATATTACTATGGTTATTTTTTCTATCTAGGTAGAAACCGGGCATAGTATGTAAAAAATATAAACACATACAAAAAAGACCCGGCTGTACAGTTCGGGTCTTTTTTTATTTAACATAAATAACAAACCAAACTATAAATTATAAAACCTTAAAATACCCACCAAAATGAAATTAGACTTAAATATTGCGCCATTAAGTAGCTGGATGCCAGCTACCAGCGAACCATTAATTATTTCGGGCCCGTGTAGTGCCGAAACCGAAGAACAATTGCTTTCAACCGCACACCTTTTAAAAGCAACAGGTAAAATTAGCGTTTTAAGAGCAGGTATTTGGAAACCACGCACCCGTCCGGGAGAGTTTGAAGGCATTGGTGCCGAAGGTTTGGTATGGTTAAACCGAGCAAAACAAGAAACAGGCTTACCCACAGCCGTAGAAGTTGCTACCGCCAAACATGTAGAAATGGCTTTAAAAGCAGGTGTAGATATACTTTGGATAGGAGCGAGGAGTACCGTAAACCCTTTTACAGTACAAGAAATTGCCGATGCCTTGCAAGGTGTAGATATCCCAGTAATGGTAAAAAACCCAATAAACCCCGATTTATCATTATGGATTGGTGCTTTGGAACGCATAAACCGAGCTGGCATTACCAAATTGGCAGCCATTCACCGTGGTTTTTCGAGCTACGAAAAATCGGCGTTTAGAAACGAACCTATGTGGGATTTGGCTATTGCCCTAAAAACAATTGCTCCTAATTTACCTATTTTAAACGACCCTAGCCATATATGCGGTACCCGCGATTTGATAGGTTTTATCTCACAAAAAGCTTTAGATTTAGATATGCAAGGGCTTATGATTGAGGCGCATATAGACCCATCGGTAGCTTGGACAGATGCCAAACAACAATTAACCCCAGCCGCTTTAAGTGAATTAATTGATACCTTAACCTTGCGTACGCCCGATTCGGAAAACTCGGAATTTACCAACAAGCTAAGCGAAATGAGAGGTAGTATTGATAGGATAGACGACCAAATTTTTCAAAAATTAGGCGAACGTATGTCGATTGTTGAAAAAATTGGCACCTACAAACGTGATAACGATGTTACCATTTTACAGGTAAACCGTTGGGACGAGATTTTACAAAAACGTACCGCCATTGGCGAAGCTTTAAAATTAGATAAAGACTTTATTGAGAAAGTTTTAGAACTAATACACAGCGAATCTATCCGCAAGCAAACGGCTATTATGAACGAAGAAAAAACGGCTGTAAAATAAGTTATGAGCAACATACTGTTAAAGAAAAAAACATTTAATACCAACGCTTTAATACAGCTTACGGGTTCAAAAAGCGAAAGCAATAGGGCATTAATATTAGCTGCTTTAAGCAACGGAAAAATTAAAATAAACAACCTTTCTACCGCTGCCGATACCGTAACGTTAAACCATATTTTAAATCATCAGGCTACAGCCGATGAAGTAAATGTAGGGCCAGCGGGTACAGCAATGCGTTTTTTAACAGCTTATTACGCCATAAAAAACAATAAAATTATACTTACTGGTTCCGATAGGATGAAACAACGCCCTATCGGAATTTTGGTAAATGCCTTACGTGATTTAGGTGCCGAGATTGAATATATAGAAAACGATGGTTTCCCGCCTTTGGCATTTGCGGGTAATTTTGTTCAAAAAACCAATCATATCAAAATAAAAGGCAATATAAGCTCGCAATATATTACGGCTTTGTTGTTAATTGCCAATACCTTACCCAATGGTTTAAACGTAGAAATTGAGGGCGAACTTACTTCTCAGCCATACATAGAAATGACTTTGGCCATGCTTGCACAATGTGGCGTTTTGCATCAATGGGAAAATAATACGATAAGTATTGCGCCCCAAAAGTTTACCGAAACTACTTTAACTATCGAACCCGATTGGAGTGCAGCATCATACTGGTACATGGTTTTGGCTTTCGCCGATGCTAGTTGTATTACCTTGCCCAATTTAAAAAAACACAGCTTACAGGGCGATAGTGCCATTACCCAAATAATGGAAAACTTTGGCATAGCATCAGCATTTGAGGGCGATAAACTCATTATCAAAAATAAAAACAAAGATTTTAAAACCCAGCTATACGATTTAAAAAAATGCCCCGATTTGGCACAATCCATTATTGTTGCCTGTGCCGTATTAGGCGTTGATGCCAGCTTTACAGGCCTCGAAACCCTAAAAATTAAAGAAACCGACCGTATTGCAGCCCTGCAAAACGAATTGGCAAAAATTGGCGTTAAGCTAAACGAAAACAACGAAGTTTACCAATTAGATTGTTCACAAAAGCAATATCCTAAAAAAATTACCATAAAAACCTACGAAGACCACCGTATGGCAATGGCTTTTGCACCTTTGGCAATGGTGATTGATGAAGTAGAGATTGAAGAAGCAATGGTGGTAGAAAAATCGTACCCAAGGTTTTGGGATGATTTTGCGAGTTTGGGGTTTGAGTGTGCAATAATATGATTACTTGCAGTTTAAAATATCTTCGTTGCATTATAATATGAATTTTATATTTGTCTTATAATTAACATTATGTTAAGTAGGTATAGGGGAAATGGTATACTATTAGTTAAAATCGATGAGACTTAACTACGGATGCACAAATAAAAACGAGTTTTTAACTCCTTACACTATATTACTTTTGATAAAAATTTTATCATTATTTTTATTACTCAGCAATATCAACAATTAATTCTTCGACTTCGTTTTCGGGTTTAGCGTATTTTAAACGAGCAAGTTTTTGGGTGCTGTGGTAGCTATCTAAGCCAGTAACGGTTACTGATTGTGCTTTTTCCAAATCAACAAAACCATCGGTGGCAACCAAACCATTATCTAAAATAATATGTTTTACCTCGCCAATTATAATTCTGGAGCCGTTAAATTTTATGGTGTTTAT
>JAAFJW010000136.1 GCA_013298995.1 Sphingobacteriales bacterium | reverse complement strand
ATTTCGCAGGCGGGTATAATTACATCAGCCCTATCGTGGTTAAGGCTTAATACATTTATACGGTCTTTAAGCGAAAACGAATTAAGGTAATTGTACAAGTTTTTTAAACGGTTGTAAGTGAGTGCTTGGCCTTCTTTTTCTTCCGATAGTTTAAATAGTTTATTGATATTACCACCTGTGCCTATGCCAATTACTGTTTTGTGGTTTTTTAAGTTTTCTTTAATCCAATACATCATAAGGTCCCAGGTCTCGTCTTCATCTTGGTTATCCAAAATACGGATAGTGCCTAAGTTAAATGATTGTGAGGCCAATAATTGCGCTTCGGAAAATAATGATAATTCGGTACTTCCGCCACCTACATCAATATAGAGGTAGCATTTGCTGCGGTCCATCGTTTGCTCTATATGGCTACTATAAATTATGGCCGCTTCGCTATGACCATGTATAATTTCTAAATCAATATGAGCTGTATTTTTTATTTTTTGTACCAAGCTAGGGCCATTATTGGCTTCACGCATGGCCGATGTAGCACAAGCCCTGTATCGGGTAACTTTATATACATCCATTAGGTTTTTAAAAGCCTGCATGGTTTTTACCAAGTCGCTGGCTTTGCTGTCCGATATTTCGTGGTTAATAAAAGCATCGTCGCCTAGGCGCAGGGGCACACGTATGAGGGTATTTTTTTTGAACGATTTTGTTCCATTATTATTGGTAATATCGGCAATTAAAAGCCGTACTGCATTGGAACCTATATCTATGGCTGCGTATCTCAAATGTTTTTATTTTTTAGGTAAGTGTAGGTATCTATTTGGCTACGGTATTTTATTTTCAGTTTATTTTTGTGGTATTTATTATTGTTAAGTGCGTTTATTTCGCGGGCTTTGGTATTATCCATTAGCTGTAAATCAATAATATCTCTAATTTCTTGCTTTATTTTTTTATCATAGATAGGAAATCCAACCTCTACCCTATGGTCGAGGTTGCGTGTCATCAAATCGGCCGATAATAAAAATATTTTTTCGGTATTTAAGTTGGCAAATATCCACACACGGGCATGTTCTAAAAATTTATCGATAATAGAAATCACTTCAATATTTTCGCTAAATCCTTTTTTACCAGCAACTAAGCAGCACATACCACGTATAATTAGCTTTATATTTACGCCTGCATTGCTGGCATCGTACAGTTTTTTTATGGTAAGTTCATCGGCAAGGGAGTTCATTTTTAAAATAATGTAAGCCTGTTTACCTGCTTTGGCATTTTTTATTTCGTTATCAATAAGGGTAAATAGCTTGCTTCGGGTTTCTAGTGGCGAAACTATTAAATGCCTATAACCTTTAGAAACTACTTTTTTATTGATGGCCTCAAAAACCTTATGCAATTCGATAGTTATGCGTTTATCGGCGGTAAACAAGCTATGGTCGCAGTATATACGGGCAGTTTTTTCGTTATAATTACCTGTGGCTAAGTTGGCGTAAAATACTTTTTCGCCTTTTTCTATCCTGGTTATTAAGCATATTTTGGTATGTACTTTATAGCCTGTAATGCCATAATTTACGGTAACGCCTTCCTCTTCTAACCGCTTGGTCCAGTATATATTTGCGGTTTCATCAAAGCGGGCTTTAAGCTCAACAAGGCAATTTACCTTTTTACCATTTCGCCTAGCATTTATTAAGGCGTTAATAATTTTAGAGTTTTCGGCAAGGCGATAAAGGGTAATATTTATTTCGGTAACTTTTGGGTCGATAGCCGCTTCCCGCATAAAATGAATAATATAATCGAACGATTGGTAAGGAAAATTTACCAAATAATCTCGCCGTTTTATTAGCTCAAACATTCCTTTTTGAATGCTTAAATCTTTTACAGGCAGGGCTAATATTTTTTTATACTCTAGCGTTTCGTTACCTACATTAGGGAAAGTAATAAAATTTTTAAAATTATGGTATCGGTTACCCGGAATTAAACTTTCGGAATGTAAATTTAGCTTTGTTACCACCAGCGAAAGTGTTTCCATAGGCATTTCGCTATCGTAAAGCAAGCGCATGGGCTTTCCTTTTTTTCGTTTTTGTATGCTTTTGGTAAGCAGTTCAACAAATTTATCGCTCACTGTTTTATCCAAATCAAGTTCGGCATCGCGGGTTATTTGTAGCGAGTGTGCTTCAATTTGGTCGTAATCAAATATAAAAAATATTTCGGGCAGGCAATACCTAATAATATCGTCCAATAAGATAATAAATTTTAAATTATTGGTTTCGGGCAGTACCAAAAATCGGTTTAATGTTTTTGGTATTTCTATAAGCGCATATTTTACCTTAGGCTTGCCTTGGGTTGGCTCGTTTTTTATAAGTTTAACAAGTAAATATATTACACGATCTCGCAGTTCGGGAAAAGGAGCCTTATCATCAATAATAATAGGAACAATGGTTGATAGTATATGTTCTCTAAAATATTCTTTAACAAATTTACCTCTGGTTACATTAAGTTGCGTATCGTTGATAATAAAAATTTTGTTATCGGCCAGTTCTTTAATAATATCTGCGTAAAGCAAATTAAATTTTCGCTCCTGCTTTACCACAATATTTTTTATTTGGTTAAGCGTTTTTTTGGGATTATAGCCTAGCTCTTCTTTTACCTTATCAACTACAGTAGCTAGCCTATTTAATGTTGCTACACGCACACGGTAAAACTCATCAAGGTTTGATGAAAAAATAGCTAAAAACTTAATTCTCTCAATTAAAGGTACATTAATATCGGCGGCTTCTTGTAAAACCCTATCATTAAAATATAGCCAGCTTATTTCTCGGTTAATTAAAGGTATTTTGGTTACAAGCATTGATTTTAATAAAAAAAAATCCCAAAACAAAGTTTCGGGACTCTAAATTGAGTATTTCTTTGTTAACTACACATTAATTTTAACAGCAATGTGTTTATGTATTGGTAATCTACAATTTAGGGTTTAACTTTAGGTGTACGCTTAGTTACAGGTTTAGCAACCGTTTCGATGGCTTTTTTGGTAGTAGCCACTTTAGCTAAAACAGGCTTTTCAGCAGCTTTAGCGGCTTTTTTTACGTTGCTAATTTCTTTTTTAGCCACATCCATAATTGGTTTTACTTTATTAGCCGTAATTACAGGTTTAGCTTTTGTAACACTTTTTACCTTATTTTTAATTTCGCTTGCATCGTTAGCAATTTCGGTTTTTACTTTTTTTGCTTTGGCTTTTGTTTCGCTGGCTTCGTTTTCAATATCAGTTTTTACTTTCTTAATTATTTTGGGCGTTTTTACTTTTACCGAATTTGTTTTTTCGCTTACCGCTGATTTTACTTCGCTAAATTTTTTAACTAATTTTTTAGCTAATATTTTGCTAGCTTTTTTTAACTCCAAGCCAATATCTTCTACATCATGCCCAAGGCTCGAAATAAAAGTATGTAGCTTATCGCTAAGGTCTTTTTCGATTACTTGTTTCGTATTTTTTTTTAATTTTTTTATTGCTGATTTTTTTGCATCTTTCATCTGATTTATACTGTTAAGTTAATATTAATTAATTGTTAAAATTATAATTTTTATTTATATTTTGTATATTAAATTTTTTTATTATGCCTTCATTTGATATTGTTAGTAAAATTGATAGCCAAACATTGGATAACGCAATTAATAACGCCAAAAAAGAAATTTTAAATCGTTACGATTTTAGCACATCTAAAAGCAGCATCGAACTGGATAAAAAAACCAACCAAATTCAGGTTATTACCGAAGATGATATGCGGCTAAAAGCAATTACTGATGCCATAATTTCGCGTTTTGTAAAACAAAATTTAGCCCCCAATGCCCTCGATTTTGAAAAACCATATCAAGCCATTACAGGCAATATGATTAAAAAAGAAATAGGAGTTAAAGAAGGTATTGATAAAGAGGCAGCCAAAAAAATTGTCAAAAAAATAAAAGATTCGAACCTAAAAGTACAAGCCTCAATAATGGAAGACCAAGTACGTGTACAGGGCAAAAAACTAGACGATTTACAAGCCGTAATTGCTATTTGTAGTAACGAAAACTTTGGCCAGCCATTACAATTTATCAATATGCGCAATTAAGCGCAACAACTCAAAATCCAACCATAGGCACTTCCATTATTAAAAATTCGGTATTGGATTGTGCTGTAATTTCAATTTGCTTTACATCCCATATTCCGTAGCCATCGCGGGCATCTAGCACCACATTGTTTACTTTTAATTGTCCGCTTAGGTTAAACACATACAATCCGTTACCCTCATTATTTAAAGTATAATTGTGTGTAATACCTGCATCAAAATCGGCCAAATAAAACCAAGCATTTTGCTGTATAAAAACGCCTTCATCATTTTTATTAGGCGATACTATTTGTTGCAGTTTATTTTGCCTATCGGCTACATTTAATGTTATTTGATCGTAAGATGGTTTAATATTTTTAACGTTAGGCAAAACCCAAATTTGCAACAAACGTACCTCTTTATCGCTATTTTTGTTTACCTCGCTGTGCTCAATGCCTGTACCAGCACTTAGTATTTGTATATCGCCTTTTTTAATAACAGCGGTATTGCCCATGCTATCTTTATGCTCTAGCTCTCCCGCCAAGGGTATAGTAATAATTTCCATATTGCTGTGCGGGTGCATCCCAAACCCTTTACCTGCCGCAACTATATCATCATTAAGCACACGTAATGCCCCAAAGTGCATTTTATCGGGGTTGTAATAATTAGCAAAACTAAACGAATGCTTGGCTACTAGCCAGCCATGGTTGGCACCGCCACGGGTATTTTCTTTATGTAGAACCGAATTATTTATCATAACTTATAATTTGTTTTATTATGAAATAAAAGTAAATTATTTTATAGACTGCATGTATCAATTTATAAATAATGACTTGTAACGGACAGTAAACACAAAAGTTGTTTTTAAAACTCAGAACATATAAATTATTAAATTAAGATGACTAAAATTATATTTTATAGCTTTAATTATGATTTTTGGGTGTTACCTGCCTGCGCAGGCAGGTAACACGCTTAGAGTTTACCCTGACAAAGGCCCCCCTAGCCTCCCCCTAGCCCTAAAAGGGGAAAATTGGGCTAGGGGGAGGGCTAAGGGAAAAAAAGCGGCTTGCCTGCGCAGGCAAGCCGCTACCGCCGTTAACGCATTAAAATCGCAAATAACATTGATTTACAGTAAATTACACTATATTTCAATCATCGTGGCTCAGATTATAACGCTCATTACATTAAATCCTCATTAATTTTTGGTTAATTGTAACTTATGTGCTGTACAAAAAAAATCTATTTTATTTTCACACTATAAAAAAAAAGCTGCATCCTAATTAAAAGATGCAGCTTTTAAATTATAATTTACAAAAATTTACATTTTGGCATTTTTACCTAAATCTACCACTACTGGTGTAGCTACACAAATAGATGAGTAAGTACCAAATATTACACCTATTAACAAGGCGAAAGAGAAGCCTCTAATTACCTCGCCACCAAATATAAATAATACTACGAGTACAAATATTACAGTTAAAGCTGTTATTACCGTACGGCTTAGGGTGTTGTTAATGGCATCGTTTATCACCACTTTTATATCGTCGGTTTTTGCATGGTGACTAGCCAAAAACTCTCTAATCCTATCAAATACCACCACTGTATCGTTAATTGAGTATCCTATAACGGTTAATATGGCAGCAATAAATGCTTGGTCTATATCTAACGAGAAAGGTAAAATACCGTTAAATAACGAGAAGAACGAAAGTACCAAAAGTACATCGTGTGTTACGGCAACCAATGCCCCCACGCTATAACTCCATTTTTTAAAGCGTATAAAAATGTAAATGGCAATGGCAAAAATACAGAGTATAACCGAGTAAACGGCCGATATACGCACATCATTAGCCACGGTAGGGCCTACTTTTTGCGAACTCATTATTTTAGCTTTGTTGCCCGTAATTTTACTTAGGCCTTCGTTTAGTTTGTTTTCTACCAATTGGTCGGCATTGTTGGCGGTATCATCTATTTTATAGGATGTAGTAACCCGTACTTGATCATTGCTACCAAAAGTTTTTACTTCGGGTGTGCCACCAAATGTTTCTTTTAATACATCACGCACATTATCAGTGGTTACGCTTTTTTCGAAACGCACCACATACGAGCGGCCTCCTTTAAAATCAACACCATAACTAAAGCCACGTAAAATAATGGATATAATACCTAAGGTGATAAATGTGCCCGAAAACAAGTAAAAGTATTTACGGTTTTTAACAAAGCCATAATTGGCGTTTTTAAATGTATGGGAACTCCAAGGGTTTGAAAACTTAATTTTCATGCTTTTACCCAACATCCACTCGAATACCAAACGTGATATAAAAATGGCAGTAAATAATGAGGTAACAATACCTATCATTAAGGTAATAGCGAAACCAGATATCGGTCCTGAGCCAAAAATATACAAAATTACACCTGTAATAAAGGTGGTTATTTGCCCATCAAGTATAGAAGGCATGGCATGTTTGTATCCATCGGCAATGGCTTGTTTTAACGATTTACCTAAACCTAGTTCTTCCCTAATACGTTCGTAAATAAGTACGTTGGCATCTACCGCCATACCCATTGTTAAAACTAT
>JAAFJW010000135.1 GCA_013298995.1 Sphingobacteriales bacterium | reverse complement strand
CCTATTTTAACCATACCAAAGCAACGCTAAACATTGATTGTATTGAAGATGTGGAGCTTTATTGCTTATCGCTCCAAAACCGTGATAAACTTTGTGCCGACTTACATAAAATAGAACATTTTTTTAGGCGAAAATCTAATATGGGTTATGTAGCCTTGCAACGTAGAATTTTATCTATGCTAAATAGCAATGCCAAAGAGCGTTACGAACAGCTACTTTTACAATACCCAGCTTTGTTTCAAAGAGTTCCCAAAACTTTAATAGCCGCTTACCTTGGCGTTTCGAGAGAAACTTTGAGTCGTTTTTATTCCTAAGTGTGACATACATCACACCAAACTTGTGATATAGTTCCTGTGCCATCCGATGAATTGCCATCAATTTTGTATTGTAAAATTTAAACAATCATTAAAATGAAAAAATCAATTTTAACAATCGCATCAGGAGTAATGGCTATAGCAGGTTGCGCCATGTTTTCTGTAAATAATCAAGCAACCGCACAAACAATTAAATCAAAAAAAATGGAAAAGAAAATTTTATTTGTGGTAACTAGTCACGACAAAAAAGGAAGTACAGGTCAGCCTACAGGCTATTATTTGGCAGAGGTATCACATCCTTGGGATGTATTGCACCATGCAGGTTACGAAATTGATTTTGTAAGCCCCAAAGGTGGAAAAGCTCCCGTTGATGGTTTTAACTTAGAAGATCCTATCAACAAGAAATTTTGGGACGATACAAAGTATCGAACCAAAATTGAAAATACCTTAAAACCAAGCGAAGTAAAACCAGATGAATATGCTGCTATACTTTATGCAGGTGGGCATGGCACCATGTGGGACTTTGCTGATAATGCAGAACTTGCAATTATTGCAGCAAAAATTTACGAAAATAATGGCGTAGTAAGTGCCGTTTGCCATGGACCAGCAGGATTGGTAAACATAAAACTAAGCAATGGCAAATATTTGGTAGATGGCAAAAAAATAAACGCATTTACTAATGAAGAAGAAATTGCCGTAGGTTTAGAAAAAGTAGTACCTTTTATGCTCGAAACAACGTTGATAGAGCGGGGGGCAAAATTTGAGAAATCGGGACTTTGGCAACAACACGTAACCACCGACCAACGTGTGGTAACAGGGCAAAACCCAGCTTCGGCACATGGCGTGGGTGAGGCAGTTTTGAGTGTTTTAAATTCGATTAAATAATTATTATTCACCTAAAAAAAACTAACATTTGGAAAGTTTATAACTTTCCAAATGTTATCTAAAATTTTAAAAATTTATTTCAAACCATTAAAAAACAAAAAAATCATGAAAAAGTTAATATTCGTTTCTGTTTCGATGCTGGTGAGCAGCATATCGTTTTCGCAAAATATAGTGTTCAATTCCAGTGAATTGTACCCAGAAGGTGTGGCATTTAGCGCCAAAAACAATAGCTATTATGTAAGTTCGTTGCATTATGGCAAAGTTGGTAAAGTAGATGCCAAAGGCAATTATACGGCTTTTGTGGATGATGCCGATTTGGTTTCGACCGTAGGTTTAAAAGCCGATGACAAACGCAATGTATTGTATGTGTGCATCTCCGACCCTGGGGTTTCTACCAAAACCAATCCTGCTACACAGGGCAAATTGGCAAAGCTAGCTGTGTATGATTTAACCACTGGCAAACGTAAATTTATAGCCGACCTTGGTGCTTTAAACCCCACAGGTGGTAATTTTGCCAACGATATAACCCTTGATAATGAAGGCAATATATATGTAACCAATAGTTTTTCGCCTATTATTTTCAAAATTACCCAAGCGGGCAAAGCATCTGTTTTTGCCACATCCGATTTTTGGAAAGGCGAGGGTTTTAACCTTAACGGGATAGTGTATTTGCAAGAAGGATTTTTGCTGGTGGCACAATCCAATACAGGTAATTTGTATAAAGTAAGCATCAAGCAGCCCAATGTAATTACAAAAGTAGAAACCAAAGCCATAGTTGGTGCCGATGGCTTGGTAATGGGCAAAAACAACGAACTTTTGGTAATTTCTAACAGTGCCCAAAAAGTGTTTAAATTGAGTTCTAATGATGCATGGGCAACCGCCAATCAAACCCAAGAAATAGCTACTGTAAGCACTTTCCCCACTACTGGTGTGTATATAAACGGTAATTTTATGGTGCTTAACGCAAAGCTAAACGAACTCTTCGACCCTAAAGCCGCAAAAACTTCGGATTTTATGTTGCAAAAAATAAAATAAGGGTTTCATTAGCAAAAAACTAAGGTTGTGTATGCGACCTTGGTTTTTTTGGTGTTTTTTGATTTGTAAATTTTATTACAGAAGATAATGGGGTGGCAGATAACTTGACTTGGCAAAAGGGCTAAACTTTGTAGAAAGTAAAAAAACTGCTCAAAAAATAAAAACCCACAAAAAAAGCATTATTTTTGTTTATTCATAAATTAATCAATGAATTATCCTAGATATGATTACTCCGCAGAAAATGATTTAAACATATTTGAGTTTGAAAGTATTGGGAAAAAAGGTAGAATAACAAAAATAGTTCAATACACAGAAATGTCTGTGAAGGGATATTACAATTTGGGTTTTGGTGATTTAAATCTTGAAACTAGAGAAGTAAACGATGAAATTATAACAAATAACGGAGACGGTTTAAAAGTTTTAGCAACTGTTGTATCAACGCTGTATTCGTTCACTGGAAAAAATTCTGAAGCATATATTTATGCAACTGGAAGTAGCGAATCTAGAACCAGATTATACAGAATGGGAATTACGAATAATCTGGAGGAATTGAAAAAAGATTTTGATGTTTTCGGATTAAGGAATGATGAAACTTTTGAAAGATTTATAGTCGGGGAAGATTATTTGGGTTTTTTAGTAAAAAGAAAAAAATAGCATTATGAAAGTAAATGAATTAAATAAAGCGAAAATACCTGTTGTGAAAATCAACAAAAAACTGGAAGAATTTAAAGGTAAAATTTTGTTTCCAAACAAACTTGCACTTGCGAATGAAATGTTATTGCGAGTAAAATTACCTCCATTAGAAACTTCCAAATAACCATTTGCCAAACTGCACTCAAAAATTTGCACCTTTTATGCTCGAAACAAAACTGGTGCAGGGCAACAAAAACGGAATATGCAAACGGCAATTTTATGGTGCTTAACGCAAAACTAAACGAACTCTTCGACCCTAAAGCCGCAAAAACTTCGGATTTTATGTTGCAGAAAATAAAATAAAGTTTCATTACCCAAAAACTAAGGTTGTGTGTGCGACCTTGGTTTTTTATACGTATTTACAATTACAAAACTTTTAACAAAAAAGATTGTATAAATAACTGTTATGTAAAGTTGAAGGCTGTTTTCTTTTATAAAAAATTGCGGTACATTTTATTTTTGTAATTATTTGTGCTTTTGTACTAATTATTCCCCTAATTTTGTCAAACAATAGATGCTAACTGCATTATAGTGCAACATTTTAACAAACATTAACAATTAAAATAGTACAACATTTTGCAAAACCTTTTTGAAAGCCTTAACAAACTAACGATACTTGACCAAGAGGTTAAGATTAAATTGGAAAATTTAGTGAAAGTTGAACAATTTGAGAAAGACGATTTTGTATTAAAAGAAGGGAGTGCTATAAGAAAATTGTATTTTGTTGAAAATGGCTTACTTCGTTCATTTTTTCACAAAGATGGAAAAGAGGTTGTTAAATGGTTTTGTTACGAAGGTCAATTTGCAACTTCAATGTATTCATTTATAAGTCAAAAACCAAGCTACGAAAATATCCAAGCCATTGAAAAATCAACTTTATTTTCCATTACTTTTCAAGATTTGCAAAATCTTTACGAAACATATCCAGCCTTTGAAAGAATAGGTAGATTATTAACAGAACAATATTATGTTATGCTAGAAGAGCGTATCATTTTATTACAATTCCAAACTGCAAAAGAACGTTATGAAAATTTTTTACGAGATGAAAAATGCTTGATTAATAGAATACCATTAGGATATTTAGCATCATATTTAGGTATTACACAAGAAACATTAAGCCGAATAAGAGCAAAAAAGTAGAATTATTTCACTTTTTGATAAATGTCAAAAGATGTAGGAATACATTTTTAGATTTTTGTTGC
Source organism: Sphingobacteriales bacterium (assembly GCA_013298995.1). Taxonomy (GTDB): domain Bacteria; phylum Bacteroidota; class Bacteroidia; order Sphingobacteriales; family Sphingobacteriaceae; genus Pseudopedobacter. The sequence continues at coordinate 2,518 of JAAFJW010000135.1, read as the reverse complement.
ATCATTTAATAAAAACAATAATGCAACAGTTTAAAGAATTATTCGCTTACGGTTTTTGGGATTTTGTAACCAACACAATTATCTATGCGGCAGTTGTTTTACCTTTCTTTTTGGTGTTTTGGGTTCTTTTAAAACCTAAATTTCAAAACAGAAGAATCCAAGAAAAACAGCGAAGTACGCCAAAAATTATTCGTCAAGAAATTAAAAATTCAGTTATCTCTTTATTGATTTTTGCAATAATAGATGTAGCAATTTATGTAGCAATTTTAAAAGGCTATACTCAAATTTATGACAATATATCTGATTACGGTTGGGGATATTTTGTGTTCAGTATTTTCGTAATGATTTTATTACACGATGCTTGGTTTTATTTCACACACAAACTGATGCACCATCCTGTTCTTTTTAAGCACATTCATAAAGTACACCACCAAAGTATCGACCCAAGTCCATTTGCCGCTTTTTCGTTTCACCCATTGGAAGCAATTATTGAAGCAGGCGCATATATCATTTTTTCTTTTCTATTTCCAATTCATTTATATGCTTTATTAGGTTGGCAACTTATTCAAATGACACTCAATGTTATTGGACATTTGGGCTATGAAATTTACCCAAAAGGTTTTAATACCCATTGGTCGTTTCGTTGGAAAACGCCATCAACACACCATAATATGCACCATTCAAAATTCAATGGTAATTATGGTTTGTACTTTACTTGGTGGGATAAGATGTTTAAAACTGAATTTAAAGACTATAACGAAACCTACGAAAAAGTGCAAAGTAGAATTTCAAAAAAATGAAGTACTACACTCGTAACATTTTTATTTTTTGGCATTTAATCTTTTTCACAAAATCAAATAGTTTGAAAATGGATTTCAAGCGACCAAGATGGCACTGGCGAAATAAAAAATGATTTCCAAGCATACAAACCCTACTACAAAAACTTTTTTTCGGCACAAGCTTCGCTTTCGGAAGTAACATCGCCAACCAATATTGCCAATGAAATTTGGAAAGCGGTAAACGATAAAAAAGGAAAACTACATATTATTTCGGGTGGAGATGCTAAACTTTTTGCATTTTTGAAAAAAATACTTTCACAGCGGTTGTTTCAAAAACTACAAATCAGAAGCATTGTGCAACCAGCAACTAAAGGCGAAATCAGCTTTGCAAAATGGCTAATGGGAAATAAGACAGGGAAGTTGGAAGTGATTATGGATAAAAATTTGGTGGAATGAGGCGTAAGGACACCTAATTTGAGTTTGGCAAAAATATACCAGTATAAAATAACAAAATGAAAATAATAGACTTACCGTTTAATAAATTAATTGGCATAAATATATCGGCAGACAAAGACTATCTATTAAGTTTGGATGATAAAACGGATTACACTAATCATTTAGGAACAGTTCACGCAAGTGCTTTGTTTTCATTGGCAGAGGCCACAAGCGGACATTTTTTGATAATTAATTTTCCGAAATTTGGCTCGGAACTTATTCCTGTTGTGAGACAAGTAGAAGTCAAATACAAAAAACCCGCAAATGGACGCATAAACTCAACCGCAACGCTAATAGACAATACCATTGAAGAAATCCAAGAACAATTAATAACAAGAAAGCGAGCCTTTTTAAAACTAAAAATAGAACTATTCGACATAAATAAAATAAATGTGATGACTGGCGAATTTAACTGGTTTGTAACCGTATTAAGTACGGGTATCTAACATACTTTTTTTAACATTGCCTGCACTATTTATACTAAAAATCCTTTAAATAGCTAAGCCGTGTGTAAAGAGAGTAGCTATTTAACAAATCAAATAAACCTATAAAATTTTTACTATATGAGTTACCAAACCCTGCTTACCTCATTACAAGATGGTATCTTAATTATTACCATTAATAGGCCCGAAAAATTAAACGCATTAAATAAAGATGTATTTACAGATTTAAGTACTGTTGTAGATGAAATTACACAAAACTCCGCAATACAATCGGCAATAATTACAGGCAGTGGCAGTAAGGCTTTTGTAGCAGGTGCAGATATTTTAGAGTTTGGTAACCTAAGCAAAGAAACCGCAATGGCATTATCTAAAAGAGGGCAAGATATTTTTTTTAAAATCGAAAATTGTACAAAACCAATTATTGCTGCGGTAAATGGATTTGCCCTTGGTGGCGGTTGCGAGCTTGCTATGGCATGTCATTTTAGGCTAGCTACAACGCATGCAAAATTTGGCCAGCCCGAAGTAAATTTAGGTCTAGTACCAGGATACGGTGGTACACAAAGGCTTACTCAATTAATTGGTAAAGGCCGAGCTATTGAATTATTAATTAGTGGTAACATGCTTGATGCTGATACAGCATTGAAATATGGGTTGGTAAATTATGTAGTACAGGCAGGTGAACTGCTTAACAAGGCAATTGCAATTTTAACCAATATAAATACCAAAGCACCATTGGCAGTAGGGGCATGTATCCAAGCCGCAAACGCAGTATTTAGTAAGGTGCAAAACGGGTACGATGTT
>JAAFJW010000134.1 GCA_013298995.1 Sphingobacteriales bacterium | reverse complement strand
TCTATAGAAAGTGATAGCCCGCAAACTGTTGAGGCCATTATTGCCGATACGCAATTTAAAACATGGTTTGGCCCACAGGTTGTGGTACATAAAATATCTAAACCTATTAAACACTTGCTTACACACCAAACTATTTATGCTACTTTTATTGAATTATTGGATAGTTATCAAAGTATAGCACAGCCCCAAGAGTGGTTATATGTACCTATTAATGAGGTAGAAAATTATGCTCAACCAAAATTAATTTTTGCATTTTTAAAAAATTACTTAACTTGATTAAAAATTGAAAAACTATGTCGGGCATTAACAAAGTAATATTAGTGGGGCATTTGGGTAAAAACCCAGAGTTAAGGCATTTGGATGGAAACGTGTGTGTAGCGAGTTTTCCGTTGGCAACCTCCGAATCGTACAATAAAGAAGGCAAAAGAGTTGAACAAACCGAGTGGCACAATATTGTAATGTGGCGTGGGCTGGCCGAAATTGCGGCTAAATATTTAACAAAAGGTAAGCTGGTATATATTGAGGGTAAGCTAAGAACACGGGTATATGAAGATAAAGACGGGCATAAAAAATATACAACCGAAGTAATAGCCGAAAATTTTACTTTACTGGGCCGAAAGAGCGATTTTGAGGATAATATAGCGCAACAGGGTATCGAAAAAAGCGAAAATCTCCATTCTAAAATAAGCCCTATTGAGGATAAAGACGATTTGGCTTTTTAGGATTTTTTTTACCGCAGTTACCCATCATTAACGGTTTGTTTTTATGATAATACTTGGTTTATAAACCTGCGAGTTTGCGTTAGGGATTGAAGCGAAAATCCTTTTTTTTATCCCCCCGACCCCAAAGGGGAGAAAGGGGGGATAAAAAAAAGATTGTAGCGGAAAGCCCGCCCGAACGCCCAAATAATTTAAAACAATTAATTTTCAATAATTTTATTTTATAAGTAGCTAAATGCTTGTATGATAGAAAAATAAAGTGAAAACGTTTGTTGCGAAATGGATTGCTGTACGGCTTATAATGTTTATGTTTGAAACAAATAAAATTTATGACCTTGATTTATAAAGCTACCATTGCTTGTTTGATTTTTGCTGCCGCATTATGCTCATGCTCGCCTGCGGTAAATACAGGGCTTATACCGGCTACTAATTTAAAACGCTTGGGTATTAAAGAAAAAAATATCGACCGCTTGGATAGCCTTTTGGGTTCGGCATTAATTAACCAGTGGGCAGCTGAAGCTGCTGCCTTGGTTGCCAAAAATGGGGAGATAGTTTTTAATAAAAATTTTGGTTTTAGAGATAGAGAAACCAAGGCACTTAGCCGTGGTATAGATGAGTTTAGGCTGGGTGCTTTAACGCAACCTATTGTATCGCTAGCGGCTTTATTACTGGTTGAAAAAGGTAAACTAAATTTGGACGATAAGGTAGCAAAGTATATTCCCGAGTTTTCTAAACCCGAAATTATAAACTCATTTAACCAAAATGATACTTCTTTTACCACCAAGCCCGCCTTATCTGATATTACGATAAGGCAATTGCTAAACCATACTTCGGGTATTGCGGGTGCGGGCAATGGTGCTATGGCAATGCTTTACGAAAAAAACAATATTCCGTTATTTGCAACTACAGAAAATTTTAGCCTTAATGCCAAAATGAAAACCTTGGCTACATTGCCTTTGGCTTACCAGCCCAGTACCCAGTATAGCAATGGTTTGAGTGCCGATGTGCTGGGTGCGGTTATCGAAAAGGCATCGGGTTTAACCCTAGATTCGGTAGTGAGCCAAAGCATTTTACGCCCACTGGGTATGGCTAATACCTGCTTTTTTTTACCGCTGGGCAAAGCTAACCGACTAAGCACCATGTACAGCGAATTGCCCAATGGCCGTTTACAGCGTAGCCCAATAGTGCAAAAACAATTTGACTTAAATTACCCCATAGCGGGGGGCAAAAGCTACCTTTCGGGTGCTAGTGGGCTGGTTTCTACCGCCGATGATTATGCCAAATTTTTACAAATGATACTTAACAAAGGGCTTTTTAACAATAAGCAAATTGCTAAAGCGCAAACAGTAGCATTAATAACCGAAAACCAAATTGGGGATTTAATGGCGGGCGAGCATAAATATAGCTTCGGTTTTGATTTAGAAATGAATGCACAGGCTAGCACCCGAGCAATGCCAGGGAAACTAAGCCGCAAAGGAGAGTTTAATACCTATTGCTGGGTTGATGCCCAAAGAGGCACTATTGCGTTATTGTTTACACAGGTATATCCTAGTATAAATGGCCAAAAGCTAAGGGACGATTTTGAACGGATTGTAAACGAAATTATTGATGCTGCTAAAAAGTAAACAGCCAAAATCATAACCGAAACTTTAAAAAACAAGTTTTTAGCTGTATTGTTAGTATAGCACTCTAAATTTTAAGGTGTTTTCTATTTTTTTTAAATCTTTTAGCAGGGCTTTATCGTACTGTGCATTAATATCAGTAATTACATAACCTATTTGTGCATTGGTCATTAAAAACTGGGCTACAATATTTACTTGGTGGCGGGCTAATATTTTATTTACCTGTGCCATTATGCCCGGTACGTTTTGGTGTATGTGTATAAGGCGGTGTGCGTGGTCTATCCGGGGGAGTTGCAAATTAGGGAAATTACTGCTCATGTGGGTAGTTCCTTTGTTTATAAAATCGGCCATGCGCTTGGGTATAAATGTTTTATTGCTAACTGTGTTTTTGGCATCATCAAACAATACAATCCCCATTTGGGTACATATTAGTGCATCTATTTTATTTTTTGCGTTTCCAAGGTATCCAATGGTTTTTAATTTTATGGCTTCTTTTAATTGTTGGGAGGCTATTGCTTCGCCATCGGCAAGTAGTAGCATGCCTACATCTTTTACATATTTTTGCTCAAAAGCTTCTTTATGGCGGATAGAAAATCCATCTTTTTTTAACAGCGCAATGCTATCATCGCTTACGTTGCCTATTACGAGGCACAAAATTCGGTTTTTTGGGTACGATATTGCTTGGGGCAAATCGCTCACGTATAAAAACTCATCAAAACTTGGGGTTACATGGTCGGCTTTTTCGGCTACGGCCTTGCGTTCGATATTTTCGGTAAAGGCGAAAAATTTTTTAATTACCCCTGATTCTTTTAATTGAAAATCCGAATGGCCATCGCCTATGCCATAAATATCGCCTTCGAGTTGTAGCATGTTTAACAGCTTTACCTTGCCACCTTCTTGCGAAAGCGGGTTTTCGCTATCGTAACCCACTATTTCATCGGCATCGTTAAACAAAAAAGTATTGGCATAAATGTTTTCTTTTTTAATATGGTAGTGAGATACTACGGGCGTTATAAACTCTTTAAATCCTCCCGAAACAATTAAAATACCATCAGCATGTTTTTTAAAAAATGCTTTATTGCGTGAAAACGAGGTAGAAACTTTTTTCTTTAAATGCTTTACCAGTTTTTCTAAATCGCTTTTATTGGCCGATAATAGCTTTACCCTAGCTGCAAGGCTTTCGCTAAACGATAGCTTACCTTCCATGGCTAGGTTGGTTAAATCTTCAATTTGCTTGTATATTTTTTCCTTATCGGGATGATTTTTTAAAGATATACGGGCAAGCTCGTCTAGTGCTTCTACTTGCGTAAAAGTGCTATCGAAATCTATAATAAAATACTGTTTCAAAGTGGGAGGGTATAAGCTATTATGGGTTTATAAGCGGTTGTTATCGATATTTAGCAATCCTTTTTGGAGGGTAAACACCACATAATCGCGGTTACGGTTAAGCCTTTGCGCTAGGTTAGCTATTAATTTTTCTTCGCTGCCAGGCTCAAATTCGAGGTCGTTATCGCTAAGGTGATTATACTTGCGTTTTAGTTTTAATTTTAAGCGTTCCCAATGTTGTGGGTTAATAATAAGTGTTGCCATTGTAAATATTTGTGCACAAAAATAGCAGATAGATTTTAATGAACAGCTTTTTTTTAACTTTACACGATTGTTTATCACAAAACTTTAAATAAACAGTTAAATAAACCGTTAAATAACCATTATGAAAAAGATTTTTTTATTTACTGTGTTGCTTTTGGTAAGCAACACCAGCATTTTCGCTCAATTTAATTTAGGAATAAAAGCAGGTATCAACTATGCTATGGTTAGTGCCCGAGAAGGGCAGTTTGATTATAAAGGAGCTATTGGCTACCAAGCGGGTGTATGGGGGCGCTTGGGTAAGAGTATATATTTTCAGCCCGAGCTTTATTTTGGTACTAAAAACACCGATATTACTTTTAAGCAAGCCGGAACAAGTATTAGCCCGAAAGGTAAAATTAAATTTAGTACTATAGATTTACCGCTTTTAATAGGAAAACAAATTGGGATTGATAAACTAAATTTCCATTTCGTAATAGGCCCAGCCATACAGTTTACACTGCAAGAAGATAATACCATTTATGCGCAAGTGAGCGACCCTTCGTTTTACAAATACAAGCCCATTATAGCCAATTTGCAAGCTGGCGGTGGCGTTGATTTGGGCAATTTATCTATCGATTTACGTTACGAAACTGGCTTACAGGATATTAATAAAAACAAAGGCCAGCACAATAACCTTGTACATTTTAGTGTAGGGTATAAATTGTTTTAGCAATGGTAACTTCGGGCAAATATTAATCACTAAAGTTGTGTAGCTATAATGCCTTATATTTTGAGTTATTTTTAAAAGATTGCCAACGTATCTTTTTATTATCCTACTATGAAAAAATTTCTACTTTGGTTTCTATGTATTTCTTTTGTGCTGGCAAGTGCATTATTGGTAGGCACTAATTATTTTAAAGATAATTGGAAACCTTTATTGGAACAACAATTAAAAAATGCAGTAATAAAAGCTACCGATAGTTTATACACCATCACTTATAAAAGTATTGATGTAAACCCCATTACGGGTAATTTAAAAGTGATTGATTTTAAACTTAGCCCTAATGCTTTGGTATATAAAAAACTGGAGCATAGGCAAAAAGCACCCAATAATTTGTTTCAACTTTCGGTTGATAAATTGATAATTAAAAATGCCAATGCTAAAAAAGCGGTGGCCGATAAAAAACTACAAATCGAAGAAATAATTATTGCCCATCCCCAACTTACCATTACCAATAAACGCCAAAGCTATAACGATACACTCACGAAAGTAAAAAATAATAAAACGCTTTTTCAGCTAATTAAAAACATATTTAAAGAAGTGCAAGTGGGTAAAATAGCGTTAAACAACATATATTTTACACATATAAATACCTCGAACCAAAAAACAAAAAAAACAGCTATCAAAAATCTTAATATATCAATTGCTGATGTACTGGTAGATTCGCTATCGCAAACCGATGCCTCGAGGCTGTATTATACAAAAAGCATTGATATAAAACTGCTAGACTACAAAATTGCCACACCCGATAGTTTGTATTTTGTTACGATAGATAGTTTAGATTTTTCGAGTTCGAAAAACAGATTAGCCGTTAGCCAATTAACCCTGCAGCCTAGGTTAAGTAAAATTGCTTTTTACCGTAAAGTAAATTATGCCAAAGATTATTTTGACCTACGGTTTAACAAACTGGTATTTAAAAATATTGATTTCGATTTGTTTTTAAAACAGCAAAAATTTAAAGCACAGGTATTTAACATAAATAAAGCCAATATTGCGGTATATAATAACAACGCTTATGAGAAAAAACTGAGCGATAAAACGGGGCGTTTCCCGCACCAGCAATTGTTAAAACTAGCATTGGATATGAATATTGCAAAAATTAATTTGGCAAATGTAAATATTAGCTATACCGAATACGATGCTATAAGTAAAGAAACGGGTAAAATAACGTTTAACAATACCCACGGCACCATTTATAACGTTACCAATACCGCAAGCGATTTAGCCAAAAACGGCATAATGGTAGCCAAGCTAAAATCAAGCATATTAAATAAAGCACCCCTCGACCTAACATTTAAGTTTTTTATGAGAAGTAAAACGGGCGCATTTACCTATAAAGGTAGCTTAGGCGCATTTGATGGGCGTATTGCCAACCAAATTATTAGGCCATTGGGTATGGCCGAAATAAAATCAATAAGCGTTAAAAAACTGGCTTTTCAGGTAAAAGCCAATCAATATAAAGCCAGTGGTAAAATGCAGTTTACCTACAATAATTTAAAAATTAATATTTTAAAACGTGATGAAGACGGGCATCTGAAAAAACAGAATTTTATTTCTAAACTTGCCAATATATTTGTGCTTAACCAAGCCAATCCCAATAAAAATAGTGAAATTATTGAAGGCAATATTGATTATATAAGACCCAAAACAACCTCGTTTTTTAGCTTTTTGTGGAAATCGCTGTTTACAGGCATAAAAGAAAGTGTAGGCGTAAGCAAAGAAAAAGAAGCTAAAATTAAAAGAAGTAGCATAGCCGTACAAAATGTGTTAAACAACCTTAAAAACACTATTGAAACCATTAAAAAAAGAAGGCTTGAGCGCAAAGCAAAAAGACAAATGCGAAAGCAGCAAAAACAAAAGGCCGCATTACAAAGTGAGAATTAAAAATTTAACAAGTTGTAAAACCCAGTAACATAAATTAATCAAATTTTTTAAAAAATGATAGTACCAATGTGCATCAATTTTATATTTTTGCATCAGTAATTAATTTATATTTTTATGGTAAACGCAAATAACCCAGCACACATCCGCACAATAATTATAGGCTTGTTTATCACCTTATTTGGTGTTTTTATTAAACAAATTATACAACATAGTGTTATTGTTGATATTGCAGGCTGGGTAATTACATTTTTAGGTTCATTTGTTTCTATTGCAGGTGTTTTTAAAATTTTAAAAGGCTAGTAAAA
>JAAFJW010000133.1 GCA_013298995.1 Sphingobacteriales bacterium | reverse complement strand
AATTAGTAATGGATATTTTTTATGCCGATGCCGTACCTCTAAAAAGTATGGTGCGTAGCAACCCTGGCTTATTGCTTTTAAAAAATGGCGTAATTATTAATAAATGGGGCGCAAATAATTTACCTTCAACCGATGAATTAAACAAAAAATATTTTGGTAAAAACTAATAACCATCCCATGCCAATCAATCCCAACTCACTCACCTACGAAGGAATAATTTTTTTTATTGGTTTTATGGGTTGCGGAAAATCCCGCCTAGGAAAAAAACTAGCCGCCAATACCAACCGACCTTTTATAGATTTAGACGCCCTTATCGAACAAAACGAAAGCAAAACCATTACCCAAATATTTGACGAAATAGGAGAAAATAAGTTTAGAGAATTAGAAAAAACAACCTTACAAAACAGCCATTTCCCGCCCAATGCCATTGTATCTACGGGTGGTGGCGCACCCTGCTTTTTCGATAATATGCAATGGATGAATGCCCATGGCCTTACTTTTTTTATCGATACGCCCATACCTATATTGGCCAGCAGGCTTATTAAAGGCAAAGCAATACGGCCATTAATTGCCAATAAAACCGAGCAACAACTAATAAACTATATCGAAACAAAACTACTAGAACGCCGCCCATATTACCAAAAAGCCACTATAAGCCTAGCCCAAGCCGATATTACACCCGAAATTGTAATCGAAAAAATAAACAAAATTTTTTAAAATTATTGCTTTGTATTTGGAAAAACCAAGGCCTGATGTAAGTTTTATGGCTATAATTTATCATAAATCAAATTGATAGTATAAATATTCTGGTAAATACTCCCGCTTATAAAACCCAAAATCTTCATACACTTTTTGTGCCGTAAAATTATCTTTTGCTGTGTTTAAAGAAACAAATTTTGCTTTATGTTCAGTGGCAAAATCTATGGCTGTTTGCAATAATTTTTGTCCTATTCCTTTTTTTCGTTGCTTGGGTTCCACATACAAATCACCGATATGCCAATTTTTGATTGCCGTAACCGAAGAAAATCTTGCATACAACAATGTAAATCCTAAAAACTCAGAGGTTATACTATCATAAGCAGCAAAAACCTGTGCTTCATTATTTGCAAGTCTTTCTTTAAGATATTTTTTTGCTAATTCAATGTCGGAAAGTTGCTTGTAAAAAATCCGATATTTGTTAAACATATCGGCCACCAACTCATATTCGTTTTTGTTTATTTTTCTTATTGCAGTGGTCATAATTCTAATTCGTATAGCCAATATATTTTTCCTAATCTTGGTTCTAATTCTTTGATAATTTTGAAGCCTAATTTTTCATAAATGTGTTTTGCCGCCTTCATCATTTCGGAAGTGTCTCGTCCTAAAAAAAAAGTTTACACTTTTTCTAAATAAATCTGTTTACAGGTTACAATAATTGTCAAGTTTCACAACGTTGTTGATGGCAATTTTTCAAATTCGTGAGAATGATATATTTTATAGACTATCATTTATTTTCTATTAATTTTTGCTCATCTTCAGTAATATCATATAGTTGATAAACCAATTTATCTATTTGGTTTTCATAAGATTTGGTGTCTTCGCCTTGCTGTTTTTGGAAAATTATTTTGTCAACTAGTGCATTAAATTTTTCTTCCTGTTCAAGTGTCGGAATGGGAATTTGCAGAGGCGACAAAGCTTGAACGCTAATTATTAAATCGCCTGTTCCTGTTTTTGGTGCAAATCGGTTTAACTCGTTTTCAATAAGTTTAGAATTTAAAACACCAACCAAATACTTTAAATGTTTACCTGTTGCAATGCAAGTACTGTCTAATGTGTATGTTCCACTTTCATCATAACTAAAACGGAGCCTTGAACCTATGCGTTTCCAAATCAATTTTGGTTTTTCAAAATTATCATAATAATCACAAGCTCTCAATTCCCACCAATAATCTCCCTTATCTTGTCGTTTTTCTGAACTTGTTTTAAAAGGTAATAAATGCTTTGCAACTGCTGGAAAATTTTCCTTTAACCAATACCAAGCATCATCAAATTCCATACTTCCGTAACGAGGTATCGGTTCAAAAACATAGTTTATATCATCTTGAGGCAGGTTTCGTTTTATAGTATATCCTTTGGGAATAAAGATTAAATAGGTGTTTTGAAAGTTAGCTTCATACTTTTCAACTTCTCGTCCTCTAATTAGCCTTTTGATGATTTTTTCGGAATTTTTATCTTCTTTAATTAGGCGATTTTTAGTTGCTTCATCTATTAAAAATGCTTCATTGAAACCTGTTTTAATTCCAAAGTTTATTTTCAAATCCCAATCGGATAAAGCTGTACCGTATTTATTTATTTTATGGTAAAGTTTCCAAAGGTTTTCACTTTGAAAAATCCATTGTCCGTTATTAAATAATGCTTGTTCGTATTCTTTGCCTTCTTCTTTTACAACGGTTTCTAAATTTTCGGGCATTGCTATAACATCTAAATACGTAAATGTTTTAGATAGTTTTTCTTTTTTTAATTGAATGATTGTTGCTTTTACGGTGGCTTCATCAAATACATTTACTTTATCAAACTCAATTATTTGTTGCAATAAAGTATTCTGAATTAAGTAAGAACGCAATTTGTCGCCATAACTCACTTTAAAAAATTTGTTTGAAACAATGAAAGATAAACCGCCTTTTGGTCTTAATATCTTATTGCCTAATTCAAAAAAGTAAGTGAGTATATCGGCACTACTATTGAAAATTTTATAATCCTTTTCTAATTGCGGTTTAAGGTGCTTTATTTCTTCGTGTCGTATATACGGCGGGTTACCAATTATCAAATCAAATCCCTCAAAATCGCCCTCATTATTCATTACCTCGGGGAACTCAAACCGCCATTCAAAAGCATTTTTGTATATGGCATTGCTTTTTATATCGTCTATTTCTTTTTTAAGCTTACTTACATCTGTTTCTAATTTTGCTAGCGTTTCTTGTTGTTTCTTTTTTTGTTTAGGGTCTAGTTCAAACAAGTTGCCTTGGTTTAGCAAATTGTAAAGTTCGCCACCTAGTTTGTTTAGTTTTATTTGCTTTGGGTCGTTTTTGCTTATTTCTGTTCTAAAATCGGCTTTTATGCTATTAATAATTAGCTGCAAGCCTCTTTTAACTTCTCGGCTTTTTTCGTTTTTATAATCGTTTACAAAACCACGGTATGCCTTTACATCATACTTTATGCTTTTTAGTGCTTTGCTTAAATTGGCATCTAAAGTAAAGCGGCTTAATAAACTGTTACCACATTTAATGTTGATATCTATATTGGGCAGGGTTTCTAGTTGCAAATTGTCAGAACCATGATTTACTTGACTAAATGATTTACTTGATTTTTCAATCCTGTTAATTTGCAAATCCTGATTCTGACGGTAATACGCATTTTTCAATAACTCTATCCACAAACGCAGCCGGCAAATTTTTACAGAATTTGGGTTAATATCTACACCAAACAGGCAATTTTCTATAATGGTTTGCTTTTCGTGGAAAAGTGTTTTTTGCACCCTATTGCTTTCGGCATTAGCAGGGTTATAGGCAAAAATGTTACCGTTTTCATCGGTAATAATTAGTTCATCGTTTACAATTTCAATTTCATAATCTCTTAAAGTTTTCCCGTTTTCATCCATTAAAATACCCAACTCGCTTTTAATGGCTATAATTTCATTTAATGCCGAAACCAAAAAGTGACCAGAGCCTACCGCTGGGTCGCATATTTTAAGCGAATTAATTATTTCGTTTGCTTGTTTTCTGGAAATTTTGCTGCCTATGAGTTCATAAATATCATCTAGGACATTAATTCCCCCTTCGGGGGCTAGGGGGATAAACTTCTCTACAACCGCCAACCTAATAGCCTGTTTGCACATATACATCGTAATAAATGCAGGCGTAAAAATAGAGCCGTCTTTGTATCCGTTTATTTTCTCGAACACCTTGCCTAATACCGAAGCCGTAATTAGGGTTTTGTTGTCTTCCTGTACATCTTCAGTTCCTTCGCTTGCAAAATCGTAGGCATCTAAAAATTTAAAGAGATAATCTAATGTCCCCACCCCAACCCTCCCAAAGGGGGAGGGGGTGAGTATGCTGCCTTTTATCAACTCCAATTTAGCATCGTTATCTAGCGAATTAATTCTTAAAGTTTGGTCTTCCAATTCACTAATTTCAAATAGCGAACTGTTTAGGTACGGCACTTTACTGTATTTACTTTTTATGGCCTCGGTTCTGTCGGCTAGGTTTACCGCTAATACTTTATGAAATAATTTAAACAATTCATCGAAACTATTTATCATTTCGGGGTTCAAAAACCTATAATCCCTGCCAGCTTCCGAAGATGTTTTGTGGTAAGTTATCAATTGTCCTTCCAACAATTTCAGGAACAAAATTCTGTTTATCCAAGTAATACAAAGTTCGAGCGCAACGTTAAAAAGCCGTTCTTCTTTGCTTGCCCCATAAATAGATTGGTCGGGTAATTTAAATAAAAGGTCTTCGGTAGTAATGGTATCAATGGTAAGCTCGATAAGCGAAGCCGTATTACGGTTTGTACTTTTTCTTCTGATAACATTTTTAGTTCCCTCTCTGGCTTCCTCTAGTCCAATAATGTGCAGTAGTTCTTTGTAAAATTTTTCGTCGAGCGAATTGCTGTCATTTGGGGTTGCAATTTTTAAAAGATGTTGCGGCGAAAGTATTTTAAGTAAAGCACTCAATTCTCTGTCGTCTTCTTTTTGGTTATTGCGTAAAATGGTGTTGTATTCCCTAATATCAAAGTACACACAAGGAATTTCCACATCAATTTTGGCTATTAGCTTTTCAATTTCTTGATAAAAAAATGGGTTGTTTTTGTTGTCGTTTACTTTGGTTTTATAAAGGTTTTGTATTTGCTTGTTGTTATAAATGTGTTTATCAAATTGGTTGGTATCAATAATATACCACTCGTTAATATTGGTAATTACCAATTGTTTAAGCTGGAAATTTCCTACTTTATTTCTTTCGTCTAAATAATAAAGTATCAGTTCGTGAAGTGCCTTTTTATTGGGATTTTGTGCAGAAACCATTTCCCCTACATTGCTTGGGCGTTTGGCTTCTATAATAACACCTACATCGCTATTGGTATATTTATCTAAGTGGATTACTAAATCTTTTTTGTCTTTGGTGTTAATGGCATTGGTTTCACGATAGTAGGTATCTCGTAAAAAATCACGCAAATCGTTTTTTAAATGTTCTTCACTTTCGTCGATAGGTCGTTTTTCTATCAAGCTAATTTTATCGAGAAGAATAATGAGATTACTTTTAAAAACGTCTATTTCGCTTCTTAAAGGTTTTTGTTTTAAGAATGCTTTAAGGGCTTTTTTAGGAGTTTGCGTTATTAATATCATCAATAAAAAATAGTTTTTCTTGTTTTGCCATTTTAGTTTAAACTTATGCTTTCATTTCCGCTTTTATAGCATTGTATAATTCGGTAGCCCTTTGTGTACCAATTACATAAATTAAACCATCGCGGTCGGTAAGTTTTACAGCATCTTTACCGCCAGCGTAAAACCGTATGGTGCCGTTGCGGTGCAGGTTGTAAACGGGGTTGTTTAAAATATAGTTGCTATAAGGTGCTTTTTCTACCAGTATAATGCTGTTTAAATCTATTTTAACTAGGCGGGTTGTCCATAATCCGTTTAGTAAAATGGCTTTATTTTTTACCGTGGTTTGGTAATGTAGCATAAATAACATAAAAATACTAATTACCAATATTGCACTACCTACTACCAATAGTAAATCGGCATTGGTATCTCGGTTATCGGTAAAGTAATAAGCCATAAAACAAAAAGTAGCCAATACCAGCCTGATGCTAATAAAGTTAAAATCTCGGCCTAGGTATTGTTTTTCAAAAAATGGGTGAAACTCGGTCATAATGGGTTAAAAATATGGAATTTAAACTAATTATCACAGGTAGTTTTTTGAATTGTTCATCGTATGGTTTCCCACGTACAATCTTACATTATATTAATAAAAATGCCTAGCTGAATGATGTATGGTTAGTATATCAATACGATTTATTGCATGTATTTTATAAATTATTCTATAATTACCGAAAATTATCTCCCTAACATTGTTGTTATTAATTTCGGGTACTTTTCGCCCGCTATATGGTTGCAATGTTAGTTTTTTGGCTAGCATTTTTATTTTATTAATCGTAATTATGGCATATTTAGAAGAGTCTTTGCCTATAAATTCTGAAATGTTTATCAAGTCTGTTATTGCCTGTGGTGTCCAGTTTAGAACAGCCATTTTGGCAAATGTTTATCCAAATCATCATCGTTAATAATTTGATTGTTTTGGCTTTGTAATAAACCATTTTCGATTTTTTCTAGCAAAACCATTCTATCAATAATTTCATCAATCGAAAACTTATCGGGCAATTGATTGATAGATAATATTACTTTTTCGCGAGTTAGCATATAGTTTTTATTCAAAAATAAAGAAATTAAATTTGTTTTTTAAGATTAAATACACATCTCTAAAGTAACTATTTTTTTTGTTGTAGCACTAATCTTAAATCTATCATCGCTACGGAGGCCACATATCCAAATTATTTGGCCATTGCCGTTTATTAAAATTGGGGTTTCGGCTTTTTGGAAAAGGCTTAGCTTTTGGTTGATAAAAAAATCACTTACTTTTTTTTCGCCCCTCATCCCGTAAGGTATAAAAACATCGCCTTGCTGCCAAGTACGCAGGGTTAAGGGGTAAATTAGTTTATCGGCATCGGCCATTAGGGTGGTTAAATTTGTTTTTAAATTATCAGGGATATGGCTTAATATGTTTTTTTTAAAGCGTTTATCCATAAAAAAAACTTCGCTATCGGTAGCGTTAATTTGCTGTTGGCTTAAAGGGGTTACTAATTTTGGTTGAATAATGA
>JAAFJW010000132.1 GCA_013298995.1 Sphingobacteriales bacterium | reverse complement strand
ATGATATTCTAGAAGAAAGAGGGTGTCCCTCTTTTTCCTTAAATAATAATCCCGCCATAGGCGGGATTACACTTGATGAGCTTCCGACAGATGTCGGTATGCCCTCTTTTTCCTTAGTACGAAGATAAGTAAAATTCCTTGAAATGTTTATACATTTTTATTTGCTTTTTAAGACAGTACCTGCCTGCGCAGGCAGGCTGTCGGGTTTAGGTACGCAGGCTTGTGCTTGTTAATGCAGGTTTACCTTGCAGCTAAACTTTACGTTTAATACACTTTAGTACCCCTGTTCACCCATTTTGCCCATTCTTTAGTGTAAGTATGTATCTCCGATGTTTGTATGCCATTACTTTTATACACAGGGTTTCCATTATTAAACCATTCAAAAATACTGCCATATAAATTATACACATGCAGGTAACCTGTTTTAATAAGTTGATGGCAAATTTTTTGGCTACGTAGCCCCACCGAGCAGTAAACAATAACAGTTGCCGTTAAGGGTATATCGTAAATTTTACGCATATCAAACCAAATATAGCCCACATTTCTAGCATTTTTAATATGGCTTACCTCGTACTCGTTGCTTTCTCGGGTATCCAAAACAAATACATTTTTAAGATGCTTAAACGAATCAACAGTTATTGTTGGCACTGCAAAACCACACAAACTATCCACCATAGCTTTATAGGCTGGGTTTTTTATTTGGCATTTTCCTATTATCGGACAAATAAAAACAAAAATAACACACCACCTTTTTACCATATTTATTACAAATGTATTAAAATGAAACACCCATTACCCGAAAGCCCGTTGCCCGAAGCCCGTTGCCCGAAGCCCGAAAGCCCGAAAGCCCACTACCCATACGATTCTTTCCCTAGCTTGCGCAACATACGGTAATGCGATTGTAAGGCACTCCAAAACGTTAGGTTTTCGATATAAGGAAGGTTAAATTCTAAAGCAGTTTGTTTTACAATACCCGCAATAGCAGGGTAGTGTATGTGGCATATTTTAGGAAACAAGTGATGCTCAATTTGTTGGTTTAAACCGCCACAAAAAAAAGCAACAGTTTTACTTTTGCCCGAAAAATTAGCCGTAGTACGCATTTGGTGTGCAGCCCATGCTTCCTGTACATTACCTTCGTTATTAGGCAAAGGGAACTCGGTACCCTCTACCACATGTGCCAATTGAAATATCAAACCCAATACCAAGCCCTGTGCAAATAAATAAGTTAAAAACCCAATGATAAACTGCCAACCGTTTATAGGCATCACCCACAAAGGCAACCCAATAAATAAAAAATAATAAATCCCCTTATAAAAAAAAAGATTGAAATAGGCTATTTTAGGATGCTTAGATATTTGTTCGCCAATTTTCGCCTGAAAAAATTTTTTATAATCTTTTCGGAAAGCCCAAGTAACCATTGCAAAACTATATAACACAAAAGCATAATAATGCTGAAATCTTTGCAGTTTATTTACACTTTCTAAGGGCGAAAAGCGAATTAAGCCAGGGGCAATATCAATATCTTCATCGTGGCCAGCTATATTGGTATAAGTATGGTGCACTACATTGTGGCAAATATTCCATACATAAGCACTTGCACCTATTAAATTAAATATAAAACCCAATACATTATTTACATGCTTATTGTGCGAAAAGGCTTTATGTACAGCATCATGGCAAACATTAAAACCTATAAAAGCGCCAAACATACCCAACAGTACAGCCAATACCAGCATAGCACCCATACTTAATTTGCCCAAAAGCAAGCATAAATATAAACCTACAAAACCACTCAAAAAAAAGAAAGCCTTTATCCACATAGCACTATTGGCATGGGTTGAAATTTGATTATCGCTAAAGTAACTATCTACACGAAGCCTAACTGTGGCATAAAAAGTACATTTGCTGGTGTTGATAAATTTAAGTTTTTGCGACATTGAATAGATAAGTTACTGGTTTAGAATTATTTTTTTGGATATTAATACAATTAAATAGTACAGTTAATAAATTACAAGGTTACCTTTTTTAGTTATATATACACAATTAATTATGGCAATAGTTTTTTTGAAACCTAATTAAATACCAAAGTTTCGGTGGAAATAAAAATTAGGTATAAAGCGTAAATTATAACAGAGATTGGTTTTGTGAAAATTTCCCTCACCAAGATTTGTGTACTTGTTGCAAATAAATAAAGGCGAATTCTCAAAACAACGTGATAATAAATAACCAATATAAGTATAGCGTTTAAGATGTAAATTAACCCCTATAAATTATAATACAAGTGTTTAAAATTTAAAAAATAGCGAGCATCATTGCGCCGAAACACCAGCCCTGTAAATTTGGTAACATTGATTTAACGCATTTATTAAGCACACACAGCATTATATTTTTTATATTTGCCCAATAAACATAAAAACACTATCTTAGTGTGAAATTAACACTAAGCATAAATACGCAATTAAATACATAAAAAATATGAGCTTAATTCTTGATATCCACGCAAGACAAATTCTCGACTCACGAGGAAACCCTACCATCGAAGTAGATGTAATTACCGAAAACGGCATTATAGGCAGGGCCGCCGTTCCCTCAGGCGCATCAACAGGCCAATACGAAGCCGTTGAACTACGCGATAAAGATAAAGCCGTATATTTGGGCAAAGGCGTACTTAAAGCCGTAGCCAATGTAAACGATAAAATTGCCGAAGCCCTAAAAGGCGTTGATGTATTCGAACAAAACGCTATCGACCAATTAATGATTGAACTAGATGGCACACATAATAAAGGAAACCTAGGTGCAAATGCGATATTGGGCGTTTCCCTAGCCGTAGCCAAAGCCGCAGCGCAAGAAAGCCACCAACCTTTATACCGTTACATTGGCGGTGTAAACGCAAATACCTTACCTATCCCGATGATGAATATTGTAAACGGTGGCTCGCATTCAGATGCGCCTATTGCTTTCCAAGAATTTATGATTATGCCCGTAGGCGCATCGTCGTTTTCGGAAGCATTGCGCTGGGGTACCGAAGTTTTCCATACCTTAAAAGGGATTTTACACGACCGTGGTTTATCAACCGCAGTAGGTGATGAAGGTGGTTTTGCACCCACATTTGCAGGTACCGAAGATGGCGTAGAAACCATTTTGCAAGCTATAGAAAAAGCAGGTTACAAGCCAGGTGTTGATATTTATATTGCCTTTGATTGCGCCGCATCAGAGTTTTATAAAGATGGTATTTACGATTATACCAAATTTGAAGGCGAAAAAGGTGCAAAACGTACCAGTGCCCAGCAGGTAGAATACCTAGCCTCATTGGTAGCCAAATACCCCATTATTTCTATCGAAGATGGAATGGACGAAAACGATTGGGACGGTTGGAAACTATTAACCGAAACCATTGGCAATAAAGTACAACTCGTAGGCGACGATTTATTTGTAACCAACGTAACCCGTTTAAAACAAGGCATTGATAACAATACCGCCAACTCTATCTTGGTAAAAGTAAACCAAATAGGCTCGCTTACCGAAACCATAAATGCCGTTACGATGGCGCAAAATGCAGGTTACACCTCGGTAATGTCGCACCGCTCGGGCGAAACCGAAGACGTTACCATTGCCGACCTTGCCGTAGCCCTTAATTGTGGTCAAATAAAAACAGGCTCCGCCTCACGCTCCGATAGGATAGCCAAATACAACCAATTGCTACGCATAGAAGAAGAACTAGGCAGCAATGCCCGTTTTATAGGTAAAGATTTTAAGTTTTTGAAAAAATAATTTAAGCCATATTCCCACAAATACAAAAGGCTGTCTTTCTATTAAGGCAGCCTTTTGTATGTATAAAATTGTTTTTTTTTGAAAAAGTACGGGTAGTGCTATTGGCGGCCGCTAGCCGGGCTATCCACTACAAGTCCTCGCACCCGATGAAAAATCGGGGCTGTGGGCTTTCCGTTTCTATCCCGTTTATTTAACGCAGGGCTGGTGTTTCAAAACCCCCAATAAATAGCACAATATGATGCAACCCTTTTAATACCTCGTTTTATTTTCCGATTTTTCCCATAACGTAAATGCTTCAAAAGCCTCATCGGCAAGCAAACGAGTCGATTTTAACTTTCGGTTTTCTAATTTCAAATCAATTTCGGCGTATATAAAAGCATCATCAAAACCTATTTTTGCAGCATCATCTTTGCTATTGGCATAATACATTTTATCAATATGTGCCCAATATATAGCACCTAAGCACATAGGGCAGGGCTCGCAACTGGTATAAATGGTACATCCTGTTAAGTCAAAAGTATTTAAAGCGGTGCAGGCCAATCGTATGGCGGCAATTTCGGCATGTGCGGTAGGGTCGTTGCTGGGTACTACAGTATTGGCACTTTGCGCAATCAATACACCATCTTTTGTAATTACCGCTCCAAAAGGGCCACCCAATCCGTTTTTAACATTGTTTTTGGATAGCGTAATGGCTAGTTGCATAAATTTTTGATGTTGGTTTAGTTGCATGTTTTTTTTAATAAGGTTTATTATTTTATTGTTAGGAATCCTTCGCTTAGAGCGAAGGATTCCTTTTTTTGATAAATTTTTCGCCTCGGTGTGTAAATATAATTTAAAAACTAAGTTAAGGTTTATTAAAGGAAGCCTTCGCTCTAAACGAAAGCATCGGTTTGGAAGCCATTGGTAAAAATGGCTTTAAAATTCAACTATTAAGTTTATAACATTGCCCATATTGTGGTTTCTATTAACCTGAGTTACGATGATTAAATTATAATTTGCTGTAAATCAATGTTATTTACGATTTTAAAGCGTATAATTTACGCAAAAATAGCGATTTTTTAGTAGGTTTCCAGTTCGTACGGTATTTCTTAAAACTACGCCTAACGATTTGAGAATCTACGAAGATGGCGGATAAAAAACAATTTATTATCTACAGGCACAAAACTTGGTTAAATGTAGAAAATTTTCAGGAGAAACTTCACCCGCCATTTTACAAAGCCTATGTTGTAAGCGGTTTTTTCTATTTTACTAGTCAGAGGGTTCAACTATAGTAACCTCTATGTCGCTATATTTTTCTGTAATTCGTTTGGTTCCTATCTTAATTAAGTCACTTGCTATTTTCCTAATTTCCTCATCCGTCCATCCGTTCTGGTCTGGAGTTAATACAACTATAGTTTTTATTTTATTATCAATTATACACACATCTCGGTAGCCTTGAAACCTAGAAACTGTTCTTTTTCTATAGGTAAAATATAAGTCGCTAGCTTTATAAAGGTCTTGTGATTCTGAGCCTAGCAAATTAGTATTAGTAAGGGTAATAGATTTATTATTAAACTCGAATACCAGTTTTTTAGGTCTAAATGTCCGAAGTTGATATATTAAAGATAATAAGTTCAGTACAAGAAAAACACCTAAACCAATAAGTCCCCCTACAATAACTGTAAGTATTAAACTTAATGTCACAGCTCCAATCAGATAGAATAAGGGTTTTTTAATTTCGGCAATATAAGTTTTCGTCATTTTAAAATAACCAATAAAAAAATCTACAAACCGTTTAATACACTTTTAAAATTGCTTTTAAAATCCGTTTTACTAAACCAGGCCCATCGTAAACAAAACCAGTATAAACTTGAATTAAAGATGCGCCAGCTTGTAATTTTTCAATCGCATCATCGCCACTATGAATGCCTCCTACGCCAATAATGGGGAACGATTGCTCGGATTTTTGCGCCAAGTAACGTATTACATCCGTTGATTTTTGATGCAAAGGCTTACCGCTTAGGCCACCCATTTGGCTTTGCAAGGCTTGTAGGGATAGTAAACCCTCTCTCGAAATAGTGGTATTGGTGGCAATTACGCCAGCAATTTTGGTTTCTTGTACTATCTCTACAATATCATCTAATTGCTGGGGGCTTAAATCGGGAGCTATTTTTAAAAGTATAGGGCGTGATATATTGTTTTTATTATTTAGATTTTGGAGTGTATGCAGGATGTGTTTTAGCGGTTCTTTTTCTTGCAAAGCCCTTAAATTGGGTGTATTGGGCGAGCTTACATTTACTACAAAATAATCTACCACATTAAATAAGGCCTCAAAACATATTACATAATCGTTTACGGCATCGTGGTTGGGGGTGTTTTTATTTTTGCCAATGTTGCCACCTATTATTAGCCCGTTTCGTTTTACTGTTGCCAGTTTTTGTGCCAAGGCTTGTACACCATCGTTATTAAATCCCATACGGTTAATAAGGGCATTATCGGCTTTAAGCCTAAACATGCGTGGTTTATCGTTGCCCGCTTGTGGCAAAGGGGTTACTGTACCTACTTCGATAAAGCCAAAACCAAAATTGGCAAATTCTTCGATATAATCGCCATTTTTATCAAACCCCGCAGCCAAGCCTACGGGGTTTTTAAAATGTAGGCCAAATATGGTTCGTTCTAGCTTTTTGTGTTCTAAGGTGTAAATGCTTTTGATAACATTTTTAATGGGCGTAATTTTATGTGTTTTTTTTAGCCAATAGGTAACAAAGTGATGGATTTTTTCGGGGTCGAATTTAAAAAGAAAAAATTTTAAGATATTGTACATGCTACAAAGTAAAAATTTAAAAGCTAAAAAAAGAAATTTGTACTAAGTTTTGTAACAATGTACTGGCTTAATATTTGTGTCTCGTCCTGAAATAGGTTTACACAAAAAAGTGTAAAAAATAGACAAATTAGAAATTAGCTTAGAGAAAAAAGAGGCCATCATAGCCGAGTATTTATTAGAAAAGAGCAGCTACCGAGCCTTAGGATAGAAACACGGAATTGATTTTAGAACGATACATTCGTGGAGGTTGTAAAATGGTCTTTGGTGTAAACTCCAAAGCTTTTTACCGCCTCGCTACCTTGTCCTACGGCTACATAATGCGCCCTCGACCCTACATCAATACCACAAGCATTGGCATTAATAATAGGCACTCTTGCTTCTTTAATCATAAAAATTATTCTAAAA
>JAAFJW010000131.1 GCA_013298995.1 Sphingobacteriales bacterium | reverse complement strand
AACGTAAAAACAAACAATTACAAAGCCAACCTAAGCAATTTGAGTACAGGTAGCTATATTATTAAACTAGAAAGCAAAAAAAGTAATAACACTATTGCTGTAAGCAAATTTGTGAAAGAATAAAATAGTAAATTCATAAAAAACAAAAAGCTACCCCTTAGGTTTACAAGCCTAAGGGGTAGTTTTTTGTAACCAAATTAACCCGAGTTCGATGGTTAAGTATTAGTTTAATTTTAGTATATTGTTGTTATTTAAGCATTTATGGCGTTATCTGCGGTAGCGGCCTGCCTGCGCTTCCTTTGTCAGGGTAAACTCCAAGCGTGTTAAAACGCCCAAATTATCATCACAAAATAATTAACAATGTTCCATTAATCGAGCTAGGGTTAAAAGCATAATGAATTACCATCTGACTATGCTTTTGGAGTTTGCATAGAAAATATTTAACCTACCCATTTCTGGCTCAAAAGAAAACGATATTGGATGCTTTACTTTCGTTTTTTAGCCTATCCAAGGCTGTAACCACGTATTTATATTTCTCCTTTGGATTGGCACTTACATCTAACCAACTTAAAGTTGGGCTATAAAATATGGCTTTTATGTTTTCATTATAATCTAAATCTACCATTTCATCGTTGGCAAAGCGGTAAACCACGTAACCATAAGTAGCTTGTTTATCGGCCGCTAATGGGGGCGGTAGCCAAGTTAAAAGTGTGCCTTGAGGGGTAAATGTAGCCTGTAAATTATTGGGAGCGTAAGGCGGTATAGAGTCGAGCCAAGGCATTAAAGGAGGTAATGCTGGGTATTTATAGTAATTATTGCTCAGCGTATCGGAAATACCAAATGGGTTTTTGGTTAATGATTTCGAACTAAAAAAAACACTACCGTGTATGTTTTCGTTTTGCCTAATGTACGCAATTTGCTTGCCCAGTTGCGTTGCATTATGCCAGCTGGCATCTTTGCTGGCTATACGGTAAGCACCATGGCCTATGTACATGTTTCGGCCGTAGGTATTATTGCCCCACCAATTGGCAAGGTTGGCAAAAGGTGCGGCTTTGGTTGTAAACGACCAGTATAACTGCGGGTTTAAATAATCAACCCAGCCATTTTTAATCCATTTTCGCGAGTCGGCATATATTTCATAATACGAATTGCCACCACGGGTATCTGAGCCTTCGGGGTCTTGCGCTTTGTTTTTCCAAATACCAAAAGGGCTTACGCCAAATTTTACATAATTTTTATGCGCATGTATGCTATCGTTTAAGCTATGTATCAATGTATCTACATTTTGCCTACGCCAATCTTTAATATCTGCTATGCCATTGTTATACAAAATAAATGTTTCGGTATCTTTTAATGTTTGGCCTTTTATAATGTAAGGATAAAAGTAATCGTCGAAATGTACCCCATCTATATCGTAGTTATCTACTACATTTAATATTATTTTTAAAATATAGGCCCTTACTTCGGGCAGGCCTGGGTTAAATAATTTTTTACCTTCGTACATAAAAAACCAATCGGGTTTAAGTTTGGTAATATGATTGGCCGTAATTTTTGCATCATTACCATCAAATGAGGCTCGGTAAGGGTTAAACCAAGCATGAAACTCGATATTACGTTTATGGCATTCGGTAATTGCAAATTGCAAGGGGTCGTAAAAAGGCATGGGGCATTGCCCCTGTGTACCTGTTAGGTATTGCGACCAAGGTTCATCACAATTGGGGTAAAAGGCATCGGCTGCTGGGCGCACTTGAAACATAATGGCGTTAATACCTTGTTTTTGATGCGTATTTAAAAGTTTTATCAATTCGTTTTTTTGCTGTTGGGTAGATAAACCCTGCCTGCTGGGCCAATCGATATTGGCAACTGTGGCCACCCATACTCCCCTAAATTCTCTTTTGAGTGAAAGGCTATCTTGTGCCAATGAAACAAAAAATGAAAAAAATGTGGCTAAGGTAAGTGGGATAAAAAATTGGAGTTTCATTAAATTGTATCGCTATTGTAAATTGCGAGTAAAAGTACACATTCGCTTGTAACACCTAGGTCTAATATTTATTTTGTTTTGTGTAACAATTTTGTTACCATTGAGCAATCTTTTAAATTATAAACAACAATAGGGATACAATATTATTGTTTTATAAATGTTATACAATTGTTATGAACAGCCATAATAAATTTATAATATTACAGCATCCAAAAATTTGCTTACTAAATAAAATAGTATAAACAATAAAATCGAATAATAAACTAAATACAAAACACATGGAAAATCAAGCGCAGAAAAGAAACGATAACAACAAAATTTATTTTTTAATTGCAGTAATAATAGCTTTAATGGGTACTAGCATTTATTTGTTTTTACAGAAAAACAAAACAGAGGAACGCATAGTAACCGTAACAGATGAGCGCACCGCATTACAAACCGAACTCGAAAAACTAGAAACCGAACTGGAGCAGGCCAATAGTGCCAATACCAAAACTACCGAAGAACTAAATAGTAAAGACGAGCAATTAAAAACCAAAATTACCGAGCTTAAACAAGCACTTGCCAATGGCTCGCTTACCCGAAGCCAATTAGCAAAAACACGTAGCGAATTACAGGTTTTGCGCAACTCCGTTACACAATATACCTCTGATATAGAAGCCTTACAGCAACAAAATGCTATTTTAACGGTAGAAAGAGATAGTTTAAAAACAACAGTGAGCTCGGTATCTAAACAAGCGCAAGAACTTTCGCGTAAAAACGATTCTTTAAACACCCGTGTAAAAGCAGGTTCGGCACTTAAAGGTGTAGGTATAAGTGTAGCTCCCTTAAAAATTAAAAATAGCGGTAGAGAGGTGGATGTAGATAAAGCATCAACGGCCAAAAAACTTAAAATAAGTTTTTCGATACCTGCCAATCCGCTTGCCGAAAAAGGGATGCATGATTTGTATGTGCGCCTGCTAGACCCTGCTGGTAATTTAATAACAGGCGAAAACGGTACATTTACCTCTAATGGCCAAGAGTTACAATATACCTATAAAACGGCTATTGATTATACTGGCGATGCGAAAAACTATACATTAGATTGGGTAAACAAAGCCGCATTTATCCCTGGTAATTATACTGTTTTGCTTTACGCAGATAATAGCGACTTGGGTAAAGGTAGTTTTAGTTTACGATAAATTTATTGATAATATTTTTTTACAAAAAGCAGGGACTAAGCAATTGGTTGCTGCTTTTTTTTTGTGTTATAAAAATATTTTATTGGTATTTAACCCTCGTAGTTTACTAGCTATGCCTTGCTTTTTTTTAAATAAGCATTTTTTTTTGATGTTGGTTTGATTAAACAGATTTTAGCAATTATAGTTTTTTGACTCCAAGATGGTTTACTTTTGATGTTTAGTGCCGTTTAAATTTTCTTTAATTTATCCGTAGGTTCTGAGTATTTTCTTGTACTTATTTCCACTTATATTTTGGTTAAATGCTACTTATTTGGATAGTTTTTAAACTAAATGGTAATATCGGTTTTGGGCTTGGCGAAGGTGGGGTTTAGAAAGTACAAATGTTCATGTTAGTACAAAAGCCCCACTTTTACCAAACCCATGTTAGCGGTTCGTTCTTATTCTTCGCCATCGTCCCAAATTATTTTATCTCCGTTAAATTTTGTTGCTGTTCTTAACACTTGTCTTAAAATTGGTAATTTATCATCTTCTAGGTCAGGATTGTCATACATAGTCTCCACAACAACACAGTCTTCAAGTTGAAAAGGTCGTAATTTGTTTAATGATTGTGGTAAAATTGCCAAGTTTTCTGATTTGTGATTTATTGCAATTGACGGATAAATTATACAGTCGTAATGTTTGATTGGTTCAGTTGGGTGCTGAACAGGTTCAAAAGAATTGTCCAAAATTTTGTCTGCGAAATATGCACTAAACAAATACTCATATTTTTTGGGATTTGTTACTTTAATATCTTTTACAAATTCCGAACTTAAAAAGTCCAAATACAAATCTAAAATCTCAGCAAAAAGTGGGTGATTATATTCCATTCTTTTCTGAAACGCATTTGTTGCAGATTTTAGGCTTTCATTGTCAATTGTCTTATTGTTTGTAATTGGATAGGAAATAAAGTCTTTCGCATTGTCATTATGCCATTGTGCTATTATTATTCTTTGCCCAACTTTTGGTTTAGTTTCCAAAACAGCAACTCCTGGTTCAAAAGCACAATAGAAAATGGTAGATTTGGGTGAGTTTGCTCTTCCATAAACACCATTTTTTATTATAATTTCTTTAGGTGGGTTTTTGATATACTTTGTATCTCTAATTTTTCCGTTTTCTAAAAAAAAATCTGAAACAGTTGTTACTCTGAATACATTGTGAAACAATGTCGTTTTTTTAAGCAAAAGTAGTTGATTTTTTAATCAAGTATTTTTTTTATTCGAGATTTTTATTGTATTTTTAAGTAGTATATAGGGGGTAACCATTATACGTCAAAAAACAGAGATTATAGAAAAACCGTAACTGAAAATATCGAATATGAGCTTGAAAGTCAAGAGTTTAAAGGTAGTTGCAGAAAAAGCGACCTTGAAGGGGTATCTCGAAACCGTAAATTAAATCTCAAAAATTTGATTTTTATTATCATGAACTTTAAAACCTCCATACAACGAGAGCTTGATAATTTTTTTAAGGAGGTTACAGATTCAGATTTTAACATTAGACACGTTACCAAAGGGGCATTTTCTAAAGCAAGACAATTATTAGACCCATATGCTTTTATACGTCTAAACCAAATAGCGGTAGATACATTTTATGAAACTGCATCATACGATAAATGGCTTGGGCATAGGTTATTGTCATGCGATGGCAGTCGATTAGTTTTACCAAACCATCCGACCGTTGTTGAAGAGTTTGGGCAACACAAATTTGGCCCTAAAGCAGATAGCCTGCGTTCTTTAGCCTTATGTTCCACCCTGTATGATGCGCTTAACTATGTAACCATTGATGCCCAAATAGATAAATATGCTTCGAGCGAACGAGATTTATTGGTAAAGCATTTAGATAAAGTAAAAAAAGGCGATTTATTGCTTTTAGACCGTGGTTATCCGTGTATTTGGCTTTTATATTTATTGCAAGCAAAAGGGGTAGAATTTTGTGTAAGAATGAAAGATGATTGGTGGACAGAGGTAAATGAGTTTTACAAGAGTGATGAAGATGAAAAAATAGTAGAATTTAACCTACCTAAAAAAGATTACGAAAAATTTCTGATTATAAAGATGTTATCACAAAACCTATCCAATGTAGGTTGATAAAGGTTATATTAGAGGATAGTGAAACAGAGATTTTATGTACCTCGCTTTTAGACCCAATAAAATATAAAACGGAAGGCTTCGGTGAACTCTATCATTTTAGATGGAATCACGAAGAGAGTTATAAACTACTGAAAAACAGGGTTGAATTGGAAAATTTTTCTGGGAAGAAAGCAATAGCGATAAAACAAGACTTTCACGCCAAAATACTTTCAATGACTTTATGTGCCGCATACGCACACCCTATAGAAGAAAAAGTAATTGCCGAATACAAGGCTGATAAAGACCGTAAACACAGCCAAAAGATAAATAGAACAAATGCGCTTTCTATGCTCCAAAGCATATTAATACCAATTTTTATTAAAAGAAATTTCAAAAAAGCAATGGAAGCCTTTGATGAAATAGTTTACAAAACAAGAGAAATCATAAGATTAGACAGAAAAAATCCCCGTAATCACAAACCTAAAAAATTGTACAATATGGTGTATAAAAGAATTTAGAAATTCCTTTAAGTAAACGACATTGGCCTATACTTTTATGTTCGAAAAAACAACCTTACCCATAAGTTTACAAATTGAGCAATTAAAGCAACGGGGTTTACAAATAGAAGATGAGGATAATGCAGCACATTTTCTTAATGTGGACGCTAATGCCTTAGGATTAAAACTTAACTGGCAAAATGAACCCGTATGGAAGATAACACCAACCCAATTTTAGTATGCAGCACATCCTATCATCGGGGTACACCCAAAAAAATAAAATTTTGGATATAGCTAGTTTTAAAAATTATAATTTTTTAGAATAATAAAATACAGTTAATTTCAACTGTATTTTATTTAACAATTGTAACAACCCGCTTTCCAGTTGGCTGGCAGGTAATGCAAAGCGGGTTACCTTGCCTATCGGATGGCAAGGTAAGGTCAAATCATATTTATTATTCTAAATGAAATGGATTTTAACTACCGTAAGTTAGGCTAATAAACTATAAAATAACCTTTTACTGTAGTGCTCCTCTTATTTTAATTGTAATATCGGCCAAGTTTTCGTTTACCTTTAGCTGGCAAGCCAGCCTACTATCGCTTGCGGCATCAGGCAAGGTGTCCAACATATCTAGCTCGGCATCTTGGGCTTCGGGAAGTTTATCAAAGCCTTCTAAAACTTGTACGTGGCAAGTTGCACAAAGGGCAAGGCCACCACAAGTTGCCAGTACATCGTACTCGTAAGCCTTTAACACTTCCATTAGGTTAAGGTTAATATCGGTAGGTACTTCTATAACGGCACTGCTATCGTCCCTGTCTATTACGGTTATATTTATCATATTTTAAAAGCCATTAACGCCGTAAACGGTGGTGTATTTAAAAGAAAGTTTTTGGTCGGGGTAAACGTATTTAAAGGCACTATGGCACATTAAAGCGGCTTCGTGGAAACCACACAAAATTAATTTTAATTTATTGGTATAGGTGTTAATATCGCCTATGGCATAAATACGCTCTACGTTGGTACTGTAATCTTCGGTGTTTACGGCTATGGCCGATTTTTCGATATTTAAACCCCACTCGCCAATTGGCCCCAGTTTAGGGCTAAGGCCAAATAATGGAATTAGGTAATCGGTTTCCATAGTGGTTTCGGTTTTGGTTTTATCAACCAAAGTAATTTCGTTTAAATGCCCATTTCCGTTTATTTTGGTTAGGTGCGATG
>JAAFJW010000130.1 GCA_013298995.1 Sphingobacteriales bacterium | reverse complement strand
AAAGTTTTTTCATGCTTATGCTACTAACCACCATGGCGTGGGCACAAGAAAAAACGGTTACTGGGATAGTAACAGCAAAAGATGACGGCTTGCCCATACCGGGCGCAAGCGTAAAAGTAAAAGGTACCACTTTTGGTACACAAACCGATGCAAACGGTAAATTTAGCCTAAAAGTACCGGGTGATAATGCAGTTTTGGTAATCTCATTTATTGGCAGTACCACGCAAGAAGTAAAGGTAAGCGCAACCAATACAGTTAGCGTGGTTTTATTGGACGATAAAACCCAGTTAGGCGAAGTGGTGGTTACGGCGTTGGGTATATCGAAGAAATCACGATCTTTGGGTTACGCTGTATCAAAAGTAAGTGGCGATGATTTAGTAAGATCTGGTGAAGCGAATGTAATACAAGGATTAGCAGCGAAAGCAGCAGGTGTTGTGGTTACGAGTTCAGCTGGAACTCCAGGTGCTTCAAGTAAAGTTGTTTTGAGAGCCGCTTCTACTTTTTCTGGTGAAGTGCAACCTTTAATAGTAATTGATGGTGTTCCTGTTGATAATTCAACCACTACAACTGTCTCAAGAGATTATCCATTTAACCCTAATTTAACGGGTGTAAATAATACTAATCGAGCCATTGATCTTAATCCAGAAGATATTGAATCGGTAACTATACTTAAAGGACCAGCAGCAGCAGCACTTTATGGTGCAAGGGGTGGTAATGGTGCGATTATGTACACCACAAAAAGAGGCGGCTTAAATAAGCAACTAGGCGTAAAATTAAGCTATAGAACGGAGGTTTCTAACGTAAGTCAATTACCCAAATTACAGAGCGAGTATGCACAGGGTACAGGTGGTGTGCTGAACACAGCCAATGCAGGGCCAGATAACTTATATAATACAGATGATGATGTATCAGGGGGATCATCTTCTAGTTGGGGGCCAAAAATAGCTACAACACCGGGTTTGAGTTCATTTGATAATCCTGGAAATTTCTTTAAAACGGCTTATTCACACGATATGAATTTATCACTTGATGGAGGTAGCGATAAAGTTAGCTTTAGGTTCTCTGTTGGCAACACTAATCAAACTGGAGTTATACCCAATACCTCGTTTAAAAGAACATCCGTAAGGATGACAACAGATGCTTTTTTAAAAGACTATTTAAAAGTAGGTGGTACTGTAAGTTACGTAAACTCTCGCGGGATTAAATCTCAAAATGGAAGTAATCTTGGGGGTATTATGTTAGGGTTATTACGAGCACCCGCACAATATGATCTCAGAATCACTAAATTTGATAATGATTTACAACGGACTTATTTTAGAGGCTACGATAATCCTTACTTTACTGCAAATGAAAATCCATTTACCGATAATGTTAATAGAGTTTCAGGTAATGTATATTTAAGCTATTTGAACAAAAAATGGTTGAACGTTACTTATAGGGTTGGTGTAGACGCATATTCAGATTCAAGAAAGCAAATTTACGCCGTATCGTCTTTTGGTAACGATAATAATGACGGAGCTGGGCAAGTTAATCTTGATAATATCACAAATAGGGATATTTATTCTGATTTAATTATATCAGGGGAAACTAAATTTAGTACGGATTTTGATTTTAGTTACATGGTTGGTCATAATATTACTACCTCTAATTTTCAACAAAATTTTGCTAGAGGGCAAAAACTTTCTGTGCCATATTTTTATGATTTATCAAATGCATCTGACCTTTATGCGTCTAGTTATGGTTTAAGAAAATATACAATGGCAGTATTCGGGCAAGCTGATTTCTCATTTAAAAACATGCTTTACCTTTCTTTTACAGGCAGAAACGAATGGGCTTCAACTTTTGGTACTGCTAAAAATAACTTCTTTTATCCATCTTCAACGCTCTCGTGGGTTTTTTCGGAGTTAACAAAAGAGGCACAATGGCTTTCCTTTGGTAAACTTAGGTATGCTTATTCTCAAGCTGGCATATCTCCAACACCATACAATACATTAACCTATTTTGCAAAACCATCATTAACCGATGGAGCAACCGATGGGCTAACATTTCCTTACGGTGGTATTAATGGCTCAAGTTACAGCGCAGGACTAGGCAATAGTGCGCTTAAACCAGAAAGAGTTACGGGCAATGAAATTGGATTAAATACAAAATTTTTAAATAATAGGATAAATTTAGACTTTACTGCTTACAAACAAGTTACCTCCGATATTTTAATTCTTAGGCCTTTGGCACCTTCTTCTGGTTTTACAAGTATTTATTCTAATTCTGGAGAATTAGAGAATAGGGGTATTGAGGTAGAATTGGGGGGTAGAATTTTAAAAAGTAAAGATTTTAATTGGGACTTAAATATCACTTGGGCTAAAAACAAAAGTAAAGTATTGAAACTAGCCGATGGGGTTAAAGAATTAAGTCTTGAGAGTGCCTTTACTGAAATAGGTTCTTATGCTATTGTGGGGCAGCCATTAGGGGCATTTTACGGTACTTTATGGAATAAAGACGCAAGCGGTAATTTATTAATAGGAGCTAATGGTTTACCAACCAAGCAAGAATCAACAGGTAATGCCGGTGACCCTAATCCCGACTGGTTGGGTGGTATTAGAAACACTTTTGCTTATAAAGCGATAAGTTTAACAGCACTCATTGATATTAGACGCGGTGGAGATATTTACAATGGAACCTATGCTAGGTTAAACCGTTTAGGGCGTACACAAGAATCCGCCGATAGAGATAGAACCTATGTAATACCTGGAGTGCTTGCTGATGGTTCAACAAATACTAAACCAGTAAGTGCACTAAATTATTTTCAAAACTATATTGGCGATTCGGGAGGTGCAGCTGAACAATTTGTTGAGAATGTAAATTGGTTTAGAATTCGTGATATTTCACTTAGCTATCGACTAAAATTAAAACAGTTAAGCAATTTTATAAATTATATTGATTTATCTGTAACAGGTAGAAATTTGGTTCTTATA
This sequence comes from Sphingobacteriales bacterium, assembly GCA_013298995.1. Lineage (GTDB taxonomy): Bacteria > Bacteroidota > Bacteroidia > Sphingobacteriales > Sphingobacteriaceae > Pseudopedobacter. The sequence continues at coordinate 4,033 of JAAFJW010000130.1, read as the reverse complement.
ACTAACTATAAAGGTGTAGATCCTGAGACTAGTTTAACTGGCGCAGATTCCAATATTAATGGAATAGATTATTTTAACAACCCAGGTACTAAGTCTTATTTATTTGGTGTTTCTGTAGGATTTTAATTTAAATTATATGAAAAAGATTTTAATAATAGTTTTTTGTACTGGGATATTAACCTCATGTCAAAAAAAATTGGATGAATATGGTATTAGTCCAAATAATCCGACAAAAACATCGCCAGCATTGCTACTTAGTAGCACTGAAGTGGCAACATTTGCAAATTATACAGGCTCATTAGCTAGAGTATCTGCTCTTTTTACGCAGCAAATAGCTGGTATTGATGGTCAGCTTATAGATTATGCAAAATATGATCTTAATGATAATACGTTTGTAAACGAATGGACTATAATTTATCAAGGAACATTGGTAAATACAAAAGTACTAACTGATAAATATGGAGTTGGTAACCCCTACTATTCTGGTATTGCCAAAATATTAACAGCAATGAATCTTTCCCTTTCATCTGATTTATGGGGTGATGTGCCTTATTCTGATGCATTTAAAGGCTTGGAGCAAAATTTTAAACCAAAATATGATACGCAAGAAGACATATATAGAAATGTTTTGCCTAATCTGTTAGACGATGCAATAGCTAATTTAAGTCAACCAGTTACGGCAAATAAAAACATTCCAGCTTCCGATGATATTATTTTTGGTGGGGATGTTACCAAATGGAAAGCTACTGCTTACATATTAAAAGCCAGATACAGTAACCGACTTAGTCAAATTGATCCAACTGGCAGTGCAACAAAATCATTATTGGCATTAAATTCTGCAGTGTTCACCCCCGACGGATCCTCAGATATGATGGCAAAGTTTTTCGATAGTGCTACTAGTCTAAATCAATGGTCGGCATTTGTTAGTGGACGGCCTGGATATATTAAAATGGGTAAAAATCTAATAGATTTTCTTGTTTTGTCAAATGATTCTAGACTACCCTTTTATGCTAAAAAAGATGATAGCGGCAATTATAGTGGTACCGCTGCTGATTCTGATGTTAATACAACTTCGGATATAGGTGAAGGTATTGCATTAAATGCAAATTCACTACCATTGGTAACTTATTCAGAAGCTAAATTTATCGAAGCAGAAGCACAACTTAGATTAAGCCAACCATTATTGGCTGCAAATGCTTTTAATGAAGCCGTAAAAGCCTCTGTAAAAAAAGTGACGGGTGTAGACGCTAGCGCAACTTTTATTTTAAATAACGCATCCGAGACTGCATTAACCATAACATTAGAAAAAATTATTAAACAAAAATATATTGCTTTATTTACTCAAATAGAACCGTATAACGATTTTAGAAGAACTGGATTTCCTGTTTTAACGCCTAATGCAAATGGAATTAAAGCACAAATCCCATTGAGGTTGCCTTCATCGTCTGATGAAAGATTATACAATCCAAATGCTACGATTATTACTAATATTTATTCCCCAGTATGGTGGGATAAGTAATGGCATATTAATATTTCTTCAAACAAAAACCCTTGCTTGTTAAGCCAAGCAAGGGTTTTTGTTTTATATACTAGAAAAAGAACTTATTTAAAATTACGGACAATTTGTTCCAGTAGGTAAAGTAACTGGTAAATCTTTAGTTAAAACAATATTTCCATTTTGTTTAACCAATACAGTAACTAAATTATTTATAATACCACCTGTCATAAAAAAAGTGGCTACTAACCTGCCGCCAACAGACGATCTAACATACAAATGCGAAGCAGCAGGTATTTCTATAGTTTGACCACTTGATAAACCAGTAACTATTAATTGATATTGAGCCCCCGTTACTGTTGTACCATCGATTGATGTTGTGCAACCGCCACTTATTGTGAAAGTTGGGCCATTTAATACCGCTGGTACACACGTCCCCAAATTGTTAGCATTGGCTTGCCCATTAGCGGCAATTTCAGCAAGCGCTTTTCCTTTAGCATCGGCTTGCGAAATAGTAGAACTGTATTTATTTGCTGGTACTGTGTAAGTTACTGCCGTACCTTCTAAATCGCTTGCGCAATTATTTTTAGTAAAAGTAGTGCTCATAGCCATATTATAAAAAATAGGCGCACTACACCCCCCCACACTATTCGCATTCCCCTGCCCATTCGCATTTGCTTCAGCTTGCGCTTTACTGTTTGCATCTGCCAAAGATATAATAGAGCTATATTTATTGGCTGGTACGGTATAAGGCACTACCGAGCCCACTTGGGCTGCGGGGCAGTTGTTTTTGGTAAAATTAACCGAAAGTGTACCATTAAAAAAAGTACACACACCCAAATTATTTGCATTTGCTTGTCCATTGGCTGTAATTTCGGCTTGTGCTTTGGCGTTGGCATCTGCTTGCGATATAATGGAGGTGTATTTACCCGCCGCTACCGTATAAATCACCGCCGAACCAACACTGCCTCCAGTACAATTGTTTCGGGTAAAACTGTTGCTAATAGCCACATTGCTATAAACAGATTTACACTGTAAAATCTGATTGGCTAAAGCTTGGCTGGTAGTGGCATCAATATCGGCTTGCGCTTGTTCATCGGCATCTTCCTGTGATATGGTTGAAGAATACGTGTTTTCGCTTACACAGTAACTGCCCGTAGTACCTTGTTGCCCCGCTGGGCAATTATTTCTAGTAAAAGTGATACATTTTTTTACATTTTTGTAAGAGCCAGGGTTTACTGTCATATTAAAAAACTCTTTAACTGGTAAACCTGTTTTAGCATCTCGCATTGATACTTCAAAATATAAATTAACTGGATGTGTTTCATTACTAAAAGTCCTTATATAAAATTTAGTATATGGTATAATATTATAAAACTCAGCTATAGGCGAACTCTGTACTGTAGCTTCTAAATAAGCATTTGGGCTATTGGATGATTTAATATACGGGTCGAGTATTTTGTCCCATATAAGTCCTTCAGCATTGTTTGTAAATCTACTAGTAATCATTATCACTTTACCTGAAACTACGGTATCGGATTCAGGTCTTAAATTTAAAACTATTGCTAAAGGATGAGGGTTTTTAATTTGCGCAAAAGCACCTATACAGCATATTACAATGCTGCATAATAATAAAAATTTTTTCATAATAATTTGGTTTAAAAAGTTAAAAAATAAATAGTTATACAATAATACCGTAAACATATCTTTAACCTCGCATTTTTATTGTAAAACTATTGTTACGTTAATTGCTTAGAATTAGAAATTTTTATAAATACCGCCAACAACGTTGTAAAAATTTGCAGGTATAAATCAAACTGAGGCTATAAGGTTTGTGCATAAAAGTAATTGGAATAAAAAAAACATTAATTGCACTTAACAGCAAAACAATTAAAAACAACACCTATTAGCTTTATCCTTATCTAGTTGCGCTAAAGCTAAGCTACTTTAACACTAACCAAAAACAACCAAGGCTACCTAAAAAACTTTGTCGCAATAAACCGTAAAGCTATTTTTTAAAGTACGATTTAATCAAGCACAACGATTTTTCTCCTAGGTGATTTTGGGATAAAATAGGCTAAAAACTAAAAAAGCCTTTTAGTTTTCACTAAAAGGCTTTTTGCGGAATGGACGGGACTCGAACCCGCAACCTCCTGCTTGACAGGCAGGCATTCTAACCTGAGCTCGATTATTAATCCATTTTTTTATATTTTTAATGATGATTTGGGCGTTACTTGCCTGCGCAGGCTGGTAACACGCTTGGCGTTTACCCTGCCCTAGCCCACAAAAGGGGAAATTGGGCTAAGGGGAAAAGAATATCTGCCTGCGCAGGCAGGCCACCATCATCGTTAACGCTTTTAAACCGCAAACAGCATTGATTTACAAAAAATTATACTATTATTTTAATAATCAAACTTAGGTTAATACATCGTTGCGTAAAAATAGATAGCGCAAAAAAAGTCCCAATCAGGGCTGATTAGGACTTTTTTGATAAAATTGGTTAGTTTAAGCTAGTTTCTTGTTGTTAACTTTATAGTA
>JAAFJW010000013.1 GCA_013298995.1 Sphingobacteriales bacterium | reverse complement strand
AATATATTTATTTATATTTGTGGCACTATACCTTATTAAATATGTTCAGTAAAATTAACATACTGCCTCGATGGATAATTTTTTCTATCGACCTTTTTATAAGCATCTCATCATTGTTATTGGCCTATTTTATAAAGTCGAATTTCGATATCAATGATATTAATTTTCAAGAACTTAACCGCAATCTTTTTATACTTACGGTTATCAATTCCTTGGTATTTTTTAATGTTAAAACGTATGCTGGTATTGTACGTTACACATCCTCGCAAGATTCGTTTCGGATATTGTTTTCAATAATTATAAGTAACGGCTTTTTATTTTTAGCCAATTTATATTTATTAGGATTTTACAAAACCCAATTAATACCTACCATGATTTTAGTAATCAATGGTTTATGTTCGTTTTTACTACTTATAACGTATAGGATACTGGTAAAATATTTTTTTATGTACGTTAAAAATTTAAAAATCGATAAACGTAAAGTAATTATATACGGTGCTGGTGAAACAGGTATAACCACCAAACGAACCTTAGATCACGATTCAGATGTGAACATGAATGTAATTGCATTTGTAGATGACGACGAACGAAAAACAGGCAAAGTAGTAGATAGTGTTAAAATTTTTCACTCCTCTGATTTGATTAAAATTATCGAAACCGAAAGGGTACACGATTTAGTATTGGCTACACCCAATTTAGCTGTAGAATTAAAAAATAAAATTGTTGATATATGCCTCGACCATGGCGTTAAAGTGCTTAACGTACCCCCTTTAAGTAATTGGGTAAACGGCCACTTTAAAGCTACACAAATACAAAATATAAATATCGAAGACCTGCTAGAGAGGCAAGCCATACAAATAGACGAAAAATCTATTGAAGCGCAAATACACGGCACAAGGGTACTCGTTACAGGTGCAGCGGGCTCTATTGGAAGGGAAATAGTGCATCAACTTGTAAAATACAAGCCACAACTTATCATTTTAAGCGATGTAGCCGAAAGTGCCTTACACGAGTTACAACTCGAATTATACGACCTAAATACCGAAAACAATTTTACCGTATTTATAGGCGATGTAAGAAACTACGAAAGAATGAAAATACTGTTTGATACCTTTAAACCTCATTTTGTATATCACGCAGCAGCATACAAGCATGTGCCTATGATGGAAAACAATCCATCCGAAGCCATCCGTACCAATGTATTGGGCACCAAAGTAATTGCCGATTTATCTGTAAAGTTTTTGGTGCGAAAATTTGTGATGGTAAGTACCGATAAAGCCGTTAATCCCACCAATGTAATGGGGGCATCAAAGCGTATTGCCGAAATATATGTACAATCGTTATACGAATCGTTCGAAAAAAGCGATGTGATTTACGAAAACGGATTAAGCCATTTAAACCATTCGGCCAAGGCCAAAACCAAATTTATCACCACCCGATTTGGCAATGTATTAGGTTCCAATGGTTCGGTAATACCACGCTTTAAAGCACAAATTCAAAAAGGTGGCCCTATTACCGTTACCCACTCCGAAATTACACGTTTTTTTATGACCATACCCGAAGCCTGCCGACTGGTATTAGAAGCTGGGGCAATGGGCAAGGGTGGCGAAATATTTATTTTTGATATGGGGAAATCTGTTAGAATTGTTGAACTCGCCAAAAAAATGATTAAACTATCGGGTCTTGTACCCGAACAAGATATTGCCATTGAATTTACAGGATTACGCCCAGGCGAAAAACTATACGAAGAACTGTTAAACGATTTAGAAAACACTATACCCACCCATCACACAAAAATAATGATTGCCAAAGTACGTGATTACTGCTTTAATGAAGTTTCTAAAGACATTGATAAACTAATACAACTGGCTAATTTATATGAAGATGTAGCCGTAGTACGCAAAATGAAAAACATAGTACCCGAGTATAAAAGTAATAATTCGGTTTACGAAGAATTAGACCGAAAATTGGTAACCCTCAATTAAAAAAAATGATAAAAAAATACCTCCTTTTTATATTTATTGCAGCTTCGTTAAGCGCAAACGCACAAACACCCAATGTTTACCAACCTTATTCGTTTCAGTTTTATCAAAAATTTGATAAATACGTTTACGACCCAAAAACAAGGTTTCACTCGTCGTTAAAACCCTATTTTGCCGATGATTCATTATTAAAAGCACCGCTCGATTCTTTTTATAATATAGGTGCCGAAACCCGTAAACGATCGTGGATACGCCGTGTGGTACGTACCCAACACCTTATACAAGTAAGCAATAAAGATTTTACTTTTTATGGAGATTTTTTACCCGATTATTCTATAGGCCGAGAATTTGCAACCAACAAAACCACTTGGCAGGATAGTAAAGCCTTCCAATTTGGAGGCACAATAGGTAAAAAATTCTCTTTTTATACCAGTGCTTACGAAAACCAAGCTAAATTTCCTCAATATTTAAAAAACTATGTAGAAAGCAATAAAGTTGTTCCGGGGCAAGGCTTATCAAACTCTTACGCAAATAACACCAATAAAAACATCGATTACTCTTACGCAACCGCAATCATATCATACAGCCCCAATAAGTACGTTAATTTTACATTAGGGCAAGATAAAATATTTATTGGCGATGGTTACCGCTCTATGTTACTTTCGGATTTTGCAACCAATTATCCACTATTTAAAGTTACCGCCAATATAGGCAATGTGCAATATTCGGCAATTTGGACAAGCATGCAAGACCCTAATGCCACCAAATTCTCGTACGATGCCGGTGCCCGAAAAAAAGGCGGTATTTTTCATTACCTAGATTGGAATGTAAATAACCGACTTTCATTAGGCTTTTTTGATGCCGTAATTTGGGCCGATAAAGATGATGTAGGAAACTCCAGAGGATTTGACCCAACATACATAAACCCATTTATATTTTTAAGGCCCGTTGAGCGTAATAACGGCTCGCCCGATAATGCAATGGTAGGCTTTACATCAAAATACAAACTGTGTAAAAGTGCCACTATTTATGGGCAATTTATTTTAGATGAACTTGAAGCAAAAAACTTTTTTTCAAACAAAGGAAGCGTACGCAATAAATGGGGAGCACAACTAGGTATTAGGGGCGCAAACTTATTAAACGTTGAGCGATTAAATTATCTTTTAGAATACAATACCGCTCGCCCATTCACCTACAGCTCTAGGTCGTATGGCTCATCCACCACCACATCAATTGGTAATTATGGGCATTTTGCCGAACCTTTGGCACACCCATTTGGCGCAAATTTTAGGGAATTTGTAAGCATATTAAATTACAGTATTGATAAGATAGACTTTTTTGGTAAGATGAATTACGGTACTTATGGTACCGATATCAATGGCCAAAATTATGGAAAAAATATAAACAAACCCTATACAACTGCGGTACAACACCCAGGCCAACAGGATGGTGCTGGCCAACGGATTGCCCAAGGCCTAAAAACCAATTTATTATACCTAGATGGCCGTGTATCGTATTTATTAAACCCGAAATATAATTTACGAATAGAGCTAGGTGCTGTAATTCGTAACGAAACAAGCTCGCTAGCCAGCAACCAAACCAAATGGCTTACACTAGGCGTTCGTAGTAGCTTTAGAAACTTATATTATGATTTTTAACCACTTAAAGTAATTGTTAAAATGTCGGTGTAATGATCATTTGTACTATTTTTTGATAAACGTTGGTTTCATGTCTACAAAAATAGTGGTGTATTTTTAGCAGAGTTTTACAGCCTTAACAATGTTAGCATACAGTGTGTTACATTGCTTGCACATACAGTAAACGCCCAAATTATAATTATTAATATTTTATTAATCGAACCTAGGTTTACAGTAAGGTAAATATAAGTTCTTTACATTTTTTGAACATAAACACATTCTTAAATCAGTATCATTGTGTAAGTTTGAAACCTAAATCAAAAAAAATACCGCACATGAAAAAGTTGTTATTATTAATACTGTTAGCCAGCACCCAAGTTTTTGCACAAAAAGAGGTTAAAAACCTAACTTATTTTTACTACAAGCTAGATAAAGACCCAACTTTTACCGATTTTTTAAAAGTAAAACGCGAATTTAACCAACGTAAAAATGATTTTGTACTACCTGCATCCAAAGAAGCGGTTAAAGAGATAAGCGAAAACCAACATAAGATTTTAAAAAATCAAAAAAACTATGCCCAGTTTTTGAGTAAATACGGCATGAAAAACGCCAACGAATATGCCATACTGTGGTACAAACAGTCTAGCGCATTTAAAATATTTTTAAAAGCCAACCCCGAGTTTAATAAGCTAAGCGAAAAAGAACAATCTAACGTGATTGATAAATGGTATTATACTCCTGTAGAAAAATACGAAAGCAAGCCTTAAATATCTAACACCATTTTTAAAAAGTGTAATAATTTCTCAAAAAAAATCCCACTTTAATAATTCCCCAAAACAGTTAGATTGTTTACTTTCGCCTTATGGCAAATATGAAGGCAGCAATACCAAAAGGCACCCGCGATTTTAATCCCCAGCAAATGGGAAGGCGTAATTATATTTTTGATACCCTAAAAAAGGTATTTAAAAAATATGGTTACCAAGAAATTCAAACGCCAACGATGGAAAACCTTGATACCCTAACAGGTAAATACGGCGATGAGGGCGACCAACTTATTTTTAAAGTGCTAAACAGTGGCGATTATTTAGCCAAAGTAGGGCACACCTTGGCCGACTTAAAATCGCAAACGCTAAGCCCTAAAATAGCCGAAAAAGCATTACGTTACGACCTCACCGTACCTTTTGCCCGCTATGTGGTAATGCACCAAAACGAAATTTCGCTGCCTTTTAAACGCTTCCAAATACAGCCCGTGTGGCGGGCCGATAGGCCACAGCGTGGCCGTTACCGAGAGTTTTACCAATGCGATGTAGATGTAGTAGGCTCGGATTCGTTGTTAAACGAAGCCGAATTTATTTGCATTTACGATGAAGCATTAAGCAATTTGGGCTTAACCGATTTTTCGATAAAAATTAACAACCGTAAAATTTTAACGGGCATAACTGATATTTTGGGGAAACCCGAATCTATTATCGACCTTACCGTTGCCATTGATAAACTAGATAAAATAGGTTTTGATGGGGTGCAAACCGAGCTTTTAAGCAAAGGATTTAACACGGCCGATATCGAACAACTGAAACCCATTATACTGCTAAACGGGAACAATGTTTCAAAATTAGAAAACCTAAAGCTGATTTTGGCAACATCGCCCACTGGCTTACAAGGCATCAACGAAATTTATACCGTATTAAATTACTTAGCTAATTTTACCTTGCTAAACGCAAAAGTGGAATTAGACCTTAGCCTTGCCCGAGGCCTAAATTATTATACAGGGTGTATTTTTGAAGTTAAAACACACCAAGCCACCATGGGCAGTATTGGCGGCGGTGGCCGTTATGATAACCTTACGGAGATGTTTGGCCAAGCAGGTTTAACAGGCGTAGGCATATCGTTTGGTGCCGATAGAATTTACGATGTTTTGGACGAACTAAATCTTTTTTCGGCAAGTGCCGAGCAATCAACCCAGGTACTTATTTGCGTTTTTGGGAAAGAAGAAGAAACGTATAGCCTATCGGTTTTAAACCATTTACGTAAACAAAATATAGCTGTAGAATTGTATCCCTTTGGTACAAAAATAAAAAAACAAATGCAATACGCCAATGATAAAAGTATCCCATACGCCATTATTGTAGGTAGCGAAGAAATGAAAACTGGCAAGCTAACGTTTAAGAACATGCTTACAGGCCAACAACAAATGATAAGCGTAATAGAAATTGAAAAGTACCTGCTGGCGCAATCCTAATTATACCCTAAAGTTTGGAGGCAAAATATTTCATATTTCGGGTATTTTAAATGCCGTTGCATTTATTACTTGAATGTAAGCCTCTTTTAAATTTAGATTATTTAAATTCACGAGCTAATTTTTGATTTGTTATTATAAAATCCTACCTAAAACAACCCAGCAATTAACGATGGGTAAAGCCCGAACACAATCGTTAAAATAGCACTTACTGCCAGCACAAACCTAAACTGAAGGGGCGTTGCTAAAATTAAGTTTTTGCCTTCTTTAAAATACATGGCTACTATAACTCTAAAGTAATAGAAAACACCAATAATGGCGTTGATAATGGCTATTACCACCAACCAAATTTGGTATTGCGCTACGGCAGATGAAAACATAAAAAACTTGCCTATAAAACCCGCCGTTAAAGGTATGCCCGCTAAAGATAACATGGCAATGGTTAAGGCAAAAGCCACAAATGGGTTCTTTTTAGCTAGGCCGTTAAAGCCTTCGTAATTATCGGTACCTGTTTGTTTTTTAACTAAAATTAATACGGCAAATGCAATAATTGATGCTATGGTATAAGCCGTGGCGTAAACCAAAACGGCGTTTATAGCGGCTGTGCCTAAGCCTATAATGGCAAACAACATATAACCAGCGTGTGATATGCTTGAATAAGCCAACATACGTTTAAAACTGCTTTGGTACAATGCGGTTATGTTCCCAATAAACAAAGTTAGGGCGGTTATTACAATGAGGGTAGGTAGCCAAAAATCGGCAAGTGGGGCAAAGCAAGTAATAAACAAACGTAAAAATGCTGCAAAGCCTGCAGTTTTTACTACGGTGCTCATAAAAGCGGTTATTAAAGTAGGCGAACCTTCATATACATCGGGTGTCCAGAAATGAAAAGGGGCTGCACCAATTTTAAAGCATAAACCCACCAACATTAACGATAAACCTGTGTAAAACATAGGATTTATACCGCCGTTGGCATTGTTTAAAACGTATTGTTTTATTACTTCTAAATCAAACGAATGTGCGCTACCGTAAATTAAGGTAATACCAAATAACAAAAACCCAGTAGAAAAAGCACCCATTAAAAAGTATTTTAGTGCGGCTTCGTTCGATGCAAAATCTCGGCGTTTTATACCTGCCAGTATGTATAAACTTACGCTCATAATCTCAACACCTATAAACAACATGGATAAATTATGGTACGATACCATTACCACAATCCCCGCTAAGGCAAATAAAATAATGGTATAATATTCGGCCACGTGTTCGCTAATTTTTTCGAAATAGTTTTTTGATAATAGTAAGATGAGTACCGTACCTAAAATAGTAATTACCGAAAACGCAATGGCAAAATTATCGAACAACATCATTCCCTTGTAAATAGGTGCTGGGTTTACATCCCACTCGGCAACAGCCAAACCCAAAGCCAATAATAAACCCGCTACCGATACCGGCAACAAGCTTTTACCTGCTTTAAACAAGCCTAAATACAACACCACCATGGCTAAAACCGATATTACAATTAAGGTATTCATATTTTTTGTATCTATTTATTACAAAACCCTTGGGCTTATAATTTTGCGTTTACTGTTGCTATTAAATGATTGATGGCCGCTTCGGAAATGTGTAAAATAGGTTGCGGATATACGCCTACTACAATAATTAAAAACGTGATGATGAATAAGGTAACAATTTCTGTACCCGATATATCTTTAAAATTTACCGTTAAATTGTTGGTATTGCCCTGCATAATTGCTTTGTACATACGCAACATATACACCGAGCCAAATATGATGGTTAATCCCGCCACAGCGGCATAATAAATGCAGTATTGATACACGCCGTTTAGCAATAAAAACTCGCCAATAAAACCATTGGTTAAGGGCAAAGCTACTGTACCCAAAGTGATAATTAAAAAAGCTATGGCTAATTTTGGTGCTGGTTTAGCTATGCCGCCTAACAAAGCCAATTCACGGGTTTGGGTACGGCTGATAATAATATCGGCAATAAAAAATAAACCTACCACATTTATACCGTGGCTAAGCATCTGTATCATTGCGCCTTGCAAGCCTTGCACATTCCATACAAATATACCTGCCGCTATTAAACCAACGTGTGCTATTGATGAGTAGGCAATTAAACGCTTCATATCTTTTTGTGTAAACGCGATGATAGATGCATACACAATCCCGGTAACGGATAAAATTATAGCCAAATGTCCCCATTGTTGAAAGCCCAAAGGCACAACCGGAATTAACCACCTAATAACCCCATAAATACCCATTTTAAGCATAATGCCTGATAATAACATGGTGCCAGCAGTTGGGGCTTCGGTGTAGGTATCGGGTTGCCAAGTATGAAAAGGGAAGATGGGCATTTTTATAGCAAAGGCTAAAAAGAAACAGCCAAATAACCATGATTGGGTTTGGCTATCAAGCTGTAAAGCGTAAAAATCGGCAATATCGTAACTGTTATTTGGTGTTTGTAAATGCAGGTAAATAATGCCCAGCAACATAAATAACGAACCAGCAATGGTGTAAATAAAAAATTTCATGTTTACTTGTATGCGGTTTTGGCCTCCCCATAACGAGCAAATAAAATAAATAGGAATTAATGCAGCTTCCCAACCTATGTAAAATAAAAAGCCATCTAAAGCAGTAAAAACCAAAAGCAATCCGCTTTGCATAAACAATACCAAGGCGTAAAATGCACCCGCATTTTCGTATTTATGTTTAAAAGTGGATAAAATAATAATGGGAACTAAACCAGCTGTAAGCAATACCATTAGCATACTTATGCCATCAATACCTGCTTTAAAGTTTATACCCATTTGGGTAATCCAAGGATAGTTTACGAGGTATTGTGTGCTGGCATCGGGCGTAAAGCAGCATAACAAAAAGCCTGCAATGGCCAGCGTAATTAACGATGATAGCAATGCCGCTTGTTTGGCAAAGTTTTTGGCTACTAATGCGAGTAGCGCACCCAATAGGGGGAGAAAAATTAAAATCAATACGTTCATCTATCTTATTTATCGCTAACCTTAAAATTAAAATAAGCTATATATTAATACGCTAATTATACCTATTACCATGGCAAAAATGTAGAAACCTACATTGCCACTTTGCAATAACCTAAATGTTTTACTTGCCTCTTGCGAGCCTGTACCTAAGCCGTTTACCAAGCCATCAATACCTAATTTATCTATAATTTTATAAAAAAAGTTTGATAAAATATCTAATGGTTTTTGGATAATGGCGTTATAAAACTCATCGAAATAAAACTTGTTATAACTTAGGTTGGCTAAGGCCGATTTTGGCTCACTATCTAAAGCCGGTACGTGTGCTTTGCTTACATAGCGAACGGTGGCATAAATTATAGCAATTAAAACTCCGCCTACCGAAACCGCCATTAAAGCATATTCGGTGCTGTGGCTTAATGCGCCAGCTTCCATTTTGGCATTGCTGGCTTCAAAAATTGGGTTTAAGTAATTGGCTAACCAATTGCTTCCGTGTAATACTTCGGGTACACCTATAAAACCACCCACTACCGATAAAACTGCCAAAACTATTAAAGGGAAAGTCATCGAAAATGGAGATTCGTGTAAATGGTGTTCTTGTTCTTTTGTTCCTCTAAAACTTCCCCAAAAGGTTAAAAATAACATTCTAAACATATAAAACGCAGTACACATTGCGCCTAAAATACCAATTGCCCAAAGTAATTTATTATGCTCGAAAACATGCGCTAATATTTCATCTTTAGAGAAAAATCCTGCAAAAGGCGGTAAACCAGCAATGGCCAATGTGCCTAAAAACATAGTGATAAAAGTGATGGGTAGTTTTTTGCGCAAGCCGCCCATGTTTCGCATATCTTGTTCATTACTCATGGCGTGTATTACCGAGCCTGCTCCTAAAAACAGTAGAGCTTTAAAAAATGCGTGGGTTAAAACATGAAAAAATGCGCCAGTGTAAGCACCAACGCCTAATCCTAAAAACATATAACCCAATTGCGATACGGTAGAGTAAGCCAAAACTTTTTTAATATCGGTTTGCGTTAACGCGATAATAGCCGCTACTATAGCCGTTGCCAAACCTATAACTGCAATAATGCTTAACGTTACTGGAGAAAGGGTGAACAATATGTTAGAACGGGCTATCATATAAATACCTGCTGTTACCATTGTGGCGGCGTGTATTAATGCCGAAACTGGGGTTGGCCCCGCCATGGCATCGGGCAGCCAAGTAAATAAGGGCAACTGTGCCGATTTTCCAGTGGCACCTATAAATAACAAGATGGTAATTAGGGTTAAGTTGGCATCGCCCGAAACTATGTTTTGTGCTTGCGGAAAAATTTCGGCAAAAGTAGCCGAACCAAAGGTAGCAACAATTAAAAATACGCCAATTAAGAAACCTAAATCGCCAATACGGTTCATAATAAAAGCCTTTTTGGCAGCATCGGCGTAAGCGCCATTGGTGTACCAAAATCCTATTAATAGGTAAGAACATAATCCTACGCCCTCCCAACCTATAAACATTACAATATAGTTTGACCCTAAAACCAGCAACAACATAAAAAAGATGAACAGATTTAGGTAGGCAAAAAATTTGCCAAAGCCAGCATCGTGGCTCATGTAACCCATAGAATATAGGTGTATTAACGAGCCTATGCCTGTAATAATCAACAGCATTAAAATACTGAGTTGGTCTATTTGAAACGAGAATGGAATGTTTAAAGTGCCTACTTTTATCCAATCAAAAATGGGGATAATAATGGCATCGGGGCCAGTAAACTCAAAAAAGATGCCTAAACTTATGGCAAAAGGTACAGCTACCGCCAAAGTAGCCAAAGCACCAATTACAAATTTGGGTAAAAGGTTTCTACCCAATCCGTTTATAACGAAACCAAGTAAAGGAAATACAGGAATTAACCAAGCTAAATTTATCATTGCGCAACAAAAATTACCACTTTAATCTGTTTAAAATATTAATATCTACCGAACTGGTATTGCGGTAAACCATTACAATTATGGCCAAGCCTACGGCCACTTCGGCGGCAGCCAAAGCCATAATAAAAAACACAAAAACCTGCCCAGCGGCATCACCACTGTATGCCGAAAATGCGGTTAACAACAGGTTTACTGCGTTTAACATTAACTCTACCGACATAAAAATAATAATTGCATTACGGCGGATTAATACGCCAATAACCCCAATAGTAAAAATTATACTACTTAAAATAAGGTAGTGGTTTAGCGGTACGGTTTGTATAGTACTTACAAAATTATCCATTTTCTGATTTATCTTTTTTAGCTAATAAAACTGCGCCCACCATAGCGGATAATAGTAGAATTGATGACACCTCGAAAGGCAATAAAAAATCGCTAAACAATACCTTGCCTAGGTTTTCTACCAAGCCAATTTCGGGTTTATCAACGGTGCTTATACCCAATGTACTTAATTGTTTAAACGAGCCTACTAGGGTTACCAATAAACTTCCGCCAGCTATTACGGCTATAATTTTTATGAGGTTTGATTTCATTGGCTCGGTTTCTTTGTTTAAATTCATTAGCATAAGCACAAACAAGAAAAGCACCATAATAGCCCCCATATACACGATAAAGTTTACCACGGCCAAAAATTGGGCGTTTAGCAAAACGTAGTGAATGGTAAACGTAAAAAATGTGGCTATTAAATACAATACGCTATAAATAGGGTTTTTGGTAAATATTACCAACAACGAAAACGTGATTGTTAAAAGCGAAACGAGGTAAAATAAAATCATTTAATTATGATAAAAAATATTGCCTAAATTTTGATGGGCAAAGGTAAAATTTTTGACTAAACATTTATACATCCTATTGCGATTAGGCTAAAACACCTTTTTGGGCTGCTAAATCTGTTATTGATAATTCTACCAGTTTATCTTTACCGTAAATAAAATCTTTACGTAAAAACTCTGATGGAACAATTGGGCCGTCCAGATAAATGGCTTCTTTGGGGCAGGCTTCTTCGCAAAGGCCGCAAAAAATGCAACGCAACATATTAATTTCGTAAACGGCGGCGTATTTTTCTTCGCGGTAAAGGTGCTCTTCGCCTTTTTGCCTTTCGGCTGATGTCATCGTTATCGCTTCGGCAGGGCAACTTAACGCACACAAACCACAGGCTGTGCAGCGTTCTTTGCCGTTTTCATCCCGCTTTAGCGAGTGCATACCACGCCAGTTTTCCGAAAACTCACGCTCTTGCTCGGGGTAATAAGTAGTTTCTTTTTTCTTGAACATGTGCATAAACGTAATGCCCATACCTTTGAAAATGGCAGGCAAATAAATGCGCTCCCAAAAATTCATTGGTTTTTGTTCTAATACTTTTTTTCTTCCGCTTAATGATTCCATTTGTACGTTTTTAGTATCCCCCGAAAGGGAAAAAATATTTTAAAATTTATCAAAAAATGTAATTACACAAGCCGTTACCACAATATTGGCTATGGCTAATGGGATTAAAATTTTCCATCCTAGGTTCATTAACTGGTCGTAACGGAAACGTGGCACCGTCCACCTTACCCACATAAAAAAGAAAATGAAGGCTAAAATTTTACCTAACAAAACGGCTACGCCTACTAGCGGCCCCCAAGTTGGCCCTAAATGTAGGTTCACAAAATCCATACCTGGGTAATTGTATCCACCAAAATATAAGGTTGCCATTACGGCCGATGATACAAACATGTTGATGTATTCGGCAAACATGTAAGCACCCATTTTAAAGCCCGAATATTCGGTATTGTAACCGCCAATTAGCTCGGTTTCGCATTCGGGTAAATCAAAAGGAACACGGTTAGTTTCGGCAAAGGCGCAAACTAAAAATATTAAAAAACCCAGTGGCTGGTACCAAAAATTCCAGTTAATGCCGTGTTGCTGCTCGGCAATTACTTTAAAGCTAAGCGAGTTGGTGCATAACAGTAAAGCGATGATAGATAAGCCCATGGCAATTTCGTAACTTATATTTTGCGATGCACCACGTATGGCTCCCATCAACGAATATTTGTTGTTTGATGCCCAGCCGCCTATCATAATGCCGTAAACGCCAAGCGATACTACACCAAAAATATACAAAATACCTACGTTAATATCGGTAACTTGAAGCGGAACTATCCTACCAAAAAAATTAATAGACTGCCCCCAGGGAATAACGGCACTGCCTAAAAATGAGGTAAGTAGTGCTAAAGATGGGCCAGCAATAAAGAGCCATTTGTTGGCGCCGTTGGGTGTGGTTTCTTCTTTAAAAAACATTTTACCACCATCGGCAAGGGGTTGAAAAACGCCAAAAGGCCCAGCTCTATCGGGGCCAACCCTATCTTGTAAAAAGGCGGCAACTTTACGTTCGGCTAGGGTGCTGTAAGCGGCAATGGTTAGTGTTACCACAAATAATATTACCACTATGGCAACTTTTTCTATTAAAAATGCGATTTCCATTAATGTTTTACGGCTTTTTCAAATTCAACTTTATTGGCTGCCATAAGCACCAAATTTTTTTTAATTACTGGTAATGGTTGCAAAGTATCGTAATGGTTACTGTTAATTACCGATGTACGGGCAACTTTTGTGGGGCCTTCTATTACCCAATCGCTGGTTGCTTTTTTATCGAAACGGCAAGTGTTACAAATAAAATCGGCTACTTCGCCATAGGTATCTTTACGGCCAGTTACTCTTAGCACCTCGTCGCCTTTGTACCAAAGGGTTACTTTGCCGCTACATTTATCGCATTCGCAATGTGCTTCAACGGGTTTGGTAAACCACACACGGTTTTTAAAACGGAAAGTTTTATCGGTTAATGCGCCTACGGGGCATACATCAATTACGTTACCCGAAAAATCGTTATCAACGGCTTTTGATATATAGGTGGATATTTCGGAATGGTCGCCACGGTTTAGTATTCCGTGTAATCGGGTGTTGGTAATTTGGTCGGCCACAAAAACACAGCGGTAGCATAAAATACAGCGTGTCATGTGCAGTTGTATTTTATCGCCAATATCTATTTTATCAAACGTACGTCGGTCAAATTCGTAGCGGGTGGCTTGGCTACCGTGGTCGAAGGCTAAATCTTGCAGGTGGCATTCGCCAGCTTGGTCGCAAACTGGGCAGTCTAATGGGTGGTTTATCAGCAACATTTCTACCACGCCTTTGCGGGCTTCAAGCACCTCGGGCGATGTAATATTTTGCACCTCCATACCATCCATAACGGTAGTACGGCAACTGGCAATAAGTTTTGGCATAGGCCGAGGGTCTTTCTCGGAGCCTTTGCTAACTTTTACCAAGCAAGTGCGGCATTTTCCGCCACTACCCTCTAATTTAGAATAATAGCACATTGCAGGTGGTACAATATCGCCACCAATTTGCCTTGCCGCATTTAGTATGGTTGTTCCAGGAGCTACTTCTACTGGGATACCGTCTATGGTTACTTTAATTTTATCTGACACTTTGTTTAATTCAAAAGTTAAAATTAAAAATTAAAAAGCCTTTATGCTTAATAGTTTAAAAGTTTATTTCAATTTTTTTATTCATTTTTATTTTTTCATCGGGCTAAAGCCTGTGGAAATGGATGTTGCTGTTAATTTGAAAACAAAACTAATTCTTTGCTGTTTTTTTCTGGTTTAAGATTATTTATACTATTTACCAATGATATTATAAAATTTAAAACATCGGTAGCATCTTTACTATCAATGCCATATTTTTGATCATTAATATAATCCCAATCTGATTCGTGTACTATTTTGTTTCTTCTATCAATAATGTTCGCTAATTCGGCTTTTATATCTTTAGATTTCATCTTTAGTAACCCATGCTCTTCAATTCTAGACCAAACGTTTTTAAGATTTAATCCTTTAAAAAGATTTTCAACACTTCTTGGCGATTGATAAGAATCACTTCTTTGGATCTTTCTTAATTCTTGATTCAAATAATTTCTTTTTTCATCGTCCTTTTTGGAGTTCGCTATATTTTTTAAACCTTCAATAGATATTTTAATTTTATCGAATTGGATTTCAAAATTGCCTGTTCCAATATAGGATTCTACAATTTCGGTTCGATAAAAATCGTGTAAAAAATTATCAAAAGCACTTACACACAAAGCAACGGAAGCCCTTAATACTTCTTCGGCCTCACTCGTAATTAAAGGCATTTTATCAACAATAACAGCATGTAGGTTTATTAAATCGCTTGCCGATTTAATATTTCTATCAAAATTATTATATGCCAAATTGTTAGTTGCCATTGTTGGTTTTTAAAATTACGAAGTCGGCAAAATCATTAAACATTTGTTTTAACTGATTAATGTTAATTTCTTGGGTTTCGGCAACAATACCTGTGTTTTTTGTATCCTCTTCGTTTAATAAAAAAACGGGTTTATTTACCTTATGCGAAATTTGTTGAAGCGTATTAAAATTTTTAACTTCTGCAATTTTATAATTATCTTGTAAAACCAAGTTGCCAGTATTGGTTAAAGCGGGAACTAATTTATTTAAAATATTTTCGTTTAACTGTTCAATTACTTCGACCACAGCTTTTGCTGGTTTGCCTTTATTGGTTGTAAAGTTATTTACGGTATAACCCAAAAATTTACTCTTAATATCTGGCATTGGATATACAGATTCTTTAAAATGAACCTTTGCATTCTCGCTCCATTTACACCAAATTGGTAACACTTTAGATAAAGATATTACGGCTTGCTTTGAAAAGTAATCAACCCCACACGGAACAATAAAATAGTTGGAAGAAAACAATAAAGTTTGGTTAATAGCACTTAAACCTGGGTTTAAATCAATTAAAACATAGTCGATATTATATTCTTCGGCACAAGTAGAAATTAATTGATAAAAAGAACCAGGTAGGTTGGTCATTGTCATAAACGTGAGGTTAAAGTTTATGGCAACGCCTAATTGAGTTTCGTTTTCACTGATTTCGAAAGAACCAGGAAGTAAGAATAAATTGTTATTTTGTTGTACTTGAGGGCAAATAACGCTTTTAATTAATGTTGGCTTGGCTTCAAATGCTGGCGCCAAACCAGATTTAATATTATCCAAAGGATGATTTTGATAATGCTCAACAAAACCATCTTCGCCTAAACTCACGGTTGATAAATTGCATTGCGAATCCGCATCAACCATAAGCACCCTCTTTCCTTTTGAAGTTAAACTCCAAGCCAAATTATACAACTGCGTGGTTTTACCTACACCGCCTTTATGGTTAAAAAAAGAGATAATTTTCATTTTGTTTTTTATTTTTATTCTAAGGTCGCAAAATGAGACCTTTGAACTTCGTTTTCTTCTTTAGTTAACTCAAACATAAAATGTTCAGGGAAACGATTTATATTTCTTCTAACTTGCTTTTTCAATCGTTTAGTTTCAACACCAAATAGTTCAGCCAAATCTACATCCATCATTACCTTAACTCCTCTAAAAAGATAAATTTTATTATTAATAATTATCTCATTAGGAATTATGGATATATCTTGATTTAACATTTAAAGTGTTTTTATTCTAAGGTCACAAAATGTGACCTTAGAATTGTTATTTGAATTTTTACTTTTTATATTTTCTATAAACTTAAATGTATTGGTGGTATCACATTTTGTGATACTGTTATTTTAAAATTGTCTAAATGTTATAATTAACTGCATATTAAAAAAAATCAGCCTTGTTATTTCTTGGTAAACTCCAATTTACGTTCTTCAAAGTATCGTTTAATTTGCTCAAAATTCATATCCTTAACATCATTGCTTATTTTATCACGCACCTCCCTCATAAACTGTACAGCTTTAAAATCTTTAATTGCAGTTTCTTTAATTATATTATTGACCATAATTTATAATATCTTTTGGTGAACGAATATCTATTTGCGTATAGCCTAATTTTAAATTTACTGCATTGTAACCTCTAATTCTAAATACATTTACAATATGTTTGAAATTCCAACTTACCAAAATATCTGCTTTATTAATTGTAGCTAACGCTATATGAAAACAATCGTCTCTACTAGTTTTACCAATAACATTTTCGGCAATGTAAGTATCGGCTAATAAAACGGCTTCTTCAGTAAGTTCAACTTTCTTTTTAAAGCCAGCAGGTATGGTATCTAATAACTCCTTTACTTGCTTTGGTGCGTTTAAAAGTTCATTTTCGGTTACTGTTGAATACATTATATCATACATAGAGTTTTCAAGGTTGTTAAACAAATCTTTTGTTTCCTTTTCAAACTCTATGTCAAAATACCCGCCAATTACCGATGTATCAATATATAATGTTAATCTTTTGGAGTTCATACTTCAAATTTATGCAAAATATTAAATCCCATTCCCTTTTTGAATTTTAACTTTCTAACGCATCTGCATATTTCCCAATCCCAAAATTTTGTGTTAAAGCTAAAACAGGTTCTTTTACATGCCACTCAAATTCTTCTCTAAAATGGCGTATGGCACTGGCTACTGGCCAAGCGGCAGCATCGCCCAATGGGCAAATGGTGTTGCCTTCTATTTTTTTAGATACATCAACCAATAAATCCATATCGCTCATTTTGCCGTGACCGTACTCTAAACGGTGAAGCACTTTTTCCATCCAGCCTGTACCCTCGCGGCAAGGCGAACATTGGCCACAACTTTCGTGGTGGTAAAAACGGGCAAAATTCCACGTGTTACGCACCATACATTGGTCTTCGTCGTACACCACAAAACCGCCCGAACCTAACATGGTACCACTTACAAAACCACCATCAGATAGACTTTCGTAACTCATTAAACGTTTTTCGCCGTTTACGGTATTTAAAATTAAATTAGCTGGCAATACTGGAACTGATGAGCCACCAGCAACTACCGCTTTTAGTTTTTTACCTTTGGCTATGCCGCCACAATATTCATCACTATAAATAAAATCTTCTACGGTTATGCCTAATTCAATTTCGTAAACACCTGGTTTATTGATGTTACCCGATGCCGAAATTAATTTTGTACCTGTTGAGCGGCCAATACCTGTTTTGGCATATTCGTCGCCACCATCGTTAATTATGGGCACAACGGCAGCAATAGATTCTACATTATTTACCACCGTAGGGCAGCCATACAATCCAGCAATAGCTGGGAAAGGTGGTTTTATACGAGGATTACCACGTTTACCTTCCAATGATTCTAACAAAGCGGTTTCTTCGCCACAAATATATGCTCCGCCGCCGGGCTGTACATAAAGTTCTAAATCGTAACCTGTGCCTAAAATATTTTTACCCAAATAGCCAGCTGCTTTAGCTTCGGCAATGGCTTTTTCTAAAATTCTTATTTGTGGCATCATTTCGCCACGTACATATATGTAGCTTACGTTTGCACCTAAGGCATAGCTACCTACAATCATTCCTTCAATTAAAGCGTGAGGAATGTGCGTCATTAAATAACGGTCTTTAAAAGTGCCAGGTTCGCTTTCGTCGGCATTGCAAACTAGGTAGCGGGCTACACCTTCGGGTTTGGCTAAAAAGCTCCACTTCATCCCGGTAGGGAAACCTGCACCGCCACGACCACGCAAGCCCGATTTTTTTACCTCTTCCACAACATCATCGGTACTCATTGTTTTTAACGCTTTTTCTACCGAACGGTAGCCGCCTTTTTCTTTGTAAACGGCCAAAGTGTTTATGCCGGGTACGTTTATATGTTCTAATAATAATTTGCGTCCCATATTTTATGCTTTACTGGCCTGTGTTAAATCCTCAATGGAAGGTAAATTAACTGATTTAATATCGCTCATTTATTTAAAAAATCGTCTTTCTCATAAAACTGAATGTAGATTTATGATTTAAAACAAAGTCGCAATTTATTAACAAATTATTTATGGCGGGGGCAATAATCTAATTTAGAATAATTCTTAATGGTACGCAGAGGCTTTAATCTCTAACAATAAATAAAGCCCTTTAAATTTCATTTTTGTTGTTAAAATTTTTAGAAAGTGGATTCAAGTAATAAATGTAACACTATCTAAATTATTTAGTTTAATGGCTAATTTGTTTGCCAAAACTAAAATCTAAATGTTTAAGATTTAACCCATCTAATTTAAAAAATAAAACTTATTATACAGAATAAGTTGCTAAACCCCTTAACTGACAAACCCACACTAATTAATGCTCAATAAATAGTCTAGTCAGAGGGTGATATTAAAAAAATTCTTTTTAATAGGGGTGCTAGATTTAGTTTTGCCTACCTCTTTCAGTTTAATTTTTAATACTTATCCCAAACTATATTTGTGTAAATTGCGCCTTTTAAATTTATAATGAATAAAACGGCCATTATTTTAGGTGCCAGCGGTTTAGTGGGTAGCCATCTTTTAACTTTATTGTTAGATAACCCCGCTTATACGCAGGTTATTTTGTTTAACCGTAAAGCGTCGGCGGTAAAACACCCCAAAATAAAAGAATTTGTGGTTGATTTTTGTACGCCACAATCCTACCAAAACAATATAAAAGCTGATGTTATTTTTTGTTGCCTTGGTAGCACCAAAGCCAAAACACCTAAACCCGCCGATTACCGAAAAGTGGATTACGATATTCCCTTATTTTTTGCACAACAAGGCGAGGCAAATGGTGTACAGCAATTTCACTTAATAAGCTCGATAGGGGCAAAAGTTGGCGCAAGCAACGCATACCTAAAACTTAAAGGCGAAGTAGAAAATGAAATAAAAAAACAACACCTTACAGGCTTATATATTTATCAGCCATCTTTTTTGTTGGGTAAGCGTTTAGAAAACAGACCTATAGAAAAAATATTTTTAAACATTGTTGCTTTTTTAGAGCCTTTATTTATTGGTAGCTTAAAAAAATACCGAGGCATACGAGCCACAACCGTTGCACAGGCAATGTTAAAAACATCGTTAATTGGCGCAAGCGGCATACACACCTATACATCAGATAAAATAAAAAATTTAGCGTGAGCACATTAGTATCAGCAGAACAATTAGGCCATTCGTTTAACGACCAGTGGTTATTCCGTAACCTTACCTTTGGCATAAACCAAGGCCAGCGTGTGGCTTTGGTAGGCGTAAATGGTGCCGGAAAATCTACCTTATTAAAACTATTGGCCGAAAAAATAAAACCCGCCGAAGGCAAAGTGGTAAAAGCCAAAGAAATTAAATTTGGCTATTTGGAACAAGACCCAAAATTTGAACCAGGCCAAAGCATCAGCGATTTTATTTTTAGTTTAGATAACCGCCAACAACAAATTATACGTGAATACGAGGAATTGCTGGAAAACGAAAACCCCGATGTTGATGAAATTAATCGCCTAACCGAAGAATTAAGCAACCTTGAAGCTTGGGAATACGAACATAATATTAAAACGATATTAGGCAGGTTAGATATTCACCACCTCGACCAACAAATATCTACCCTATCGGGAGGACAAAAAAAACGCCTTAGCCTAGCAAAGCTATTAATTGACGAACCCGAAGTTTATGTAATTGATGAGCCTACCAACCATTTAGATATTGACACCATTGAGTGGCTCGAGAGTTTTTTAACTACTGGTGGCAAAACTATTTTAATGGTTACCCACGATAGGTATTTTTTAGATAACGTTTGTAACGAAATTATAGAACTAGAAAACGGCGAGGTTTATAGCTACCGTGGCAAGTACGCATACTATTTAGAAAAGAAAGCCGAAAAAGAAGAACTAGATGCAACCGTATTGGCAAAGCGTAAAAACTTACTTAAAAAAGAATTGGAATGGATGCGCCGTATGCCGCAAGCCCGTGGTACAAAATCTAAAGCCCGTATCGACCAGTTTTACGATTTAGAGAATAAAACCAAAGGCCAGTTCGAAAAAACATCGGTAAAATTAGATGTTAAAGTAAGTCGCCAAGGTGGGCAAATTTTAGAGATTGATAACATCTCTAAATCGTTTAACAATATGCTAATTATTGATGGCTTTGAATATGTATTTAAAAAGGGAGATAAAATTGGTTTAACGGGTAAAAATGGAACAGGCAAATCAACTTTGTTAAACCTAATAACCCAAGAAATATTGCCCGATGTGGGCTTGGTTAAAAAAGGCGAAACCACAGTTTTTGGTTATTACCACCAGTCGGGCTTAAGTTTTGAAGGGGGCGAACGGGTTATTGATGTAGTAAAAAACATTGCCGAGTTTATTACCATGAGCGATGGTAAAATGATAAGCGCATCGCAACTGTTAACGCACTTTTTGTTTCCGCCCAAAAAGCAACACGGTTTTGTAAGCATGCTTAGCGGTGGCGAAAAAAAGCGTTTGCACTTGATGAAGGTTTTGATTAAAAACCCAAATTTTTTAATTTTAGATGAGCCTACCAACGATTTAGATATTGATACGCTAAACGTTTTGGAAGATTTTTTAGAAACCTACCCTGGTGTTTTGGTGCTGGTATCACACGATAGGTATTTGGTAGATAAACTTACCGACCAGCTTTTTGTAATGGAGGGCGAGGGCGCAATACGGATTTTTAATGGCAACTATTCATCGTACCGTGAGGAGCAGGAAGAATTAAAGGCAATAGAAAAAGAGAACGCAAAAAAACCAGCAGCAACTAAAACCGCCGATGTGGCTAAACCCAAGATGTCGTACAACGAGCAAAAAGAGTTAAGCAACTTAGAAACCGAAATAGAAAATTTAGAAAACACGGTATCGTTAAAAACAAAAGAATTAAATTCAATTGCAGATAATATGGCCATAATTGCATTAGCCGCCGATATTGAGGCGTTAAAAAAACAATTAGATATTAAAACAAACAGATGGTTAGAATTGTCGGATATGGCGAAGGGGTAAGTGAAATGTAATGTGTTTCACGTGGAACAATCCCCTCTCGGTCTCCCCGAAGGGGAGATGACCAACGTGGATGTTTAATGTGAAATTTTGTTTTATGCCGTTTGCTGTTCTATCTCGTTTGATAATTGAATTGACAAAAAGTTAAATCAATCAAAATAACTAGAGGTGTTAAATTATATAAAGCGCAATAAAAAGACAGTAAATTAATCAAGTGGTGACTACACCAGACATTAATACAAAACAGATCTGCGCTTAGGCATCTCCCGTTTCTCCCCCTTTGGGGGAATTAAAGGGGAAGGGAGACCGAGATGAGAACTGTTCCACGTGAAACAAAAAAAATATGTTTAAAAAATACGATGTTATAGTAGTTGGCGGTGGTCATGCGGGTTGCGAGGCAGCGGCAGCGGCAGCCAATTTAGGTTCTAGCGTTATGCTGGTTACCATGAACATGGGCACAATTGCCCAAATGAGCTGCAACCCCGCAATGGGCGGCGTAGCCAAAGGGCAAATAGTGCGAGAGATAGATGCCATGGGCGGTTACTCGGGCATAATATCCGATAAAACTACACTGCAATTTAGAATGCTTAACCTATCTAAAGGGCCCGCCATGTGGTCGCCACGTACACAAAACGACCGAATGCGCTTTGCCGAAGAGTGGCGTTTGGCTTTAGAGCAAACCCCCAATGTAGATTTTTGGCAAGATATGGTAGCCGAATTATTGATTGAAAACGGAAAGGTTTGTGGTGTAAAAACATCGCTTGGCGTAAGCATAATGGCCAATGCCGTGGTGCTTACCAATGGTACTTTTTTAAATGGATTGATACATATAGGCGAGAAAAAAATGGGCGGTGGCCGTAGTGCCGAAAAAGCCGCAACAGGCATAACCGAGCAATTGGTGGGCTTAGGTTTTGAAGCTGGACGTATGAAAACAGGTACGCCACCAAGGGTTGATGGCCGTAGTTTAGATTACAGCAAAATGGAAGAACAATGGGGCGATGATGATGCGGGTAGTTTTTCTTATACCGAAGTAAACATTCCTAAAGAAAAACGCTGCTGCTGGATAACCTATACCAACCAAGCCGTACACGATACGCTGAAAGAAGGGTTTGAGAAATCGCCCATGTTTACTGGGCGGATTAAAGGTTTGGGCCCTAGGTATTGCCCATCTATCGAAGATAAAATAAACCGCTTTGCCGAGCGAGAACGCCACCAAATATTTGTAGAACCCGAGGGATTTAATACGGTAGAAATTTATGTAAACGGTTTTTCAACCTCCTTGCCCGAAGATGTACAGTATAGGGCTTTAAAGCAAATTGCAGGATTTGAGAACGTAAAAATGTTTAGACCGGGTTATGCCATAGAGTACGATTACTTCCCTCCTACCCAATTAAATTTAAGTTTAGAAACCAAGCGCATAAATAACTTGTTTTTTGCAGGGCAAATAAATGGCACCACAGGTTACGAGGAAGCCGCCGCACAAGGCTTTATTGCGGGTATAAATGCACATCAAAAAATCAACAATAAAGAGGCTTTAATTTTAAAAAGAAGCGAATCGTATATTGGTGTTTTAATAGACGATTTGGTAACCAAAGGCACCGAAGAGCCTTACCGCATGTTTACCTCACGGGCCGAGCATAGGCTTTTATTGCGCCAAGATAATGCCGACGAACGCTTAACTCCTATTGCTTTTGCCTTAGGCTTGGTAAATAAAGAGCGCTTAAAAAAGGTAGAAGATAAAATAGCCAACGCCCAAAACATCATTAATTTTGCTAAAAATACAGCAGTTGATATGGCCATTGCCAACCCGCTATTAGAACGTTTGGGTACATCGGCGGTAAGCCAAAGTGTAAAACTGTATAATTTATTAAGCCGCCCACAGGTAAATATTAACGATTTAAGAAGCATCAGCGAAAGCTTTGATCGTTTACTTTCGGGCTTTGATAAGCAAACTATCGAGCAAGCCGAAATAAAAATTAAATACGATAGCTACTTCGAAAAAGAATTAGAGATTGTGAGTAAGATGAAAAAAATGGAGGATAAAGAAATTAATCCTGATTTTGATTACAGCCACTTAAATTCTTTATCGCTTGAGGCAAGAGAAAAACTAAAAAAAATAAAACCCAAAACACTAGGGCAAGCATCTAGGATTTCGGGGGTAACACCGTCGGATATTTCGGTTTTGATGGTGCATATTAGTAGGTAGTTGCTAGTAGGTAGTAGTTAGTGGTAAGTGGCTGGTAAATAGCTTTTTAATTACTAAAACACGAACGCTTTAAAATGCGCCAAAAATCAATCATCTATTTTTTTTAATAATAACACTTATAAAAACATAAAAAACGATTAAATCGCTTTAAAATGGCTTTAAAATTAAAATGTACAAATTTGTTCTTTTTAGGGATGGTGTTATG
Source organism: Sphingobacteriales bacterium (assembly GCA_013298995.1). Lineage (GTDB taxonomy): Bacteria > Bacteroidota > Bacteroidia > Sphingobacteriales > Sphingobacteriaceae > Pseudopedobacter. Next base: position 14,302 of record JAAFJW010000013.1, on the reverse strand, counting down.
GGCTGTTTTGCTGGTAACGGCTTGCGCAAGCATACAACAACCCCAAGGTGGCCCACGCGATACCCAGCCACCCAAAGTACTAAACGAGTTGCCCAAAAATTTAACCAAAAATTTTAACAGTAAAAAAATAGCAATTACTTTCGATGAGTTTTTTAAACTTAACAACGAGTTTACCGAAATAGCTCTTTCGCCAGCGCAAGAAATTCCTCCTACTTTTAAAATAAAACAAAAAACTTTAGAAATTACGTTTAAAGATTCGCTGGAAAAAAATACCACTTACACCATTAATTTTGGCAAGGCAATACAAGATGTAAACGAAAACATAGAATTAAAAAATTACAGCTACGTTTTTTCTACAGGCAATAAAATAGATTCGTTACAAATGGGCGGTAAGGCAGTAAATTATTTAGACGGTAAAGAAGAAAAAGAAATTACGGTTTTTATTATACCCGTTAGCCGGGATAGTGTTTTTGGTAAAAAACGAGCATCGTATTTTACTACCACCGATAGTGCGGGTAATTTTAGTTTAAAAAATATAAAAGAAGATATTTACCGAATATACGCTTTAAAAGAAGAAGGTGGCGGCGATAGAATTTATAACCAGCCAGGCGAGCAAATTGGCTTTTTGGCAAATCCCATAAAATTAAATAAAGATACTGCGGGTATAAAACTAAAAATATTTAAACAAATACCCGATAATTTTAGAACCGAAGATTTTAAAATTCAGCAAGATGGTAAAATTGTAATGGTGTTTAATAAAGGCATTAAAAAGCCTTCGCTTAGGTTTTTAAATGCAAGCCCAGATAGGCCATTTATAGCTTTTTCGACAAAGGCCGATACCTTAAATATGTGGTTGCGTGATTTTAGTTTCGATTCGCTAAAAGTAGAAATTAACGATAACAATAAACCCATTGATACCGTAAAACTACAACGCAATAAAACCGATAAATATGTGCGTAATTTAACTTATACCGATAATTTATCGGGCAATAAAATACGCCCAGCAACACGCTTTACAGTAAAATTTAATTTCCCCATTGAGGGGATTGATAAAAACAAGGTAACGCTTTTAGAAGACTCGACGGTGCTAAGTAATTTTACCATTAATAAAAAAGATAATGGGCGTGATTTTGAGATACTTTATCCCTATAAAATAAAAAAATTATATACCCTTACTTTTAACGATAAAGCCGTTGAGGATATTTATGGCACTACCAACAAACCACTAAAAACCAAATTTACGTTAGACGAAATAGAAAACTATGGCAACTTAAACCTTAAAATAGTAAAAACCGATAGCACCCAACATTATATTGTACAGCTTATTACCGAAACAGGTACAGTTATAAAACAAGATATTATTAAAAGCAACAAAACACTTATTTACAATTACTTAAACAACAATAAGTACCGCATAAAGGTAATTGAAGACTTGAACAAAAACGGCGAATACGATAGCGGTAATCTATCAAGGAAAGAGCAACCCGAAAAAAGTTGGTTTTTTGAGAAAGATATAATTATACGCCCAAACTGGGACCAGGAATATACAGTGGTGGTGCCTGCTGTGTTTTTATAATTTTTTTAATAACAAAACAAGGCGATTAAATAGTTTAACCGCCTTGTTTTGCATTTAAGCCGTGTGGCTTAGCCGCAACTCTTTTGCTGCTTGTACCATGGCTAGCAATGCTTTTTTCGTTTCGGTCCAGTGACGGGTTTTTAAGCCACAATCTGGGTTTACCCAAAGTTGGCTGGCTGGTATAACAGCTTTTGCTTTTTCCATTAAAGCCACCATTTCTATTGTTGAGGGTACTCTTGGCGAGTGAATATCATATACACCAGGCCCAATTTGGTTAGGATATTTAAAATGAGCAAAGGCGTCTAACAATTCCATTTGCGACCGGCTGCACTCAATAGTGATAACATCTGCATCCATATCGGCAATGTTTTTAATAATATCGTTAAACTCCGAATAGCACATGTGTGTATGAATTTGGGTTTCGTCTTTTACACCACTGGCCGCAATACGGAATGCGTTAACAGCCCATTGCAGGTATTGCGGCCAATTGCCCCTTCGCAAGGGTAAGCCTTCGCGAATAGCTGGTTCGTCTATTTGAATTATTTTTATGCCTGCGTTTTCTAAATCAACTACCTCGTCTCTAATGGATAATGCAATTTGTGTACAGGTTTGAGAGCGGGGCTGATCATTGCGAACAAAGCTCCATTGCAAAATGGTAACGGGCCCAGTTAGCATTCCTTTAACCCATTTTTTGGTTAACGATTGGGCGTACAAAGTCCATTTTAATGTTATTGGTTTAGGCCTACTTACATCGCCATAAATAATGGGCGGCTTTACACATCGGCTTCCATAACTTTGTACCCATCCGTTTTTAGAAAACGTAAAACCATCTAATTGTTCGCCAAAATATTCAACCATATCATTGCGCTCAAACTCGCCATGCACCAGCACATCAATACCTGTTTCTTCTTGCCAAGCAATCGCTTCGGTGGTTTCTTTTGCTATAAGTTCGTTGTATTCGTGTTGTGTGAGTTCACCTTTTTTAAACTTGGCTCTCCAGCTTCGTACCTCTGCCGTTTGTGGAAACGAGCCAATAGTTGTGGTAGGAAAAATGGGTAAATTTAAAGCCGCTTGTTGTTTTATTTTTCTTATACAAGAATCGTTGTTGCGTTGTGCATCTTGGAGGCCAATAGCGGCAACACGTTGTTTTACTTTAGGGTTGTGAATAAGTGCCGATATTTTGCGGCTTTGGTTGGCTTTACTATTTTCCTGTAATTTTATATTTGCTTGCTCGGTATTTTCTCCACATGCCAATTGTTTAAGTGTTACCACTTCGTTAATTTTTTGTTTGGCAAAAGCAAGCCACTGTTTTATTTCGGGGCTTAATATTGTATCGTTTGTTTCTAAATCCAAATCGCAAGGAGAATGAATTAATGAGCAAGAGGGAGCAATCATTACTCTGTTTGCCCCTATTTTATCAATTACTTTATTAATTAGCTCGAGCGAGTGTGTAAAATCGTTTTTCCAAATGTTTCTACCATCAACAATGCCCAATGATATACTGGTTGGTGTGTTTACAAAATCGGTTGCAAATACATCGTTTATTACAAAACCGGTTGCAAATACATCGTTTAATTGCGCTGGGCATCTTACCAAATCTATGTGTAACGTATTTAAGGGTAGCGAAAGGGCTAGTTTTAAATTATCGCCATAACACTCAAAATAGTTTGCAAGTATTGTTTTAAGTTGTGGAAAATGCTTTTTAATTTCGGCGTAAGCGTAAACAAAAGCGTCTTTTTGTTTTTGAGATAAATCTAACGATAAGCAAGGCTCATCAAATTGTATCCATTCTACGGTGTGGGCTTCTAGTTTTCTGATAATATCAATATAAACAGGTAATATATTGTTTATTAAATCAATAGGCTCAAAACCCTTTTGCTTCGCTTTGCCTAAAAGCAAATAAGATACTGGCCCAATAATTACAGGTTTTGTAATTATACCCAGTAGTTTTGCTTCGTAAAACTCATCTACTATTTTGGTCGAAAATGTTTTAAATACTTGGTTTTTATAAAATTCGGGTACAATATAATGGTAATTGGTATCAAACCATTTGGTCATTTCCATTGCCGTAATATCAAGCCCTTGTTTTTGATAACCCCGGGCCATTGCAAAATACAAATCTGTTTCAGCATTTTTTTTGTTCAAAATTACTTCGTGGTAACGTGTTGGAATAGCTCCTACCATTAGCGACATATCTAAAACCTGATCGTAAAAAGAAAAATCGTTAGAGGGTATTAAATCAATACCAGCATCTTTTTGCAATTGCCAATTTTTTTGTCGGATTTGTGCGCCAACACGCATCAGTTCGTTGTGCGTTATTTTGCCTAACCAATATTGCTCGCAAGCTTTTTTAAGTTCTCGGTGGCTACCAATTCGTGGGTAACCTAGGTTGTTTGTTTTCATTTTTCAATAAATTTATTTGCTTTACAAAAGTAATTTATTGGTTAATAAGCGTTATGTATGCACTATATATAACTAAATAAACTGCTTTTTAAGCATTTTAGTAGTTTTTATTATTTTTAAAATCAATAAAACTGTAAACTATCAATAAAAAAAACTGTGGAAAATTTAGACAACATTGATTTACAAATACTGAAACAGCTACAAAAAAACGCTCACATAAACACCAAAGAGCTTGCAAGCATGCTTTTTTTGACGGTTACACCCGTTTACGAACGGATAAAAAGACTAGAAAGAGATGGCTATATTACCAAATACGTGGCATTGTTAGATAAAAAAAAATTGAAAAAAGGGATGACCGTTTTTTGTAACGTGAGGCTAAAAGAACACGCCAAAAATGTGGGTAGTAACTTTGTAAAAGATATTGTGGCACTACCCGAAATTATAGAATGTTTTAATATAGCTGGCGATTATGATTTTATGTTAAAAATATTGGTAGAAGATATGCCTAGCTACCAAGATTTTGTGATGAACAAGCTATCTACCATAGAAAACATAGGAAATACCCAAAGCATTTTTGTAATGGGCGAAATTAAATACAGTACCGAGCTTTATATTTAACGCCGTCCATTGATTAACCGTAAATTAATTAAAGTTTAATAATCGAACTCGGGATAATGCTTCATTTTCGCTTTCAAATCTTCTGCTTTGTGTCGTCCTGCTTTGTAATGTGGATCCAATGCTATTGCTTTATCAAGGTAAGAAATTGATTGGTTTCTAAATTTTTTACTTTGTCTTTGTTTTGCCCAAGCCCAATAAGTAAAACTCATTACTTTCGAATTTGCAAAGGCTGCATTTTTGTTTTGTTTATTAATAATGGATTGAAAATCTTGTTTGGCAAATTTTCTTTTCGTGAAGAAAAACCAAGGTAAATTTTCTGCAACGCTTCCTCGTAAAAATTCTGGCAAGTATGAAACAGAAGAAAAGTTTTTTACTGCTTCATTAAATAAAGTAAATGCTTCACCCAATAGTTTGAGTTTCTTTGTTTCTGCCCCAACTAACGATAATGCTGACGCTCTGTAAGATGCAATAAATGGCAATAATTCTTTTGAAGTGTTAGTCGAATTAAAAAGCTCGCTTAAAATATCAAAACTTTTTTTAGCATACCCTTTAAATTCAGTTTTCGAGAAGAATGAGAGATTTAAAGCTATTTCGTGGTAAATTATACCAAGTCGAGTTCGATTAATTTCTGTCTGATTTTGTTGGTAATTGTACTCAACTTCCTTGAGTTTGTGTTTTAACTCTGTTGTGTCAATTAATTCCATTACATCGTCTAATTGATGTTCAAAGGCTTTTACTTTTGAAAAGTTTAATTGTTGTGCTACTAGGCTGTTTGTTACTGTCATTGCTGTAATTATTAAAGCGATTAATTTATATTTCATTTTTTTGTTGTTTAAATGAGATACAAAAGTGCAAAGACAATGAACCTTTAGACGATGACTTAAGTTAAGATTTTAGTTTAGAATAAATTATCTTTTGAATTCTGCTTAAACTTTCAGGGCTTACACCTAAAAAATTTGCTATGTGTTTTTTGGGGAACTCATTGAAAAATATACTGCAGGCTATTTTTTATTTTTCAATACGAGGCCATTTGCTGGCATTGCGGATAACTATACAAAGAATAACGACTTCTACAACAGCGGCAAAATACATGTGTAGCCAAGCCCCGCCCGCCAAATTAAACAATGAAAAAGGAATATACACCGCAGCCACAATAATATTTGCCCAGCGATTTACTTTAGCTGGTAGGGCAACAGAAAGGAAAATCATTAGTGCAGGAATAGTTACCGAAGCAAGTGCTGCAAAAAGAAATCCTTGTGTAATTTCAAAAACAAACACTTTCCCTTTCCCAATAGCATCTATTTTACTCGGCATATATAAAGCGAAATAATCAACATAGATATAGAGAAACATAAAGCTGGCCCAATAGGTAGCAAGCCTTTGTTTTACACTAATCTTGATGTCTTCCAATGTATTTTGGGGTGTTGTTTTTTGTGTGTTCATACATTTTTAACTAAAAATTAAACCCAAAATGTAAGCCAGGTTCAGGCGTCCATTTTGGCCACTTGTCATCTTTTTCTTTAAATCCATTAGGCATTTTAGTGAAATAAGGGCGGCCTGCAACGCCAAAAGATGGTTCTATAAAAAACTTATCCTTAAAGAGCTTAACGTGATAGCCAACTCGATAAGTGTTGAATATAATGAAACCATTACCCACCTTATCACCGTTTTCGTTTTTATATGTTTGCCACATAGGCGTTACGTGTACTGCTGCGTAAAAACCTTTCCAAAAATACCTTTGATAAGCTATACCTATTCCGTATTCTCTTATATAACCAGGAAATTTTTCTTCTGGCTTTCCGTATGCCTTATTATAAAAAGGGTTAATACCAAGTGGCCAAGCATGTTTCCAGGTTATTAGCTCTAAAGAAATTACATCTTTACCTGTAATGCGGTAACCTAAATTTAGTTGGGCAAAGCCCGGGGGGTTTACGGGAGCAAAATTACCCAATAAAAACAAAGTGCTACCAACAAAACACCGTTTGTATGTGCTGTCTTGTTTGGCATATTGTGCTTTGAGTTGTAAAGTGCTTGCCAACACTATGGCAAGTACAATCTGTAAAATTTTCTTTTGCATATTTTTTTAAACTTACCTCGTAAACTCAATTACTTGGGCACTAACAGTTATATTTCTTTTTACATAGAAAGGGTAAAAACCGCTGAAGTGTTCTTCAGTCATCACGTTGATTATAGCTTTGGAACCATTCAGCAAATTGGCTTTCTTCAACATCGATGAATATGCGTTTTCGTACAATTGCGTTTTGTTCATACCTCCAATTGCAAATACAAAAGATGTTTCCGAACTTCCGCTTACTTGGTCAATTATTTTAAAGTTGTTTTGGCTTAAATGTACCTCTGTGGCGTTTTGATTGTGGTTGAAAACATATGCGTGGCCGATGCCACATGAGCTAAATAATGCTGCGAATAATAACAACATACAGCAAATGTAAATTTTTTTCATTTTTTAATTAATGTATTAGCGTAAAAGGGTTTAGGTTAATTTTACGATGAGATGGCTACAAGTTAAACCCAAAATTAAGCCCAGGTTGAATAAAGTAGTTAGGCCATTTTTTCTCAACTGCTTTAAAAGACTCTGGAACATTGGTTCTTACAGGCCAATAGCTACAACCAATTGCTGGTTCAAAAAAGAAACGGTTTTTAAAAAATTTAAGCTGGTAACCCAAATGGAAATTGAGGTACAAGGTGTAGCCATTTCCAATCTTTTTTTTATCCTTATCCATGTATTTTTCAAAGGCATTTAATGCATGAACAGAAGTAAATAATCCTTTCCATAAAAAACGCTGGTACCCAACAGTAGGCGCAAGTATGCGGGCATGGCCCGGATAGTTTTCTCCCGGTTTATCAAATGATGGCCCAAAAGGGAGCCCTATTGGAAAAGAATAAATAGATCTTTTAAAATCAAGTGAAACAACATCTTTAGGAGTTATCCTATATCCAAAATTTAATTGTATATATTCAGGGTTATTTACTTTGGAAAAATTTCCTAACATAAATAATGAACTTCCAACAAACCATTTTCTGTAAGTACTTTCTTGTTTAGCGTTTTGTGCTTTAACTTGTAAGGTGCTTGCCGTTATTAAAATAACGGCGAGGCATAAAATTTTCTTTTGCATATCTTTTTTTATTGTTAGTTGATAATGCAAAAGTAGATTGGCGAGTTGCTATAACTCGTTCACTTAAGTTAAGAAATGTGTTTTAGCTCTTTTTTTCAACAATTCTTGCTCTTAATCTGCTTAACGATTGGGGTTTGATACCTAAAAAACTTGCTAATTGGTGTTGAGGAACACGTTGAATAAGGTCTGGTCTTTTTTGGATTAAGCTTAAATACCGCTGTTCGGGTGAAGAGGTTTTAAACTCGTCAAAATTAATTTGTTGTTTGGCTAACAGTTCTTCCGACAATATTCTGCACATGGTTTCAAACTTTGGAAATTTGCTGTTTATTTCTACTCCCATATCAGCATTTGAAATTAAAAGAACACAATCTTCAACACAACTTACATAATAATCGGACGGCGCATTATTTATAGCGCAATGGGGAGTTAAACCCTCCATTTCTGTAAAAAAAGCGGTAGTTTTTTCTTCGCCATCTATGATGTAATATTTCCGAATACAGCCTTTTAGTACAAAATATTCATCTTGCGATTTTTGACCTTCTTTGAGTAAAATAGTCCCTTTTTTAATAGAGCGGAATATATCTAAAGAAAGTATTGCGTTCTTCTCGCCTTCTGTTAGCGAAATGTATTTTGATATAAAGTCAAATAATAAGTCTTGCATCGTTTTTTTGTTTGTTAGGGTATTGCCGTTTTTTATGTTTGATACCATCGTTTTTCGGCTTGGCGAAGGTGGTGATTTAGAAGTACAAATGTTTTATTAAGCACCGAAGCCCCACTGTTATAACCCCACTGTTAGTGGTTCGTTGTTTTTCTGTCGTTTAAAAGTTCGTCATTGTTAATAATATTTATCAATACCACCAAAACCTGAAACAAGTTTATTGTCCTTTGTTTTTTGAATAAAGTTATTCAGTCGTTTGGTAAACTCCTCTGGTCGTTTTCTTGCGCTGTCAATATATGCTATTCGTATTCGTTTATATGGATCTGAAAATTTTAAATAATTTTCCCAAGTTGTTTTGTCTTTTTTTATTTCATCTAAAATATCAATGGGAAAAACATATTCCTTTGAAATTATTTCTTGAACTGTTTTAAGAAATGATTGATGAATTAGATTATTTTCAAGCAACCATTTAAGTCGTTCTTTATTGGGTTGTGAAAAACTGCTCTTGGTTTGTCTGGGAGTAAATCTCTGAATTGTGTGGTCTTTGTCAAGCGTTTTATTTGTACTGTCTATCCAACCAAAACACAGGGCTTCTTCAACTGCATCATTATATTGAATGCGTTGTTCGCCAGTTGATTTTTTAGCATAAACCAACCAAATTTCTTTCTCAATGTTAAAATTGTGTTCAAGCCAATTTCTCCATTCAGTTCTTGTTTTTATATTAAGTGTTTTTTGTGCTGTCAATTTGTACGTTTGTAATGTAGTTGTGTTAATCCTTTTTCAAACTGTTTGGTTGAAACCAATTTCAATTTTAGTTCTGGTCTGCCGTCTTTAAATAGTTTTGTCCCGTTACCAACCAAGATTGGAATAACAGAAATTATAAACTCATCAATTAAATTTTCTTTTAAAAGTTCGTGTACTATTTCTGCTCCACCGTCACAAAATATATTTTTTCCATTCTCTGATTTAAGTTTATCAACGAGTGTTTTGAGGTTACCTGTATAAAACTTTACTGAACCTACATTTTGTTTTGGTGTTCTTGTAATAATGTATGCGTCTTTGTCTGCATGAGGAAAGTCAAAACCCATAGAAATTACTTTTTCATAAGTTTTGCGTCCAACAATAACAGCGTCCACCATTTTTACGAAGTCCGCATAGCCGTAGTCTTCTCCTTCTTGTTCTACTATTGAAAGAAAACTTAGGTCGTCATTTGGTTTAGCAATATAACCGTCTAAACTTGTTGCGATATATAAAATTACTTTTCTGCTCATATTTTCGTTGTAAATATTCTGTTTAGCCTATTCGTTATACAATTCTGAATAACAAACAAGGCTTGGCGAAAATGGGGATGTTGGTTATGTCGGTTAATTATTGTAAGGTTACTGGTTACCTTAAACCGTTTGGCGTCCCGGGGCTTTGCGAAGAAGCGGAATTAATAGCACAAATGTTCAATAAACCACAAATGTTTATTAAAATTCCGAATATTCAATTTAGCACTAAAGCCGCTTTTTTGCAAAACCACTGTTAGGCACAGTGCATTCTATAAGCGTTCTATTTCTTCTTTTGTTAGTCCTGTTGCTTCAATTATTGTCTCAATTGGAACTCCTAATTTTTTGAATGATTTTGCAGTTTCAAGTTTTCCTTCGAGTTTTCCTTCGTCAAAAGCTGTGTCAATAACACCTTTCAAGTCTCTGTAAATTTTTAAACTGTTTTCATAATTGGCAAGTTCAGTTTGTCCAAACTTGGCAAGTTCTGCTTTCTCAAATGCTTGATTAAAAACATCGTCAGCAATAATGGTCGGAATTGTTTGAAAGTCTTCTAAATGTTTAATGAAATAAAGCCATTTGTCTAAACGAGTTTCAAGTTCAGTTTCTGTTCGCTCGAAGTTTGGCATTTCAAGATAAATGAAAGTCAATTTGTCGTAAAATGTTTTACCGTTTTGATTTTTTAGTTTGATAGTATGAACAACTTCACTTTTTTCTGACTCTGTTTCGTAATCGTCAAAAGTAAAGTCCAAAATTCCAATGCAATAAACAGATTTTAAGTTGTAATTCCATTCTCCTTTTTCAGCTTGTTCTCTAATTGGAAAAGTCGAGTAGTAAATGGTTCTTTCTTTAAAATAATTTTGTTTCGCTTTTTGTAATTCTACAATAAATTTTTCTCCTTTTTCATTCTCGCAATAAATGTCATAAATGGCCTTTCTATCGAGGTCGGTTTGTCCAAGTTGTTCATTGTTTTTGAAAGTTAGGTCAACTATTTTGTTAGCAGTTGGCAATAAAGCATTCAAAAAGTCAATAAGCAAAGGTTTACTTGCTTCTTCACCGAAGATTTTTTTAAATCCGAAGTCAGTAAATGGGTTTAAATATTTTGCTTTCATTTTGTCGCTTGCCATATTTTTTTAACGTGGTAAATTTACGAATATTTCTTTATGGTTTTGTCGAAATGGCTAAATTAGTAACGCTGTCGGTTTGCATTGTGCCTAACTCCCAAATATACTCAAGTTTGTTACCTATAAAAATAATATTATAATCTAATAATAAACATTTTAGCATAAAAAATGAACCTAAATAGTTACATTTTTTAAGTATCTTATTAAGCCCAAACTCTACAACCCCAACCTCGCCGAAATATCCAACATCCTTTCTATCGGTTTTCTAGCTTTTTCTATAATATCCAAAGGCACCTCTATTTCGGGCAACTCATTTTTTAAACATAAATAAAGCTTTTCTAGCGTGTTTCGTTTCATGTGAGGGCAATCGTTACAGGCGCATAAATTATTGGGCGGTGCAGGTATAAAAACCTTATTAGGGTTAGCCTTTTCCATTTGGTGTATAATGCCTGTTTCGGTGGCAACTATAAACTCGGTGGCTGGGTTATTTATGCTATAGTTTAATAAACCAGTGGTACTGCCTATATAATCGGCCATAGCCAAAATAGGTTCTTCGCACTCGGGGTGGGCAATAAATTTAGCTTCGGGGTGGCGTTCTTTAAGTTTTACTATTTTTTGCTGGGCAAATATTTCGTGTACCATGCAGGCACCGTTCCATAAAACCATATCTCGGGCTGTTTGCTTAATTACATAAGCACCCAGATTTTTATCGGGGCCAAATATTATTTTTTGATTGGCTGGCAAGCTATTTACAATTTGTACTGCATTGCTACTTGTGCATACAATATCGCTCAAAGCCTTTAATTCGGCGGTACAATTTACGTAGGTAATAACCAAATGGTCGGGGTATTTGGCTTTAAATATTTTAAATAAATGTGCTGGGCAACTATCTGATAGCGAGCAACCAGCTTTGCTATCGGGTAATAAAACACGTTTATTGGGCGAAAGTATTTTAGCGGTTTCGGCCATAAAATGTACGCCTGCAAATACAATAATATCGGCATTGGTTTTGGCTGCCTCTTGCGATAAACCAAGGCTATCGCCAATATAATCGGCAATATCTTGTATATCGGGTTCTTGGTAGTAATGGGCAAGTATAACAGCATTTTTTTCTTTCTTTAATTTATTTATTTCGGCAACAATATCTAAGTCGGCGGCAATGGGTTCATCAATAAAACCCTTCAAATTTATTTCTTCAAAACTATTCATTTATCCACTATTTAATAATAACTATAATTATATATATAAATTCTTTATTGTTTATTAAGGTGTTAGTTTGGTGTAAAAGTTTAAGTGCTTATATAGTAATTTTTAATTTTTAATATTAAACTAACAAGTTATTAACATTAACTTAATATCAAAATACTCATTTTCAGCTTTAAATATTTTTAGCTATTTTATTTTAATATTTTTACTGTTATCAAATCATCTCACCCAAAAAGTTAATAAAGTTAAAAATTGTACTAGTAAAAACCTTAAAAATATATAGGTGTTTAAATAAATAATAGCCAAACCAACATCTTTTACCAGTTATTAAATATTTTCTTACACAAAATTAACATCTTTACACGGTTTATAAACATTTATACACACCTTTTATAATAAGCTAAAAATTATGATGAGAAATGTTGATTTCTTAATTGTGGGTTCGGGTATTGCGGGTTTAAGTTTTGCACTTAAAGCAGCTAAACATGGTAAAGTATTGATAGTTACAAAATCTAACGAAGATGAAAGTAATACCAAATACGCTCAAGGCGGAGTTGCCGTAGTTGTGGATAAACAAGAAGACTCGTTCGAAAAACACATTAGGGATACTTTAATTGCTGGCGATGGCTTATGTAATAAAGATGTAGTAGAATTAGTAGTGCGTGAAGGTCCAGAACGTATAAGCGAAATTATAGCTTACGGAACTCAGTTTGATAAAACTAAAACGGGCATTTACGATTTAGCAAAAGAAGGCGGCCATAGCGAACACCGTGTTTTGCATTACAAAGATATTACAGGTTTTGAGATTGAGCGTAGTTTATTACAAGAAATTCATGAAAACCCTAACATCGAAATTTTAACCCACTATTTTGCTGTTGATTTAATTACCCAACACCATATTGGTGGTTTTGTAAATAAAAAATCGGACGATATTGAGTGTTACGGCATTTACGCTTTAAATACAGCCAACGGAAAAATAGAAAAAATACTTTCTAAAATTACATTAATGGCTGCTGGTGGTGCTGGGCATATTTATGCATCAACCACCAACCCAACTATTGCCACTGGCGATGGTATTGCTATGGCTTATAGGGCAAAAGCCAAGGTGCGCAATATGGAATTTATACAGTTTCACCCCACGGCATTGTACAACCCGGGCGAATATCCATCTTTTTTAATATCCGAAGCCGTACGAGGATTTGGTGGCGTACTAAAACGTAAAGATGGCGTTGAGTTTATGTACGAGTATGACGAACGAGGCTCGCTTGCGCCCCGAGATATTGTAGCCAGGGCAATAGATAATGAGATGAAAAAATCGGGCGATGATTTTGTGTATTTAGATATTACGCATCGTAAAAAGGAAGATATTTTAACCCATTTCCCAAACATATACGCCAAATGTTTATCCATAGGTTTAGATATGACAAAGGATAGAATACCCGTAACCCCAGCTTGCCATTATATGTGCGGTGGCGTAATGGTTGATACCAACGGGCAAACATCTATTAACCGTTTATTTGCCTGCGGCGAAGTTACTTCAACTGGTTTACACGGAGCTAACCGTTTAGCATCTAACTCTTTATTAGAAGCATTGGTTTACGCACACCGCATTTATCTTACCACAAAAGAAATTTTTAATACTTTCAACATCCCACAAAATATTCCCGATTGGAATGATACCAATACCAGTTTATCTAACGAAGATATTTTGGTAACGCACAATGTGCGAGAAATGCAGAAAATGATGAGCGATTACGTGGGGATTGTACGTAGCGATTTTAGGTTAGATAGGGCAATGCGTCGGCTTGGATTATTGTACGAAGAAACAGAGGAATTTTATAAGAAAACCAAACTATCGGTAAAGTTGTGCGAGTTGCGTAACTTAATACAGGTTTCTTATATTGTGATAAAATCGGCCATGTTGCGCAAAGAAAGTCGAGGCCTGCATTACACTACCGATTACCCCAACCACGATGCCAATTTAAACGATACCATTTTATAGATGAACCAAAACCCACTGATACTGCCTGTTGAAGGTAAATACCCCAACTGGGGAAGAGATTGTTTTATAGCCGATAATGCCACCCTAGTAGGCGATGTTACTATGGGCGATAAATGCTCGGTATGGTTTACCGCCGTTATACGTGGCGATGTAAATTATATTAAGATTGGACACCACACCAATATACAAGACGGAGCCATTATACACGCCACTTACAAAAAAGCAGCTACTAATATTGGTAATTATGTAAACATTGGTCATAGGGCTTTGGTACACGGTTGTACCTTAAAAGATTATGTTTTGGTTGGGATGGGAG
>JAAFJW010000129.1 GCA_013298995.1 Sphingobacteriales bacterium | reverse complement strand
CACGGCCGATAGCACAATTTCGGCTTCTAAAACCAAGTTTCCTTTTTCGGTTTTTACCGATACTTTGCAGCCATCGCCACTGGTATCTACGCTTTCAACCGTTGCTTTGGTCATTATTTCGATACCTGTTTTTTTGAACGAGCGCATCAATTGTTTCGATACATCCTCATCCTCAACAGGTACAATATTATCCATAAATTCTACAATGGTAACCTTAGTACCCATAGTGGCATAAAAGTAGGCAAACTCTACACCAATAGCACCCGAACCTACCACCACCATTGATTTTGGTAACGAGGGCAAGGTCATTGCTTTGCGGTATTCGATAATTTTTACGCCATCTATTTTAAGGTTGGGTAACTCGCGTGAGCGGCCACCAGTAGCCAATATAGTATGTTTAGCGGTATATTCTTTGGTGCTACCATCGGCAGCTTTTACATCCACTTTGCCTCCAGCTTTAATTTTACCAAAGCCCATAAGCACATCAATTTTATTTTTTTTCATTAAAAACTGTATGCCCTTGCTCATGCCATCGGCTACGCCACGGCTACGTTTTACTACGGCATTAAAATCGGCTTCGGCATCTTGTACATGTATACCATAATCGGCAGCGTGGTTTATATACTCGAATACTTGAGCGCTTTTTAGCAATGCTTTGGTAGGTATGCAGCCCCAGTTTAGGCATATTCCGCCCAAGGCTTCTTTTTCTACAACAGCTGTTTTAAGTCCTAATTGTGCAGCCCTTATTGCTGCCACATATCCACCTGGCCCGCTTCCAATAATAATAACATCGTAATTCATATATATGCTTTTTATTTAGTTTTAAAAGTTTTCAAAAGTAGTTAAAATAGGGTTTAAATAAAATGATTAAATAATACCTTTTTTAAAAGCTTACACCAATTTTATATCTTCTAGTTTTATGTGTTAATTTGTTTATATACAGTTTTTTATAATATTTTGTTGAATCAAAAATTAAATATTATTATAAAAGTGTTTTGCAAAAAATAAAAATTTTAAATTTCAAATATTTCTCCCTTACGGGGGATTTTAACGCCATAACTTAATGCTTCTAAATCCGTTTTCAAAGCTTGCATAGCTTCGGGTTCGCCGTGTACCAAAAACACGGTTTTAAGTTTTTGAGTAGGTGTGTGGCTAATATAGTCGATTAAGCCAGCATGGTCGGCATGACCACTAAATAAGTCGGTTTTTTTAATCGTGGCAAACACCGATAAATCTCTTCCTTTAACTTTTACTACGCTATCGCCCCGTAATAAGCGGTTACCCAGTGTACCTTTGGCACAAAATCCAATAAAAAATATGGTGGCATAAAAGTTTTGGATGTTGAAAAACAGGTGGTCTTGTATGCGGCCACCTTCGAGCATCCCCGCCGAGGAAATAATAATACAAGGCTCAAAATAGTTGGATATTTCTTTACTTTCTGATAATTCTTTAACGTATTGCAGGTTATCAAATTCAAACTCATCGCCATTTTGGCTGTAAAAACTTTGCGCCTCGAGGCTTACAAAACGGTGGTGTTTTCTAAAAATTTGCGTGGCTTGGCTGGCCATTGGGCTATCTACAAAAACGGGTATGCGAGGTAATAAACCTTTTACAAACAGTTGGTTAAGCGAAAAAACCAAGGCTTGAGTACGGCCAACGCTAAAGGCTGGAATAATTAACCGCCCAGGTTGTTTTACGCAGGCATCGTTAATTACATCAACCAAAGTGGTTTCAATAGTTGCGTCGGTGCTGTGTAAACGGCCACCATAAGTGGCTTCGCACACCAAATAATCTACCGCTGGCAAATACTCGGGGTTGTTTAAAACAGGGTAGTTTTTACGTCCTAAATCGCCCGAAAAGGCAATGGTTTTTTCGCCCCCTGCATCTATAATTTTAAAATAAGCGGCTGCCGCACCTAGCAAATGCCCAGTAGGCACAAACGTAATTTCTATATTTTCGTTTACCTTAAAAGCCAAGTTAAAGGGCAAGGTAACAATGCGTTCGGTAGTATCTAAAACGTGTTTTTGTAGGTATAGTGGCTGCTGGTGTATAAAATTACCTTTTCTTACTCTCCCTCGTTTGGGTGCTTTTTTTGCTTGCTTACGCATAAAAATAGAAACCGAATCGGTAAGTAAAAGCTGGGTTAAATCGGCGGTGGGGGCGGTGCATAAAATTTGCCCCTCGAAACCAGCTTTTACCAGCGTGGGTATATTGCCCGAGTGGTCGATATGTGCGTGGGTAAGCACCAATAAATCGATATCGGAAGGTAAAAAAGGGAAATTTTCGTTTTCAGATAGTTCTACACCGTTTTCGTAATTTAAGCCGCAATCAATTAAAATTTTATAATCTTCTATTTCTAAAAGGTGCATACTGCCCGTAACTTGCTGTGCAGCACCCCAAATGGTTAATTTCATGTTTTTTTATTGTGAATTTGGCTTTTAAAGCGTTTTTTTTGTAATTATTTGCTTAATTTTTCAAACCTGTATATTTTTTGATTTTGATAAGTTTTGTACCCTATAAAAATGCAAATTATAAAAAATAAAATCGTGTTAGGGTTTTAAATCGTATTCATTGCTGTTTTTTTAGTTTTATGCTTGATTTTTAGTAGGCTAGTTTTTTATGAAATTTTAGTATTCCTAAAATTTCATAAAATTATTTTTACCTTTTTTACAAAAAAACCTTTGCAAAAGTAATTTTATTAAAAAAATAATTACTTGTTTATCAATATATTATAAATTATTTTTGTCCTAATCGGGAATTAAATTCCCGATTAGGACAAAAATAATTTACATTTGTACTATGTTACAGCGAGTTAGTAAAATTAAATTAAAACAATTAGCTACTAAATTTAGAGTTATTGCCGTAGTAGGGCCAAGGCAAAGTGGCAAAACTACCCTTTGCAGGCAAGTTTTTCCTCGTAAACCTTATGTATCGTTAGAAAACCCCGATGTTGCCGAATTTGCCACCACCGACCCAAATGGTTTTTTAAAACAATTTAAAAATGGTGCAATTTTAGATGAAATCCAAAAACTACCTCACTTGTTTTCGTACATACAACAAATTGTAGATGAAAACCCTAAGCCAGGTTTTTTTATATTAAGCGGTAGCAATAATTTTTTAATGCAACAAAGCATTTCTCAAACTTTAGCAGGTAGGGTAGCTTATTTACAACTTTTACCTTGCAGTTTAAAAGAACTTAAAGTAGCCAAATTACTACACAGTTTAGAACATCATATTTTTAATGGCAGCTACCCCGAACCATTGTACAAAAAAATTGATGCTCTAGATTGGTACCCTAACTATGTAAGTACTTATGTAGAACGTGATGTAAGGCAAATTAAAAATATTACAGATTTAAGTTTGTTTATGAAATTTTTAAGGCTTTGTGCTGGCCGTGTTGGGCAGTTAATAAACTTACAATCGTTAGGTAACGATTGCGGTATTGATGCCAAAACCGTACAGGCTTGGTTGCATATTTTACAAGCCAGCTATATTATTTATTTGCTAAAACCTTATTACAACAACTATAATAAAAGAGTAATTAAAGCAGCCAAGCTGTATTTTTACGATACAGGAGTTGCTTGTAGTTTGTTGGGTATTCAAAACCATAACCAAGTAAATAGCCACGCACTTAAAGGCAGCTTGTTTGAGAATATGGTAATTTTAGATTTACTAAAACAGCGTTTAAACAATGGATTGCCCGATAATTTATACTATTGGAGAGACAAAACTGGCAACGAATTAGATGTTTTGCTTGATAACCCAACCCTAACCGCCATAGAAATAAAAGCTGGCGAAACCATTAGCAGCGACTACCAAAATGCCTTGCTCTATTTTAAAAATTTAGCAACAAACCAACATATAAAAACAGTTTTATGTTATGCAGGCAATAATGCGCAAGAAAGAAGCAACGGCATTATTATTAAACCTTGGAAAAAATTGATTTGAGGTGGATTAAAGGCGGCAGTCTTTTGAGCTTCGGGCTTTCGTGATATTTTTTCTGAGGCTTTTGTTTAATTTGTATTTTAGTAAATTTATCGATACGCTTTTTAAATCCTATCAAAAACATCGGCCACCGCAATTTTCATATCCAAAAACAACGGACTTTCTATTACTTCGCCTACTGTAAAAGGTTTTAAACCAATGTATTTATTGTTTTGTAAGGTATAAACCAACACTATTTTTTCTGTTGGTTCTACCATCCAATATTCTTTAACGCCACTTTCTTGGTACAATTTGAATTTGGTATCTACATCGTGTTTGCTGTTGTTGGGCGATAGTATTTCTACAATTAAATCGGGTGCGCCGTTACAACCTTTATCATCAAGTTTAGTTTCGTCGCATATAATACATAAATCGGGTTGTACTACGGTGGTATTATTTTTGCTGTTTTTTACAGGTAACCTAACATCAAAAGGGGCAAAAAACAAATTACAAGTTTTATTTTCAAAATATTGCAAAAATTTGAAGGTTATGTTTTTTGCAATAGTTTGGTGAAGCCTACTTGGTGCTGGGCTCATTTTTTTTATAAAACCTTTAATAAGTTCTACACGTTCGGTAAATTGCCATAATAAATAATCAGAATAGGTATATTCTTTATTTACATCAAGGTCTGAGAATTGGGTTACAATTTGCATATTTTTTTTGTAATAAAGGTAGTTACAATATTTTAACAATAGCGGTAAATAATTAAAAAGTTAAAAATTTTTGATTTCCAAAAAAACTGCATACCGCCTGTATATTTTGATAAAGATGATGATGCAAGCACTGGTAGCATGTGCTGTTACGCATCATTCGATTTCTCCGTATATAGCTGCAAGAAGTAAAGGAATAAAAATAATTAGTCCAATTATACGTGGTTCCCAAATGGGTTTAGTTCTGTATTTAGTGTACTTGCCAATATATTTTTTCCAAAAGAAATGGTTAATTAGCAACGCTACGCCCATACTAAAAGCTAGAGTAATTCCTGTGTTTCTTGGCATCACTGAGAGAAGCCAAAGTCCTGTGTAAACAAGGCCAAAAGTAATAACTTCCCAAACGCCTTTTTTTTCGTCAGTGTTTCGAAAGTTTATTGCTAAAAGAACAGCACCAAAAATTACACTAAAAAACACAGAGAACATATAAATTGCCCTTTCAGAATAATACAATGGAGCATTTTCATCTGTCACAATATTTTTATTCCATTGATTTTCAGAAAATTATTTTCTATTTTTCTATCATTTTACGTTTTTCTTGAAACTCCTGTTGCTGGTTTGCAAGTTCTTCGTCCGAAAATGTTCGCCCACGTTTTTGCATTTCAGCAATTGCAGCTTCAACGGCTTTAGGTGTAAATTTCGTCCGATTGTCAAGTTTCCCCTATAGGGCTACATTTTCTCTATAAAAAGTTTTAGAATAGCAGCTTGTGCGAATGTCTACAAGGGGAATTATAGCTGTAAATCAAATAGTTAAAAGCTACTTTATAGAATATTCTTGAAGTCCATTGTCCGGTTTGGTTGTCATAAGTTTTTCAAAATCTATTGCCATTAGTCAATTTACCTTATTTCGTGTGGTTATGTTTGAACAGCCTTCATTGGTAACGAACAGTTAGACGAAGTTTTCGTACATTATTAACGAAAACTGATAAATTAAACCCATTTATGCTTAAACAATAAATAGTTTTTTTTTAACCCTACGCTGCATCTTCTTATACCAACTTACTGTCGGCTAAAGCCTTGGCATTTGCAATAATATCAGCATCGTCTTTTTCTATCCTAAGGTTTTGTACAATGTGTTTTTGCCTATCGGGCGTATTTTTACCCATGTAATATTCGAGCAGGTTTTTTATTTTTATATCTCCCGATAGGATAACAGGGTCGAGCCTAATATCTTTACCAATAAAGTTTTCGAACTCGTCGGGCGATATCTCACCTAAACCTTTAAACCTTGTAATTTCGGGCTTTGCGCCGAGTTTATCAATAGCCAGCACACGTTCTTCATCGCTGTAGCAATAAATGGTTTCTTTTTTATTACGCACCCTAAATAGGGGAGTTTGTAAAATAAACACATGGCCTGTTTTTACCAAATCAGGAAAAAATTGTAGAAAGAAAGTCATTAACAACAGGCGTATGTGCATACCATCTACATCGGCATCGGTGGCAACCACAATATTATTATAACGCAGGCCATCTAAACCATCTTCGATATTTAAGGCGTGTTGCAAAAGGTTAAATTCTTCGTTTTCATATACTACTTTTTTGGTTAAGCCAAAGGCGTTTAAGGGTTTACCTTTTAAACTAAAAACCGCTTGGGTTTGTACGTTGCGGGCTTTGGTTATCGAGCCCGATGCCGAATCTCCCTCGGTAATAAACAGTGTGGTGTTTTTGCGGGTTTCTTCGTCTTTTTTATCATCGTCTAAATGGGCTTTGCAATCCCGCAGTTTTCGGTTGTGTAGCGATGCTTTTTTTGCCCTATCGTTGGCCAGTTTTTTTATACCGGCAATATCTTTACGTTCTCGTTCCGATTGTAAAATGCGTTTCATCAGCGCATCGGCCGTTTCGGGGTTTTTGTGTAGGTAATTATCTAGCTCTCGTTTTATAAAATCGTTTACAAACGATTTTACCGAAGGCCCATCGGGACCTACGTTTATTGAACCTAGCTTGGTTTTGGTTTGCGACTCGAAAACAGGCTCTTGCACCCTTACCGAAATAGCGGCTACCATGCTTGCCCTAATATCCGAGGCATCGTACTCTTTTTTATAAAACTCGCGGATGGTTTTTACCACCGCTTCCCTGTACGCTTGCTGGTGTGTGCCGCCTTGCGTGGTGTGCTGGCCGTTTACAAACGAATAATACTCTTCGCCATATTGCTGGCCGTGGGTAATGGCTAGTTCGATATCATCGCCTTTGAGGTGTATTATTGGGTAGCGGTTGGCTTCGGCATCGGTATTGCGGGTAAGCAAATCGTACAAACCCCGTTCCGAAAAATATTTTTGGTTGTTAAAATTTATGGTTAGGCCAGTATTAAGGAACACATAATTCCAAATCATACTTTCTATAAA
>JAAFJW010000128.1 GCA_013298995.1 Sphingobacteriales bacterium | reverse complement strand
TCATCAACAACAAAGCCTTACCCGTTTACGGCAATGGTAAATACACCCGCGATTGGTTATATGTGATAGACCACGCCCGAGCCATCGACCTTATTTTTCATAAAGGAAAAATTGGCGATACCTATAATATTGGTGGCTTTAACGAGTGGCAAAATATAGATTTGGTGCACCTGCTTTGTAAATTAATGGACGAAAAACTAGGCCGAGCAACAGATACCAGCAAGCAATTAATTACTTACGTTAAAGACCGCCCTGGCCACGACCTCCGCTATGCTATTGACGCCACAAAACTAAACCAAGAACTTGGCTGGAGCCCATCAGTAACTTTTGAAGAAGGGCTTTCGGCAACCATAGATTGGTTTTTAAGCAACCAAACTTGGCTAAACAATGTTACCAGCGGTGCTTATGCCACTTATTACGATAAACAATACAACCACCAATAATGACGATAACAGAAACCCCACTAGCTGGTTGCATAGAAATAACGCCACGCATATTTAACGACGATAGAGGTTATTTTTTTGAATCGTATAACACTAAAACATTTAACAATGCCGTAGGTTACGAAGTTAATTTTGTACAAGATAACCAATCGTACTCTACCAAAGGCGTATGCCGAGGGCTACATTTACAAAAAGGCGAACACGCACAAGCCAAATTGGTGCGGGTTACCCATGGCGAGGTACTAGATGTAGCCGTTGACTTACGCAAAAACTCGCCAACTTATGGCCAATACCACAGCGTAATTTTAAGTGCCGAAAACAATAAACAATTTTTTGTTCCCCGTGGCTTTGCACACGGTTTTGTGGTGCTTAGCGATGAAGCCGTGTTTGCCTACAAATGCGATAATTACTATAACAAAGCCGCCGAAGGTGGCTTGCACTATGCTGATACTGATTTAGGTATTGATTGGCTTTTTCCACATAGCGAGTTACTGGTATCGGATAAAGATATGCTACTGCCTTTTTTAAAAGATGCACTAGACTTAGACTAGACTACTAGACTTTCCAAGTTTTTAAAACTTGGAAAGTCTAAGAATAAAAATAAAAAAAATGAAAAATACCATCGTATTTGGCGCATCAGGGCAACTGGGCACTTGTTTACAAACCATAGCATCCCGCAAGGAGATTAAAAACATAATTTTTTTGCCCGAGCAAGAAGCTGATATTTTAGACCTTCAAAAACTAAAAACAGTTTTTGAAACCTACCAGCCCGCATACATTATAAATTGTGCGGCCTATACTGCTGTTGATAAAGCCGAAGATGAGGTAGCACTTGCCCGTAAAATAAACAAAACAGGCGCACAAAATTTGGCGCAATACTGCAAAACTTACGGCGCAACAATGGTGCATGTATCTACCGATTTTGTGTTCGAGGGAAACCATCCCAACTTATTGGTAGAAACCGACATAGCCCAGCCTATAAACATTTATGGCTTAACAAAGCTAGAAGGCGAACAAGCTATCGAAGCCATTTTGCCCCAACATTTTATTATCCGTACCAGCTGGCTATACTCCGAGTATGGCAATAACTTTGTAAAAACAATGCTTAAACTAGGTGCCGAGCGTGATGAACTTAAAATTATTGCCGACCAAATTGGCACACCTACTTACGCCATCGACCTTGCCGAAGCCATTTTAACCATCATTGCATCCCACCAAAATAATTACGGCATTTACCATTACAGCAACGAAGGCGTAACCTCTTGGTACGATTTTGCAAAAGGTATATTTGATATTTCTAATACCCAAGTAAATGTGCTGCCTATTTGTACAGCCGAATATCCTACCAAAGCTACCCGCCCATTATTTTCGGTGATGGATAAATCGAAAATTAAAAACACTTTTGGCTTACACATACCTTACTGGCGTGATAGCTTAATTAAATGTATTGATACCCTTAAAAATCTATAAAATATGAAAGGAATTATTTTAGCAGGCGGCTCGGGCACACGCCTTTACCCCATTACCAAGGCCATAAGCAAGCAATTAATGCCTATTTATGATAAGCCTATGATATATTACCCGCTATCGGTATTGATGCTGGCAGGTATAAAAGAAGTACTAATTATCACCACCGCCGAAGATAACCCTGGCTTTAAACGCTTATTAGGCGATGGTACCGAACTGGGTTGCAAATTCGAATATGCCATACAAGAAACCCCCAATGGGCTTGCACAGGCATTTGTAATAGGCGAAAGCTTTGTTGGTGATGATAAGGTTGCACTGGTGCTAGGCGATAATATTTTTTATGGTTCGGGATTTAGCAAGTTGATACAAAGTTTTAATGATTTAACGGGTGGTGCCATATTTGCCTACCCCGTTGCCGACCCTGAGCGCTATGGTGTAGTAGCGTTTGACGAAAACCACAAGGCCATTTCGCTGGAAGAAAAACCTGCTGAACCAAAATCAAATTATGCGGTACCTGGCCTATATTTTTATGACAATAGCGTAATAGAAATAGCCAAAAATATACCCATGAGCCCCCGTGGCGAATACGAAATTACGGATGTAAACAAAGTTTATTTACAACAAGGGAACCTACAAGTAGGTTTAATGGACAGGGGAACGGCTTGGCTGGATACAGGTACTTTTGATTCGCTAAGCGATGCCTCGGAATTTGTACGGGTTATAGAAAAACGCCAAGACACCAAAATTGGCTGTATAGAAGAGGTAGCTTTTAGGATGGGATTTATAACCAAAGATGAATTACTAAAATTAGCCGAAAAATATATTAAAAGTGGCTATGGCCAATATTTAAAAAGGATTTCGGTGGGAGGGTAGGTTGTAAAATTATTGACTTGAGTGCAATTATTTACTAATCAAGTGTCAGGGTAAATTCCAAGCGTGTTAAAACGCCCAAAAAATAAATAAAAAATTTTCTTGGATGCGTTGATGAGTAAAAGGCTTATTAAAAAAAGATTTTTTTTTATTATTTTTTTGTGATTTTGGTGGGATAAATATACGGTAAGCTTTTGTATTGGCTATGAGGGTAAAAACAAAAGAGTAAGTCGAATGCAGACAATAAATGCCTATTAGTTATAAAATTACTTTTTTAGTTGTATTATAATTTGAAGATGCTACTTTTGGTAATGTGAGAGATAACAAAAGCATCCGAATGGCCCAAATTGGTAAGTTTATTAGATGTAGCTTTTGATTTTACCAACCAAAAAGTATTGTTAGAAAAATTGTAAAACTAAAATATCATTAAGAAAATAAAACCCACATATTTATCAATGAAACTATACAGCACCGCCAACCATAACCTATCTGTAGATTTTAAAACCGCTGTTTTTAATAGCTTGCCAGCTGATAAAGGCCTATACATGCCCACCATATTGCCACAATTTGATGCCCTTATGATGCAAAATTGGGCTACCAAAACCCTGCCTCAAATAGCCTTCGATGTAGCCTATACTTTATTAAACGAGGTGATTTCGGCACAAGATTTAAAAGCCATCATTGATGATGCCATAAATTTTGAAGCCCCCTTACATGCCCTTAGCGGGGATACATTTATGCTAGAACTTTTCCATGGCCCATCCCTAGCTTTTAAAGATTTTGGCGGTCGGTTTATGAGCCGCATAATGGCACATTTTTTAAAAAACGAACATAAAGAAATCAAAATTTTAGTAGCCACCTCGGGCGATACTGGCGGAGCCGTAGCCCTAGGCTTTTTAAACGTACCAGGCATCAGCGTAAGTATATTATACCCCAAAGGCAAAGTAAGTGCCATACAAGAACTGCAATTAACCACCAATGGCAACAATATCGAAGCCATAGAAATTGACGGCACATTTGACGATTGCCAGCGGCTAGTAAAACAGGCTTTTTTAGATGAAGAACTAAACACACACTTAAGCCTTACATCGGCCAACTCTATAAACATCAGCCGCCTAATACCGCAAATGTTTTATTACGCCAATACTTGGGCTAGGCTTAAAGCCGATTTTGAGGAGCTTGTTTTTGTAACCCCCAGCGGTAACTTTGGCAACATAGCCGCAGGCATGATAGCCCACAAAATGGGCTTGCCTGTAAAACAATTTATAGCCGCCACCAATAGCAACGATATTGTACCACAATACTTTAAAACAGGAACTTATGCCCCAAGGCCGTCCATAGCAACCCTAGCCAACGCCATGGATGTAGGCGACCCTAGTAATTTTGTACGCATTTTAGATTTGTACAATAACGATATCCACGCCCTGCATACCCAACTTATTTCTTTATCGTATAACGATGCACAAATAAAAGCCACCATTGCCACCGTGTATCAACAGCATAACTATATACTATGCCCACACACCGCCACGGGTTATTTGGCTGTTGAAGAGGTGCGAAAAAATGAAACTAATAAAACAGCATACATCATTTTAGCTACCGCCCATCCTTGTAAATTCCCTGATGTATTTGAGGAGTTACATATTAACATTGAGGAACCTGCACAAGTAGAAACAATGAAGCAAAAACAACAACACAAAGTGATTATGGCTAATAATTTCGATGATTTTAAAAAACATTTGTTGGGGTTAAATTGATGTAGCCCGTAGGGGACTTTTTATGCTCAAAATCTGAGTCTTAGTTCGGGTTTTGCAACGGTCTTCAAATAGGATTTCAAATTAAAAAATTTGAAAGACCGGAAAGATGTGCAAAGACCTGAGCAGGGGTCGTTGTGTTAACGGCTGTAGCAAAATACAAGAGTCTGCCTCAATTTAAGAAGCAGACTCTTTAAAAATTTTATAATAGCTTATCCTATTTCTTGATAATTTTATTTCTTATTATTCTTCTTTCGCCTTTTAAGCTGATAGTATAAAGACCCGGTGAAAGGTGACTGATATCGATAATAATTTGGCTCTCTTGTTGTCTAATAGGTTTTGTAAGCAGCATTTTTCCTGATAAATCCACCAGCTCTAATTTTTGATAAATTGCGCCCTCGAAGCTTAAATTAACTATTCCAGTAGTTGGGTTCGGATACATCGATAATTCGTGGCTGTTGTTTAAGGAAACATTTACTGCTCTAATGCCCAAATCAGTTTTCTTACCATCATTATCAAATTGTAATAACTGATAATAATTGGTGCCAGCTATAGGAGACTGATCAATAAAATTATACTGTTGCTTTTGTGCTGAATTTCCTGCACCAGTTATTTTGCTGATTGAAGAAAAGCTTACTCCATTAGCAGAACGTAAAAGCTCAAAATAATTGTTGTTTGCTTCTGATGCAGTTGTCCAGTTTAGCTGTACAGTTCCGTTTATATTTAGTTTGGCATCGTAACCTACCAATGTTACCGGAGTTGCAGCTATGTCAGCATTACGAATTACAGAAATACTCCTTGAGCCAGAATTAGCTACTGCCAAATCTGGTTTACTATCTCCATCTAAATCACCTATGGCTACGGAAGATGGATTAGTGCCTGTTTCAACAGATCTAATTGCTGTGAAGCTTTCCACTGTTAAGCTTCCACTAGTACTACTGTTTCGGAAAAGGGTAAGTACGCCTGAGCCTATATTCGCTATCGCTAAATCAGGTCTACTATCCCCGTCAAGGTCGCCCAATGCTATGGAATAAGGTCTATTAACTCCCGTAAAATCTACTTTGGAAGCGAAACTACCTGATGTAATACTTCCGTTGGAAGTGATATTTCGCAATATCGAAATGCTGCCAAACTGTGCCACTGCCAAATCGGGTTTGCCATCACCATCTAAATCCCCAATTGCCAGTGAGTGTGCAGCACTAAATCCCATAAGATCAACTTTGGTGGCGAAACTGTTAGATGTAATACTTCCGCTCATACTGGTATTTTGAAATATGGAAACACTTGATGAACTAAAATTAGCCACTGCTAAATCAGGTTTATTATTACCATCCAAATCGCTGATGGCTACAAAATATGGATTAGCGCCAGTTGTAAAATCCACTTTAGCAGCAAACGAGCTCGAAGTAATACTGCCAGTCGCACTGGTATTGCGCAATAGCGAAAGATTGCCTGAGCCTAAATTAGTAACCGCCAAATCGGGCTTGCCATCGCCATCTAGATCGCCTATGGCTAAAGATTCTGGCGTATTAAATCCTATAAGATCAACTTTCGGGGCAAAACTTTCCGATGTAATACTTCCGCTCGTACTGGTATTTCGGAGTATAGAAACGCTGTTTGCGTCTTTATTAACCACTGCTATATCAGGTTTTCCATCACTATCTAAATCACCAATGGCTACCGAGGTAGGGCTGGTGCCAGTTATAAAATCGACCCTGACAGCAAATGAACCCGATGTGATACTACCAGTTGAGCTGATATTGCGATATATAGAAATTCTACCCGACCCTTTATTTGCCAACACTAAATCGGGTTTGCCATCACCATCCAAATCGCCTATAGCTATTGAATACGGGTTACTATTAGCTGGAAAGTCGACATTGAACTGAAAATCAGAAGTCTGTAAATTGTTTTTTGATGGGGCATAAGTGGGGTTAAAATTAGCCATACTGTAAGCAACTAATCTAGAACTGGTGTTTAATACAGTTATAGGGGCATATGTAGCTCCAATGGGTACTATTGTAGCTATAGTGGTAGCCGTTGCTGCAGTAACGGTCGCCCTGGTAGCGCCAAAATATACTATATTACTGGAAATAGTAGTATTAAAGTTGTTACCATTAATAATTACGGCATCACCAGGATTAGCGTTGATTGGTGTAAAACTAGTAATGGTAGGCGCTTGTGCAATCGCCTTTGTAAACGAACCCCAATAAAAGGATAGGAAAATAAATAGTAGTGATTTTTTCATATGAGTTGTTTAATTACTCCCAACCGTAAGATAGAAACCTTATAATTTGTAAAGAGGTGGATACTTAAATGATCATAAAAATGTGGCAAATAAGATTGCATAAAATTATGTTATTAATTTTAAATAATAAATAATTAAAATCTAAAAGACGCATTGTTCATTTCTGACCACACCAATCCGCCCATAAAAAACCACCAATCGTGTGTGATTGATGGTTTCCTGTAGCCCGTAGGGGAATCGAACCCCTGTTTCTAGAATGAAAATCTAACGTCCTAACCCCTAGACGAACGGGCCATTTTGTTAAATTAAAAAAGTGTCGTTTCAACTTTTTTGGTAGCGGGGACCAG
>JAAFJW010000127.1 GCA_013298995.1 Sphingobacteriales bacterium | reverse complement strand
GCAAACGGTTTTGTTCTAAAGACGATGCAAAGTAATAACAAACAATGCTTTTATAAAATTTAGGTAGGTTTGTAGGGCAGTTGTTCTAAAACTTTTTATAGGGAAAATGCGGCCCTATTGGGGGAAATACGAACAACTTACTTTTAACAGATGGCATTGATTTCATTTATAGTTGCTACGAATTGATTAAATAAAGGATAGAGCTATATTTTTTTTATAGTTTTGCTATTTAAAATAAATACTCAATTTGGACAAGCAGCGCATCAAGCAATTTATAACACAAGCCCTAGCCGAGGATGTAGGCACTGGCGACCATACCTCGCTGGCTACCATACCACCTAATACACAGGGCAAAGCACAACTTATTGTTAAAGAAGAAGGTATAATTGCAGGTGTAAAATTGGCCGAAGAAATTTTTAACGAAATAGACAGTAGCCTAAAACTCGAAATATTTATACCCGATGGCCAGCCCGTAAAACACGGCGATATTGCCCTAAAAGTAAGTGGTAGCGTACACAGTATTTTAATAGCCGAACGCTTGGTGCTTAACACCATGCAACGCATGAGCGGCATAGCTACCACCACATATAAAATTGTACAATCATTAAAACACAGCCATACCAAAGTATTAGATACCCGAAAAACCACGCCCAACCTGCGTTTTTTAGAAAAATGGGCAGTACAAATAGGCGGCGGTGTAAACCATAGAGCAGGCTTGTACGATATGATTTTAATAAAAGATAACCATATTGATTACGCTGGTGGCATAGCCCAAGCCTTAGATGCCGCACACCTGTACACACAATCGCATACGCCACTCCCTATTGTAATTGAGGTACGAAACCTGCAAGAATTAAAGCAAGTAATGGCAATAGGCGGTATCGAACGGATTTTATTAGATAACTTTAGCTTCCCATTATTAAAAGAAGCAGTAAAAATAATTGATGGAAAATTTGACTGCGAAGCATCGGGCGGTATAACACCCGAAAACGCAGTTGATTACGCCAATTGTGGAGTTAATTATATTTCGATGGGCGCATTAACACATTCGGTTAAAAGTTTAGATATGAGCCTAAAAGCTATTAAATAATGATATACACACGCATCACAACAGTAGGCTTATGATATCTGTTTACTCCTTAGGCGCATTAATTTTAGCCTATCTTTTAGGTTCCATACCCTCGGCGGTGTGGGTAGGTAAAGCGTTTTTTAAAATAGATGTACGCGAATACGGCAGCGGCAATGCTGGTGCTACCAATACGTTTAGGGTTTTGGGTAAAAAAGCAGGTATCCCCGTAATGCTAATGGATATTTTAAAAGGCTGGATAGCAACCAACTTGGCGTACTTTATTGGCTTATCGGTTACAGGGCCTACACATTCGGTACAATATGTAAATTACCAATTAGCTTTGGGTATATGTGCCGTAATGGGGCATCTGTTTCCTGTTTTTGCAGGTTTTAGAGGGGGCAAAGGTATTGCTACTTTGTTTGGTATGATTGTGGCAGTACATACGCCAGCGGCATTGCTTTGCGTTATGGTATTTGTGGGTATTTTATTGGTATCTAAATATGTTTCGTTAAGCTCTATTGCTGCGGGTTTTACTTTTCCACTTAGCGTGATATTTATTTATCATGTATCGGTAAAAGCAATTATTATTTATGGCATGTGTATATGCGTACTTATATTGGTAACCCATCAAAAAAATATCGAACGATTACTAAAAGGAAAAGAATCAAAAGTAAATTTATTTAAAAAGAAAAATATATGAAAACTAAACCTCTCATTTACACTATTGCATTGTTATCCACGGCTGTTATGTTAAACGCTTGCTCTACCGTACCACTTACGGGCCGTAGCCAAGCCAGCTTAGTAAGCGAAACCGAAATGCAGCAGGCCGCTGGCTTACAATACAAACAATTTTTAAGCGACCCTAAAATAACAGTAATAAACAATACCGCACAAAGCCGCAAGGTAAAAGAAATAGGCAATAAAATAGCCGCAGCGGTAACCAAGTATATGAATAACAATAACTACCAATCCAATATAGAAGGTTACCAATGGGAGTTTAACCTAGTAGATAGCAAAGATGTAAACGCTTGGTGCATGCCAGGAGGAAAGGTAGCCGTATATACAGGCATATTACCCGTTACATTAAACGATGCTGGCTTGGCTACCGTAATGGGCCACGAAATAGCACATGCAATAGCACACCACTCGTCCGAAAGGTACTCGCAAGCCATGATAAGCCAAGGTGTAGGCGCACTATTGGGTGCTGCGGTAGCTAAATCCGAAACGGGCTCACAGGTTTTTCAACAATTATATGGTATAGGCTCGCAGGCGGGTTATTTGTTACCCAATTCGCGGAAGCAAGAGTCGGAAGCCGATAGGCTAGGTTTAACTTTTATGGCCATGGCAGGCTATAACCCACAGGCGGCAGTATCGTTTTGGGAGCGCATGGCGGCGCAAAAAAAAGGCCAATCACCCCCCGAGTTTTTAAGCACCCATCCAAGCGACCAAACCCGTATCCGTGATATCGAAAAATATATCCCCGAAGCGCAAAAGTATTTTGTAAAATAGCCTTTTTTAAAATTCAAAACCTTTTTAAATTAAAAAGTTAAAATTAAAAATTCAAAATGTTAAGCGTTTAAAGGTTTCGAATGTTTACTTTTTATCCCGTTGAACAGTTTTTCGAATTTTTACTTTTCAATTTTTACTTGAATCCACTGGTTTTGAATTTTTACTTTTGAATTTTTACTTTAAAAATTCTTCATCGTTAATAATTGTTAAGGTGAGATATTTCTCAAATCAAATTATTACTTTCGGCATCAATTTTATTGCACCCAAATTATTATGAATTATAATAAAATAAACAATATAACAGGCTGGTTAGCATTTACCATTGCCGCAATTACCTATATCTTAACCTTAGAGCCATCAGCCAGTTACTGGGATTGTGGCGAGTTTATTGCTGCGGCCTACAAACTGCAAGTGGTACACCAACCTGGTGCGCCATTATTTTTAATGATAGGTAAGCTATTTAGTTTATTGGCAAGTAATCCCACAAAAGTAGCTTATTGGGTAAATATAAGTTCGGCCTTGTGTAGTGCGGCTACCATTATGTTTTTGTTTTGGACAATTACCGCTTTGGGGCGTAAGTTTTATCCTTCGGCAGGTAAGCCGCTCGATATTGCGCAAATTATCCTTATTATAGGTGCAGGCTTGGTAGGCGCATTGGCTTATGCGTTTTCGGATACGTTTTGGTTTTCGGCCGTGGAAGCCGAGGTATATGCCATGTCGTCGTTATTTACAGCCGTAGTTTTTTGGGCTATATTAAAGTGGGATGCCCATGCAGATGAGCCTCATGCCGATAAATGGTTGTTGATAATTGCTTACGTAATGGGTTTATCTATAGGTATTCACTTATTAAATTTATTGGCCATACCAGCCATTGCGGTTTTATATTATTTCCGTAGGGCAAGTAAAGTAAGTACATGGGGTACCATTGTAGCACTATTTATAGGTATATTTATTTTGGGTTTTGTACAATATGGCATTATACAATATTTAATAAAATTTGCAGCCAGTTTTGATTTACTATTTGTAAACTCCTTTGGCTTAGGTTTTGGTACTGGTGTATTGTTTTTTGCTGTTTTGGTAATAGGTGGCTTGGTATGGGGGATTTTGTATTCTATCAAACACAATAAAGCCATGTTAAATTTGGCACTGCTATCGGTAGTGCTTTTGTTATTTGGCTACAGTTCGTACACCATGATTGTGGTACGGGCAAAGGCAAATCCCACCTTAAATAATAGCCAACCCGATAATGCTTTTTCGTTTTTAGGTTATTTAAACCGCGAGCAATATGGCGATAGGCCATTAATGTATGGGCAGTATTTCGACTCCAAGGCAACAGGAAGCGAAGAAGGGGATAATACCTATCGCAAAGGCGATACTAAATACGAAATTACAGGAAAAAAAATAAGTTATACATACGATAGAAACACCTTGTTACCACGCATGTATAGCGACGACCCTAACCATATAAGCGTTTACCGCGATTGGATGCGCATGGGTGCGGATGAAAGCCCTACTTTTGCTACCAATATGGGCTTTTTTGGTACTTACCAAGTGGGCTTTATGTATATGCGCTACTTTATGTGGAATTTTGTAGGAAGGCAAAACGACGACCAAGGCATAGGCGATTACATATCAGGAAATTGGCTAAGTGGTATAAAACCTGTTGATGCCCTACACCTTGGCGACCAAAGCACCTTGCCCAAAACAATTGCCGAAAACAAAGCCTACAATAGGTTATACTTTTTACCCCTAATACTAGGCTTATTGGGTGCTTGGTATCATTTTAAAAAGAAACAAAAAGATGCGGGTATTGTAGCACTGCTTTTCTTTTTTACAGGCTTGGCCATTGTACTGTACCTAAACCAAACACCTAACCAACCCCGCGAACGTGATTATGCTTATGCAGGTTCGTTTTACGCATTTACTATTTGGATTGGTTTTGCCGTATTTGCCCTGCATGATATATTAAAAAAATACATCAATGCTAAAAATGCGGGCATATTGGCTACTGTGTTATGCCTATTGGCAGGCCCAATTTTAATGGCTAGCCAAGAGTGGGACGACCATAACCGCTCCCAAAAAACTACTGCCCGCGATTTGGCTAAAAATTACCTAAACACCTGCGCACCCAATGCCATATTATTTACTTATGGCGATAATGATACCTACCCATTGTGGTATGTACAAGAAGTTGAAAACTTTAGACCCGATGTACGCATTGTAAACCTAAGCCTGTTCGATACCGACTGGTACATTAACCAACTAAGGCAGCCTTTTAATTCATCGGCTCCCTTGCCCATAACCATGCAACCCTCGCAATACGTATCAGGAGTGCGTGATGTGGTTTTTTATCAAGATTATAACCTAAAAGGACCACAACAGCTAAAAGATGTGTTTGAGTTTATCACCTCCGAAAATCCCGATGCCAAAGTACAGTACCAAAGTGGTAAAATGGATAATTTTTTACCTACCAAAAACTTAACGATGCCTGTGGATAGCAGCCAATTACTAGCTACCAACACCATCGGAAAAGAAGATTTAAAAAACGTAGTTAAACAAATGGACTGGACTATTGGCGGTTCGTACATTAGCAAAGGTCAGATAGCTATTTTAGATATTTTATTACACAACAATTGGAAACGCCCCATTTATTTTGCCTTTACGGTACCTAGCAGTAACTTTATGGGTTTAGATAAATATTTGTTTAACGAGGGATTTGCCTTGCGCTTAATTCCTAAAACCCGAAGCGAAATTGGCGACGAATCGCCATTAGGTAAAACCGATATGGTAAATACCGATAAAATGTACGATAATTTAATGACAAAATTTGAGTGGGGAAATCTTAAAAACGCATCCTACCTCGACCCCGAATCGTCTAAAATGGTGTACTTATCTACAAATAAATTCACCGAATTGGCAAAAAACTTAATCCACGAAGGTAAACTAAACCAAGCCCGTAAAGCCATTGAGCATTGCTTCGAAGTACTGCCCATTACTACCATCTACGATGCTAATTTTGCGCTAAGCAAATACGAATTGGTGCAAATTATGTATAAGCTAGGGATGAACAAAAAAGCTAACGAACTTATAAATCAAACTTTAACATTAATTGAAGAAGATTTAAACTTTAATTACGCCATAAACCAAAACAAAGAAAGCCTAAACACAAGGCAAATACAATTAGGATTGTTTGTAATAAACGAATTTGTAAAGTTTACCGCACAATACTCGGAGCCAGCATTAAACAAAATTTTAACTACCAAGTTGGCTACCTACGAAGCCAAGTTTGGTATGGCTAGGTAGTAATTTTTATAAATTTTGGGGTGATGGCTACCTTTATACAACGGTATTTGCTTATGCGAGCTAAAGTATTGGGGTACAAATTTATTTCGTGTAAATATTGTATTGAAGGCTAAAATTAAATTGATATTACGTTTTTTTTCGCTTTTGTTTTATTCGTAATGCCCTTTTAATGATACGATAATAAAATATTTATAAGGAAATCTTCCTTAACTATCGTTTTAGGAAGCCTTCGTAGGAAGCCTTCGCTCCAAGCGAAGTCTTCCTTTAAATAACCCCCACCTTATTCTCGTTTTTTTTTAATAAGCTGGCGTGTTGGGTTTTTACCGAAGTGGAATTTTACCTAAAAAGGAAGGCTTCGCTTGGAGCGAAGACTTCCTAGTCTTCCTTTAAATAAACCCCACCTTATTCTCGTTTTTTTAAATAAGCTGGCGTGTTGGGTTTTTACCGAAGTGGAATTTTACCTAAAAAGGAAGGCTTCGCTTGGAGCGAAGACTTCCTAGTCTTCCTTTAAATAAACCCATAATGGGAAAATATCGCTAAAAATAAATAACCTAATTTACCGCTACTTTTTTAATCACTTTGCCTTTTTGGCTGTTTATTTCTAATACATAAACGCCTTTGGCTAAGCCTTGTGTGTTTATGGTATGGCTAGGATTATTTAAAACCATTACTTTTTTACCGCTCAAATCATACAAAACTACCGACTGTAATTTAGCATCACCAGCCACCACATTTAACACACCGTTGGTAATTGGGTTGGGGTAAAAAGTAATTTCGTTGTTTAAGCCTTTTACAAAAGCTATATTTTTGTAAACTTCTAAGCTACCATCATTATCAATGCTGCTAAGACGGTAATAATTATCTCCTGCCAAAGGAGAAATATCTATAAACTGCGTAGCTGTTACAGGTAAGGTTGTTAAATAGCTAAAGGTATTATCCGCCCCCGAGCGTTCTAAAACTATGTTTTTTACGTTTACTACATTGGCTGTTGCCCAGTTTATTTGGTTGCCAGTGGGTATGGCTTTGGCGGTAAAAGTGATAAGGCTTAGGGGGAGTACGCTTTGTTCTATTATTGTGCCAAAATCTTTCCAAGTGGAAGTTGTTTTGTAAGCGACTAAGGTACCTGCGGGTACTTTTAGGGTAACGGTAGAAATATTTGTTTTGGCTAATGCCACTTTTGTAGGTTTAGATAATTGGGCTTTGGCTAATAAAATGGGAGTTGGTAAATTGCCAAATACGCTGGCATCTATTACCAAA
>JAAFJW010000126.1 GCA_013298995.1 Sphingobacteriales bacterium | reverse complement strand
ATGATATTCTAGAAGAAAGAGGGTGTCCCTCTTTTTCCTTAAATAATAATCCCGCCATAGGCGGGATTACACTTGATGAGCTTCCGACAGATGTCGGTATGCCCTCTTTTTCCTTAGTACGAAGATAAGTAAAATTCCTTGAAATGTTTATACATTTTTATTTGCTTTTTAAGACAGTACCTGCCTGCGCAGGCAGGTAGCGGATACCAGCCTGTGTCTAAGGCCTTTCCTGCAGGCCAGCAGGCGGGTGGCGTACCTGCCTGCGCAGGCAGGTGGGCGAATGGCGGGGCTAGCCTTGGTTATGAAATACTGGCCTAAGTTTTTCAAAATATTAATGAACACAGTTGTTATAAAACATGTATTAGCTCTCCAAAACTTTATAAACTAATAAATAGGATAAAACACCTCCATATCTACCATGCTGCTATCATTTTTGGGGATTCGTTTGTCTAAATATCGCTCGAAAGGTGTAAAAACCGAACTTAGGGTATTATCGAACACGTATTTTTGTAAGGCATCATAGGCTGCTTTAGAGGCACTATAACGCCCTTTGTAGCGGGCTACCAAAATATTTCCACCAGAGGGCATGGTGAAAGAAGTTATTTTACTATCGGACATTATGGCTGTATCAATTACCAACATGGCCGTAATTTTTAACGAATCATTGCCAATAGCATCGGATACCAAATAAGGCTTAAAGCTATGTGTTAATTTATTTTTAAAGGCGTACTGTGTTAAAACCTTATACATGCTATCGATAGCCGTGTATCTGTTTTTTTTTAATATGGTTTTAAATAAAGTAAGATAAATAGTATCAGGCACATGGGTTCTTTTAATTTCGAAACCATAGTAAAGCGAAGGGTTTTCCATAAAAGGTTTTAAATTTTTTATAACACTATTGTATTGCTTATCGGGGTTAAAAAAATTTAGTACATACGTTAATAAACTTATTGTATGGGTTTCAAAAACCATGGATTTTTGGCTGTCTTTGGTAAAAGTAAAACGTACCTCGCAGTTGGTTTTAAACAAGCCATTACTTTGCACTTTTAAATACCCTGGACTATATTTTGTTACTTCGTACTTATTATTATGGGTATAAATTATAAATTTTTTATTCTTATAATCTTCAACAAAACGGTATTTTTTGGGGTGTTTTTGGTAAGATGATTTTATGGGGGCATACCATTTTTTCCAATTATCGGGGTTATTAATTTCGGTTACAACATCGTAAAATGTTTTTTTAATAACTGTATTTTTGGTGGTTTGTACGGGTATAAAATAACTTATAACCAAAACAGTAACACACACAATCGAAATTTTTTTTAACAAATTCATATATACTTATAAATGGTTTAGCCTAAGAATGCGAAGTTAAAAAAAAATATTCTTCACGTAAAAGCTCATCCGTAATTATTAAAAAAGTTAAGCAACATAGCTTTTGGTATCCTAAGCTAGCTATTAGCGTTGATTTGTAATGCGTTATACTGGAATAAAAATAATTTTTATTCCCTGCTAGCCAATTTCATAAAAAATTATTACTTTCAATGCTTAATTTTATAGTATGGAAAACGAAAAATTCTCTGACGACCCCGAAGAAAATGCGAGCATCGAAAACGAGTTTTTAAAGCTAAAACTAAAAGCGCAATTTGGCGATAATTTTATGATGGGTGGCGATGGGCAATTACCCCCCGAAATAGAAAACCAGTTTTTAAAAAGTCTTATATCGTTTGAAGAAAACTTTAAAAATGCCGAGTACATAAGCATTTACGAAAAAATAGGTAAACCTGCTTTTATTCCCTTAGCCCATCTTAACGATAAAGATATAAGCCAACAGCTAGAAAAAGTAACCCTATTGCTCGAAAGCCACGATTTAAGGTTAGATATTTGCGATGGCCCTTATCCCGATGCGGTAATTTACGCCTTTATAACCGAAGAGTTATTTGAACAAGAAATCGAAAAAGAAAACATGTTTTTTGGTACAAGGGTTTTTATTTATGAAGAGTTTCATCCCAATAACCATGCAGATATTGAAAAAAACACCCACCAGTTTTTGGCACATTGGTTTGCCAAAAACTTTGATGAATACAGCTCAGAGCTAGATTACGAATTTATTACCGCCAATGCACAACATTATAATAGAGAAGAGCTATATACCAAGCTAAAACCTTTTTTTGAGGCATTTGAAAACTTTGAAAACGATGCCTACAATATTGATGAAATAAAGTTCGACCAATTGGCCGATGGCAATTGGATGGGCCACGCCGAAGGCTTTTTAAAATACGATGCCATTATAGAAAACCGCGAAAAAATACACTTCGAAGGGTCATTTAAGCTGTATATGAAACGTAGCGATAATTATTGGAGCATATTTTATTTCGTAATGCCAGGTTTCGAGTGGTGATTATAATGTGTTAAAAAAAACTTAAACACGTAGCTCCCTTTTGTTATCCACATATTTTAAGCACCTTTGCAAAAAATATTAGAAAGGTTGCCTGTTAAATACACATTAGGTTTGCCTTAACACAAACTATATGGTTTCATTTAACGATTTAGGGCTTATCGACCCTATAAAAAAAGCATTGGCTGCCGAAGGTTATACCACACCTACACCTATACAACAGAAAGCAATCCCCCTTTTATTACAAAAAAACGATTTGCTGGGTTGCGCCCAAACGGGTACAGGCAAAACAGCGGCCTTTGCCATCCCTATTTTACAATTGCTACACAACCAGCAAAGCCCCGTAATAGGCCTGCGTAAAGTTAAAGCACTTATCGTAACACCCACCCGCGAACTGGCCATACAAATAGGCGAAAGCTTTGCCGCTTATGGTAAATTTTTACACCTACAACACACCGTAATATTTGGTGGCGTGGGGCAAAAAGCACAAACCGATGCCCTGCAAAAAGGCGTTGATATTATTATTGCCACGCCGGGACGCTTGTTAGATTTAATGAACCAACGGTTTATTACACTTAAAGATGTTAGCTTTTTTGTGTTAGACGAGGCCGACCGTATGCTTGATATGGGTTTTGTACACGATGTAAAAAAACTAATTGCCGTATTGCCTACCCGTAGGCAATCGCTGTTTTTTTCGGCAACCATGCCCCCTAGCATTGTACAACTGGCCGATACCATATTGCGTGACCCCAAAAAAGTAGAAGTTACACCCGTATCATCAACCGCCGATACCATTAACCAAGCCGTTTATTTTGTAGATAAAAACAATAAAAACGATTTGCTTTTACATGTATTAAACGATAAAAATATCGAAACCGCCCTCGTATTTACCCGTACCAAACACGGAGCCGATAAAATTGTGAAACTACTGGTAAACCATAAAATTAAAGCCGAGGCTATACACGGTAATAAATCGCAAAATGCCAGGCAAAGGGCTTTAGAAAATTTTAAAGGCAAAACTATTAGGGTATTGGTAGCTACCGATATTGCCGCCCGAGGGATAGATATTGATGAACTAGCCCATGTAATAAATTTCGAAATACCCAATATATCCGAAACCTATGTACACCGCATAGGCCGTACAGGCAGAGCTGGGGCTAATGGCACCGCATTATCTTTTTGCGATGCCGACGAAAAAGAATTTTTAAAAGATATTCATAAACTGATAGGTAAAAGCATCCCAGTAATAGATGAACACCCTTTTCCGCTTTTAGGCTTCCCTACACCAGCGGTAAAAAAAGGAGGCAATACGCACCCGCCACAGGGGCACCGCAGGCCTAAGCCCGCCTCGGCAGGTAATAACCGCAAATTTGGTGGCAAGCGTAAACGAAGCGAGTAAATTTATTATAGATTAATTAATTTTGTTTATATATATATCATCATTGATGATTAGGGCGGTTTAAACGCGATAATTCCCTCTTATTTTAGCTAAGGCGCATAAAAACATTTCTATCTAATAAGTTTCGGAGCAATGATACCATTATTTGATGCCTGTACTTTAACTTTTATAAAGTTAGATAAAGAACAAAAATTTCGTTAATGCTAAAAAAGTTTATTGTATTAAAATTTATTTCTCAATTTCTCAAAAAAAGGGAAATATTAACTAAAGTTTCGTAGGTAAATTAAAGAGGTGTTTTTTTTATTTGCTATTAGCACTTGAATCCGCCCACACAAAGATTTACGCAAAGTCTATTGCTTTTATACCCAGCCAATGCTATAAAAACACTGTATTTTGGTAAAAAAAATGATACATTTTTAAAATTTAACTCTCGTTTTTGCACAAATGTTTCCTCCGAAACCTTAGATATTACTTTTTTTTACCCTAGCCAAGCAAAAAATTAAGCTAATAGCTTATCAAATATAAATACACAAAAACCACGGGTGCAGCCATTAGCAAACCATCAAACCTATCTAACACGCCACCGTGGCCGGGCAGTAAATTGCCCGAATCTTTTACGTTTAGGCTGCGTTTAAACATCGATTCTACCAAATCGCCAAGGGTGCCAAAACAGCTTATTAAAACCGCCATCCCCAGCCATTGGTAAAAAGTATAATCTATATAATAATGTGCTAATAAGCTGGCTATTAATAATCCTGTAAAAATCCCACCTAAAAAACCCTCCCACGATTTTTTGGGCGAATGCCGCTCGAATAGCCGTTTTTTACCAAATTTTACGCCAAATAAATAGGCACCTGTATCGTTGGCCCATAGCAACACAAAGAAACCGAGTGCTAGGTGTACGTTGTATTGGCCACTTATATAAGCAATGCTATAAAAAAAAATAAATGGCACAACGGCGTACATTAACCCTAAAAAAGTATAGGCAATATTGCTAAACGGTATTTCCGATTTTTTGTACAATTCCCTTATAAATATTCCAAAAAACAAAGGGATATTTACCAATAACCATTTGGGCTCTAATTCAAAAAAATGTTTTACCGCTACCGATGCAAACAGTACAAAGGCAGCTATATAAGCAATAGTACGGTGTGGCCTTATGCCCGTAGTTTTTACCAAAATAAAAAATTCTACTAAGCAAACCAGGCTTAAAGTAAGGTAAAATAGGGTAAAAACATAAGCCCCTAAAAGCATAGAGGCCAGCATAATAAGTATGAAGAAAAAGCCTGTTATTGCCCTGGTTTTCATTTAATAAGTTTTCGAAAAATTTTAGCAAATATAGGTTTTTTGATAATTATTTTTTGTGTTTAAAGTAGGTTGAAAAAATGTAAAATGTTGCATTTATTATTTGAATCTAAGATTCGAATAATTGGTATGCGTTTTCTAAACTTAATTTATCTATGTTCATTTGAAATTGATTTTAAATGAAATTATTTAATTGTTAGTAACTTACAAATCATTCTCTAAAATAATTTCCAGCGCATTGCTATAATCCCTTTCGGGTATATGTACCTCCACCTCGCCAAACTTATAAGCTGTATCTTGCTTGTTCATTATTACAGCTTCAATACCGTTATCAATGAGTATTTGCTTTACCATTTCCGATTTAAAAAACTGGTGCGAGGTGTAAATTTTTATCCATTTATCGTTCATTTTATTTGGTTTTTTAAGTAAGATGGGCGTAATGGACATTTGTGGTGTTTTTTTTGAGACGTTAGTTCCATGTGGACAAAAATGGTGGTGTAAATTTAGTAGGATTTTGTTGGGATAAAAAATCGGTCAGGTTAAAAAGTTGGGGAGAGGGTCATTAAAATTCTAACTTTGAAAAAAAAGTATTATCGAAACGTTAGACAAAAAATTACTGCAAGCATTATTTCCATTAGAGTTAATGAATCACTTTGGGATTATCAAATATGAGATTTTATGCAGGATAGAGACTAAGTCAGAATATTGGTTAATTGATTTTGAAGAGCATAATGAACTACCGTCAGGGTATGATTTTTCGGAGTATGAGTCGAAGGGTTTTATGGAGAGTAAACTTATACAAGACTTCCCTATACGTGGGAAAGGCGTTTATTTACGGATAAAAACAAGGCGCTGGCGGCATAAAGAAACCCATAAAATAATAAAGCGTAATTTTTCATTTATAGCCGATAATTCCAAATTTACGCAGGAGTTATCGGATTTTTTAAAAGGTACAAATTGATACCCGTCCAGATACGATTAGTAATATAAGTAGCTATTATGGTGTTAAAAACAAAACCTTACAACGGCACTATAAGCATAAAACAAGTGGTTATAAAGAATGGGTACAAAAGCCACATGCAGGAGAATATCTAATTTATCCAAAGAACATTACGGATAGTTTAAGCATAGATGAGGTAAGTTTATCAAAAGGCGAGCTATATACTTTTGTTACCAACAAAAATACGGGCGTTAAAAACAAAGGATGTATTGTAGCAGTAATTAACGGCACAGAATCTAAAATTATACAAGGCGTATTAGAAAAAATAGGCTTAGAAAAACGAGTTGAGGTAAAAGAAGTGAGTATGGATATGGCAAGAAATATGGGCTTGGCCGTTAAAAACAGTTTCCCTAATACCAATATGGTTATCGACCGTTTTCATGTGGTACGTTTGGTAATAGATGCGATGCAACATATGCGGGTTAGTTTGCGATGGGAAGCTATTAAGCAAGAAAATATAGCTGTTGCTTTGGCCAAAGAAACGGGGGAAAAGTACATTCCTGAAACCCTATCAAATGGCGATACTTTAAGAGAATTATTGGCAAGAAGTAGGTATTTATTGTATAAAACAGAAGTCGATTGGTCTATTAATCAAGCAAAAAGAGCAAACTTGCTTTTTAATAAATATCCGCTACTAAAAAAAGCCTATCATTTAACGTTACAATTTAGAGCCATCTACGAAGGCAAATGTAGAACAAAAGCATTAGCACAGTTTAAAGAATGGAAAAACAAGGTTGAAATAGCCAAAATAGAACATTTTAATACCGCCGTAAACTCTTTAGAATACCACCTTGATAATATTCTAAACTTCTTTAATAACAGAAACACGAACGCAAATGCAGAATCGTTTAATTCCAAAATAAAAAACTTTAGGGCTAATTTAAGAGGGGTTACCGATATTCATTTCTTCCTTTTTAGGCTAGAAAAATTATTTGCTTAATGACCCTCTCCCCAACTTTTTAACCTGACCCTAAAAAATCTATCGATATTTATAAAGTCAAGTGAAACGGAAACTAGCTCTGCTGGAGAGCAAAGGTTAGGGATAGCTTAGATGACCGACAAAAATGTCAATCAATGGGCGAGATATTAACTGCCCATTG
>JAAFJW010000125.1 GCA_013298995.1 Sphingobacteriales bacterium | reverse complement strand
AATCCGAAAAAAAAATAGATAATTTAGCCCCGCATATTATTTAAAAATAAACTTAACCCAAATATATATTTATGTTATTATTAGGTATCGATGTAGGCACATCGTTTATTAAAGTATCGGTAGTTGATGCCGATACCCAACAAGCCGTAGCAACGGTACAATATCCCGATAAAGAAAATCAAATAAAATCTTTACAAGCAGGCTGGGCCGAGCAAGACCCCGAAACCTGGTGGCATGATGTACAAAAAGCCATCTTAAAAGCACACGCCACACATTTATATAACCCCGCCGAAATTATAGCCATAGGTATCTCCTACCAAATGCATGGACTTGTTATCGTTGATAAAAACCAAAAAGTACTGCGAGATGCCATTATATGGTGCGATAGCCGAGCTGTAGAAATGGGCAAAAACGCTTTTGAAAAAATAGGTGCTGATATATGTTTGCCCCACCTGTTAAACTCGCCAGGTAATTTTACCGCTTCAAAACTGGCTTGGGTAAAACAAAACGAACCCGATATATTTGCACAAATAGATAAAGCCATGCTACCGGGCGATTTTATTGCCATGAAACTTACTGGCCAAATAAGCACCACAGCATCTGCCCTATCCGAAGGTATTTTATGGGATTTTAAAACCGAAAGTTTGGCACAGGATGTATTAGATTGTTATGGCTTTAAGGCCGATATTTTTCCGCCTGTTAAAGAAGTTTTTACCACACACGCAACCATTACACCCGAGGTTGCCGAGTTTTTATCGCTTAAAGCGGATATTCCTGTAAGCTACAAAGCTGGCGACCAACCCAATAATGCGCTATCACTAAATGTACTACAACCTGGCGAAGTAGCCGCAACGGCAGGTACATCGGGCGTTATATATGGCGTAAGCGATAGCTTACAATACGACCCACAATCGCGGGTAAATACATTTGCCCATGTAAATTATACACCAGCCAATAAACGCTTAGGCGTACTGTTGTGTATAAACGGTACAGGTATTATGAACCGCTGGGTAAAAGATAACATAGGTAACGGTTTAAGTTACGATGAAATTAACCAGCAAGCGCAAGCCATACCCGCAGGCAGCAACGGCTTGCAAATTTTACCTTTTGGCAACGGTGCCGAACGTATATTAAACAACCAATTACTAGGCGCACAAATTTTAAACCTCGATTTAAACATACATACACAAGCACATATTTTTAGAGCAGTACAAGAAGGTATTTGCTTTGCTTTCCGTTATGGTTTAGATATTATGCGCACAACAGGCATCTCACCTAAAATAATAAAAGCAGGCAAAGCCAATTTGTTTTTAAGCGAAGTATTTGCACAAATATTTGTAAATGTGTGCGGTGCACCCGTAGAATTATATAAAAACGATGGCAGCACAGGGGCAGCATTAGGTGCTGGTGTAGGTACAGGAATTTTTACTAATTTCGATGCGGCATTTAGCAATATGAAACCATTAAAACTTATTGAACCCGAAGCACAACATAATTACGAAGATTTATACCAAAACTGGAAAACCTTATTAGAAAATAAACTGATTAAATAACATAACAATACATACAACAATGACAAAAGTAGTTTTAGGACAAAACGAGTATTTTAAAGGAATAGAACAAATAAAGTTCGAAGGGCAAGCATCGCACAACCCATTAGCTTTTAGATGGTACGATGAAAACCAAGTAGTTGCAGGTAAAACCATGAAAGAGCATTTACGCTTTGCCTGTGCTTACTGGCATTCGTTTAACGGTAACGGTGCCGACCCATTTGGCGAACCTACCCACATTTT
Source organism: Sphingobacteriales bacterium (assembly GCA_013298995.1). Lineage (GTDB taxonomy): Bacteria > Bacteroidota > Bacteroidia > Sphingobacteriales > Sphingobacteriaceae > Pseudopedobacter. The sequence continues at coordinate 5,510 of JAAFJW010000125.1, read as the reverse complement.
CCCTTGGAATACAAAAACCGATGCCATAGAACGGGCCAAAGATAAAATGGACGCAGCCTTTGAGTTTATTACCAAAATGAACTTACCTTACTATTGTTTCCACGATTTTGATGTGGTGGACTTTACCAACGATATTGCCGAAAACGAACGCCGCCTGCAAGCCATAACCGCTTATGCCAAAATAAAACAACAAGAAAGCGGTGTAAAACTATTGTGGGGAACGGCCAACTTATTTTCGAACAAACGCTATATGAATGGCGCTGCTACCAACCCTAATTTTCACGTACTAGCACACGGTGCAGCACAAGTAAAAGCAGCCATTGATGCTACTATAGAATTAGGTGGCGAAAACTATGTATTTTGGGGAGGCCGCGAAGGTTACATGTCGTTATTAAATACCGATATGAAACGCGAGCAGGAACATTTTGCTAAGTTTTTACACGCATCAAAAGATTATGCCCGTAAAAACGGCTTTAAAGGTACTTTCTTTATCGAACCTAAACCTTGCGAACCATCTAAACACCAGTACGATTACGATGCTGCAACCGTAATTGGCTTTTTACGCCAGTACGATTTATTAAACGATTTTAAATTAAACTTAGAAGTAAACCACGCTACCCTTGCTGGCCATACTTTTACCCACGAAATGCAGGTAGCTGCCGATGCGGGAATGCTTGGCTCGCTAGATGCCAACCGTGGCGATTACCAAAACGGATGGGATACCGACCAGTTCCCCAACGATATTAACGAAATTACCGAAGCCATGATGATTTTGTTGCAAGCCAAAGGTTTGCAAGGTGGTGGAATTAATTTTGATGCCAAAATCAGAAGAAACTCTACCGACCAAGCCGATTTGTTTTATGCCCACATTGGCGGTATGGATTTATTTGCCCGAGCCTTGGTAACTGCCGATAAAATTCTTACCTCGTCCGATTTTAACGCAGTAAAAGCTGCCCGTTATGTCTCTTTTGATGCTGGTAAAGGTGCCGAGTTTGAAGCAGGCAAACTATCATTAGAAGATTTAAGAACTTACGCCATAGAAAACGGCGAACCTGCTTTACAAAGTGGCAAACAAGAATATTTAGAAAATTTGATTAATAGGTATATTTAATAAAATTAAAAACAGCCTTAAAAACACTATTTCGTAATGTTTTTAAGGCTGTTTTTTTTTGCTAGTCACTCAGCTAATAAGGCTCAATTCCTATTAAATTTATGCTTTTTTACCTGTTAAATGCATAATAAAGCTACCGTTTGTAAATTTAGTAGCACCAACAGCCACGTTTAATATACCGTTGGTAATTTGCTTTGGGTAGAAATTAATAGTATTGGTTAAGTCGTTTTACAAATGCTATTTGCTTGTATGGTTTGTATTTATCACTTGAATCCGCCGAGCAAAGAATTAGTAATGTATGAAAAAACAACAAAAAATATCTATTCGCTTTTTTGATGACCGTGAGGTACGGGCTGTTTGGGATGATGCGTGTTCTAAATGGTGGTTTAGTGTATTGGATATTGTTGGTGTGTTAAACGAAGAAACCGATTATACCAAAGTCCGCAACTATTGGAAATACCTTAAAGCCAAACTGAAAAAGGAAAAAAATGAGTTGGTTAGTGCCACTACCCAACTGAAACTAATGGCGGCAGATGGTAAAAAATACAACACCGATATGTTGGATAGCGAGGGTGTTATATCACTATCCAAAAGTTTCCCCAATAACAAAGCAACTAAATTTTTGGATTGGTTTTTATACAGCAACACCAGCATTGATGGGCAAAGTAAAAAGAAAGCCTACACCTTGTTTGAAAGCAATTTGATAAACGAATTTGAAGTAGGCACCACCAGGAGATTGCAACAAATACACGCTTATATGTTTGGTGGCTTGTATGATTTTGCAGGTAAAATCAGAGAAAAAAGTATTTCAAAAGGTGGTTATCGGTTCGTATATGCCCAGCACTTAAAAAGCACCTTGCAACAAATAGATGCCATGCCACAAATTACATTGGAAGAAATAATGTTAAAGTATGCCGAAATTAACAAGGCACATCCGTTTATGGAAGGCAATGGCAGAAGTACAAGAATATGGCTGGATATGATGCTAAAAAAACACCTAAAAAAATGTGTGGATTGGAGTAAAATCAGCAAAGAGAATTATATGAATGCAATGATTATTAGTACAGTAGATAGTAGTGTATTAACGCCACTGATAAAAAACGCACTAACTGCAAAAATTAATGACAGGGAAATGTTTATGAAAGGCATTGACTACTCTTATTACTACGAAGAATGATAACCGCAAGCCTTTGAAATACTGAACTTTTAAAGCTACCAAAACAGTTTTTTTATGCAGCCGTAAAATTGAAATGCTACGATTGGGCTATATAACAAACAGAAAGCGGAGTTTGTGTTTCACAGTTAAATAGAAAAAGATGTGTTGCATTATTTACTCAAAGGCAAACCAGCTTTACAAAGCGACAAGCAAGAGGTATTTAGAAAATTTGATTAACCGATATATTTAGTTTTCTGCTTTAATAGCTTTTCAAACACCTCTTTTACGGTTTTTATAAAAATCGGGAAAGAGGTGTTATTTAAGATTTTCTGATGCAGAAAATCTTAAATAAATTTTAACTTTGTTTTTTTAATCATATTTTTTAATTAAAGCTATGACCACAATAACACTTAAAATAAACGAGCGCACTAAAGCTGGTAAAGCAATACTTTCGCTGTTAAACTTTTTTACTTCAAAGGAAGTAGGTGTTGAGATACTTAAAAACGAAAAAAATAATAAAAAAATAATTGACGAAAATACTTATAATCCAGAGTTTGTTAAAATGGTTCTTGATGCTTCAAAAAGTAAAAACAGAACAACTGTAACTTCTAAAAACTTATGGCAAAGTATATAATTGAGTTATCCGATTTAGCAAAAGAGCAATTACAAAAACACAAAAAATCAGGTAACAAAGCCAATATAAATAAAATCTCAAAAATATTTGAAGATTTGGAAAACAATCCATTTGAGGGTGTTGGGCAACCTGAGCTTCTAAAATATAATTTATCAGGTTTTTGGTCACGTAAAATAAATCAAAAAGACAGATTAGTTTATACAGTAAACAACTTGCTAGTTTCTGTAGAAGTTATATCTGCTATGGGGCATTATTCAGATAAATAATTACCCAAAATTGATGATTTTAAAACAAACAAATAGTTATCCTCTTTTTTGTATAGACCAAAATCTGTACAAAATCTAAAACATCTTAAACCCAGCAAAAAGGTATATTTTTCACAAAAAAACTTTTACCTTTCACTCCTCCTAATAAACCAATTAAAATGACCAAAAAACTAAGCCTTGCTATAATCTTTATACTATTTTCCCTTTCGGGGATTTTGGCGCAGCAGGCAGCCTACAAAAACCCTAAGCTATCGCCCGATGTACGGGCGCAAGATTTGCTAAAACGAATGAATACTGACGAAAAAATTGCCCAGCTGCAATGTATATGGAACAAAAGCCCATACATTACCGCAGGCAAATTTGATGAAGTAAACGCAGCCAAAGTTTTTAAATACGGCCTAGGCCAAATAGCCCGCATAAACGAGCCACTACCAGGCAAAACAATAGGACAAAAACCCACAGAGGCCGCTACCTTATACAACCAAGTACAACATTTTTTTGTAGATAAAACCCGTTTAGGCATCCCAGTAATGGTACACGAAGAAGGCTTACACGGCCAGCAATCGCAAGATGCTACCAACTTTCCTATCCCTATTGCCTTGGCAAGCAGTTGGAACGAGGCTTTATTAACCGAAGTATTTAGCAACGTAGCCGAAGAAGTAAGGGCTCGTGGTGGGCACCAAGTTTTGGCCCCCGTTGTTGATGTAGTACGCGACCCCCGCTGGGGCCGCACCGAAGAAACTTTGGGCGAAGACCCATACCTTATATCACGCCTAGCCATTGCCGAAATTAAAGCCTTACAAGGTACTGGCCAATATTTAAAACCCAATAAAGTAGCCGCCACCCTAAAACATTTTGGCGTACATGGCCAAAGCGAGGGCGGTATAAATGTTGCCCCCAGCAATATCGACGAACGTATGGCCCACGAAGTGTTTTTTGCGCCTTTTAAAGCCTGTGTAAAACAAGCCCAAGTAATGAATATTATGCCCTGCTACAACGAATTATTTGGCATACCTGTACATGCCAATAAAAACCTATTAACCAATTTGGTGCGTAATAAATGGGGCTTTAAAGGGCTTTTTGTATCCGATTATTTTGCGGTAGCAAACCTAAATAACCTACACTTTGTTGCCCCCACAATGGCCGATGCAGGCATTATGGCTTTTAATGCTGGCGTTGATATTGAAACCCCCGAACCCGAAGGTTTTACGCATTTAAAATCGGCCTTGAGCCAAAAAAAAATAACTATGCCCCAATTAAACGAGCATGTTTTGCGGGTACTGGTAAATAAATTTAGGCTCGGCTTATTCGAAAAACCATACATAGATGCGAGTAAAGCAGATGAAATTGTGGCTAGTCCGCAAAAACGAGCCATTGCCTACAAAGCAGCTACCGAGGGTATGGTATTGTTAAAAAACAATAACAATTTTTTACCGCTTGATAAATCAAAAATAAAAACCATTGCATTTATAGGGCCCAATGCCGATAAGTGCATTTTGGGAGGCTATTCGGACAAAGCAAAATTTAATATATCGCCCCTGCAAGCCATTAAAGAAAAATACGGGAACGATATAAAAATTTTATATGCCGAAGGCGTAAAAATAACAGATAAAAACGATTGGTTTGCCGATAGTATAAAACTTGCCAACCCTATCGAAAATCAACAAAAAATTATAGAAGCTGTTGAAACTGCCAAACAAGCCGATGTGGTGGTACTTTTTGTAGGCAGCAACGAATCTACCAACCGGGAGGCTTGGTCATATACCCACCTAGGCGATTTGCCTACTTTAGACCTCTTATCAAACCAAAACGACCTGATAAAAGCCGTGGTTGCTACGGGAAAGCCTACTTGTGCATTTATAAATAGTGGGCCACCCATGAGCATTGCTTACTTAAATAGTGCCGTACCCGCCATTATGCAATGCTGGTATTTAGGCCAAGAGGGTGGCTACGCCATGGTTGATGCCCTGTTTGGTAATATTAACCCAAGCGGTAAATTGCCCATCACTTTCCCTCGCACAACGGGGCATATACCTGCTTATTATAATTATAAACCATCGGCAAGGCGGGGTTATCATTTGGGTTTCGAGGTTAGCCCATTGTACGCATTTGGCCATGGTTTAAGTTATACCACATTTATTTATAGCAGTTTAAGAATATCCGCCCCAGCGATAAAAAAAAATGGAACCGTTACCGTAAGTGTTGATGTAAGAAATATAGGTAGCCGCACAGGTGCCGAAACTGTACAAATGTACATTAGAGATAAAATAGCAAGCGTTACCCGCCCTGTAAAAGAACTAAAAGGGTTTAAAAAAATAAGCCTTGCCGCTGGCGAAACACAAA
>JAAFJW010000124.1 GCA_013298995.1 Sphingobacteriales bacterium | reverse complement strand
GATTTTATAAAAGGCACATTTAACAATATAGGCAACGAAACCCGACTGGTACACCGCTATAATTTGGGCAAACAAAAAAATATTTTATTGGCTGGGGCCCGATTGTATGCCGGCACCACCACCGCCACACAAGGCTTGGGCGATAACCAAACAGGGCCAAATTTTGCTTTCCAAAATCCCAACAATGTAGAAGGGTCCGATTATCGATTTCCTAATTATAATTTTTCCTTATTTGCCGAGCATATTTTTAATATTAGCGATAAATTTAGCATTACTCCAGGCATAAGATGGGAGAATATAGTAACCATTGCCAATGGTTATTACCGCTATATTTTAAAGGATAATGCGGGTAATATTGTGGTTGATAAACGCAACAACGAAAACCTAAATCGTAACCGCAACTTTGCCATTGCAGGCCTAGGTATGGCTTACAAACTAAAGCCCGAGATAGCTTTTTATGGCAACATATCGCAAAATTACAGGGCCATTAACTTTACCGATTTACGCATACAAAATCTAAATTTTAAAGTAGATAGCAACCTTAGCGACGAAAAAGGCTTTACCGCCGATTTAGGAATAAAAGGTAACCTAACTAACGTATTTAATTACGAAATAACGGCATTTTACTTGTACTACAATAACCGCATTGGGCAAGTTTTAAAAGAAGACCCTACCCTATTTACCGATTATAGGTTTAGAACCAACGTAGCTGCATCACGCAATATAGGTATCGAAACTTTTGCATCCATAAACCTAGCTAGGCTAAATAATTGGCTACCGCAAAACCACGATTTCACACTTTTTATAAACACATCTATCATTGATGCCCGATACATAAAATCTAAAGAAGCCAGCATACAAAACAAGCAGGTAGAAATGGTGCCGCCTTTTATTTTCCGTAGTGGTTTAAATTATCTTACCCAAAAATGGAAAGCAGGTTTTCAAATAAATTATGTAGCACAGCATTTTTCGGATGCTACCAACGCCCTACGCACATCATCGGCGGTAGAAGGCATTATACCCGCTTATACCGTTGCCGATATTACCACAGCCTACAATATCAACCGTTTTTTAACTTTAGAGGCATCGTGTAATAACTTGCTGGATGCAAAATACTTCACTCGCCGAGCCGAGTCGTACCCTGGCCCAGGCATTATCCCTGCCGATTTTAGAAGTTTTTTTTTAACCCTGCAAGTTAAATTAGGCAAAACAGAATAACCCCACTATGCCCCACAAAGTGTTTAAAAGTATTACTAAACTTACAACTCTTTTCTTAGCCTTGCTACAGGTATTCCCATTTGTTCGCGGTATTTGGCTACCGTTCGGCGGGCTATGTTGTAGCCTTTTTCTTTCAATATTTCGGTAAGTTTTTCGTCGGCTAGTGGGTTTCGTTTGGTTTCGTTGCCTATACACTCTTCCAATATTTTTTTTACTTCTTTATTTGATACCTCTTCGCCACCTTCCATTTGTATTGCTTCCGAAAAAAAAGATTTTAATAAAAAAGTACCAAATTCGGTTTGCACATATTTAGAGTTGGCCACCCTCGATACGGTCGAAATATCCATTGCAATCGTATCGGCAATATCTTTTAATATCATAGGGCGTAGGTATTTTTCGTTGCCCTCGTTTAAAAAATAATCGTACTGGTAATGCATTATGGCATTCATGGTTTTTAATAAGGTTTGTTGCCTTTGTTTTATGGCATCAATAAACCACCTGGCCGAGTCTAATTTTTGTTTAACAAACTGTACAGCCTCCTTCATTTTTTTATCTTTACTACCTGCTTTATCATAATGTTGAAACATCTCTTGATACGATTTACTCACCCTTAGCTCGGGCGCATTTTTAGCATTAAGCGTAAGCAGCAATACCCCACTGTTGTTAGCAATACGAAAATCAGGTATTACCTGCATCTGCTTTACATTTGACGCCCCTGAGTTGCCTGGTTTGGGGTTCAGTTTTAATATTTCATTTACAGCATCACGCAGTTGCGTAGGGCTTATGTCGAGCTGTTTTTCTAATTTATCGTAGTGTTTTTTTGTAAACTCATCTAAATAATCTTGTACAATATGAATGGCCATTGTAATAGATTTTGTTTTTTCTTTCTTTTTAAGTTGAATTAAAAGACATTCTTGCAGGTTGCGGGCACCAATGCCTGCTGGTTCAAAACTTTGTATTTTTAAAAGTATTTCTTCTACCTCGTTTTCGTAAGTAATAATATTTTGCGAAAAAGCCAGGTCATCTATCAACGAAGTAATAGGCCGCCGTAAATAGCCATCATCATCCAAACTCCCTATTAATTGTTGGGCTATCAAATATTGCTTATCGGCCAAAATAAGTAGATTTAACTGGGCTTGTAAGTTTTCAAAAAAAGTACTGGCAACAGCCAAAGGCAACTCTTTTTTATCGTCATCCTCATCATTGCTATCGTATTTACCTGCGTAGTCGTTTATATTATCATCTTGCAGGTAATCATCTACATTAAATTCATCGTATTCCTCTTGCGCATCATCGGCGGTATAATCTTCGGGGTCTTTATCAGGATATTCTTCTAGCGGTTCGCTCATATCAGCTAGGCTAATATCCTCTAAAGCAGGGTTTTCTTCCAGTTCTTCTTTAATACGGGCATCTAAAGCCACTGTGGGTACTTGTAACAATTTTATAAATTGTATTTGCTGTGGCGATAGTTTTTGTAATAAGCGTTGTTGTAAACTTTGATTTAGCATAGTTAAAAAAAGAAAGCAAAGTTATAAAAAAAACACCTGTAGCAATAGCAGTTAAAGGCATCAACCTTGTTAAAAAAAGAAAGCAAAGTTATAAAAAAAACACCTGTAGCAATAGCAGTTAAAGGCATCAACCTTGTTAAAAAAAATATATATTTTCTTTTAATTATAATTAATTTTAGCAAAAAAATTATAAACCTAAAAAATTAAAATTATGAGTTTTGTAAAAGAATTTAAAGAATTTGCAGTGAAAGGTAACGTTATCGACCTAGCTGTGGGGGTAATTATTGGTGCTGCATTTGGTAAAATAGTAAACTCGGTAGTAGAAGATTTGATAATGCCTATTGTGGGTATTTTTTTTAACGCCGATTTTAGAAACCTGTATTTACCGCTTTCCGGTTCAGTATCATCGGGTTTGGCTTTGGCCGATGCAAAAAAACTAGGCCCCGTATTTGCTTATGGAAATTTTATTACCGAAGTTATCAACTTTACCATACTTGCCCTCATTATCTTTTTACTAATAAAAGGCGTAAATAGTATGAAACGTAAAGAAGAAGCTAAAGAAACCGCACCTGCCACACCTGTACTATCTAACGAAGAGGTGCTATTGGCCGAAATCAGAGATTTGCTAAAAAAATAATTATTGTAAAGCATATTTTTTACTGCAACTCCTTTGGTAAGAAAAATAATTATTGTAAAGCATATTTTTTACTGCAACTCCTTTGGTGAGATACTGGGGTTGCAGTTTTTTTATGATTTTATGTACTCAAATAATAAGGGTACAAGTTTATTTTTAGGTGCGTACCATTAATGGCGTTTTTTTTTTAATTTTTACTAGCCTAAATTTAATGATTAAACAATAGTATAATTTGCTGTAAACCAATGTTATTTACGATTTTAGAGCGTTAACGATGGTAGCGGCATCCTTTTTATTTATTGCCCCCCCCCTTGTGCACATTGAAGATGGGGGGCAATAAATAAAAAGATACAGCGGACAGCGTGTAAAAACGCCCAAATCATAATCAAAACTATAAAAAACAATGTTTTAATAATCGAACTCAGGTTTATTGGTATTTACTTTGAGTTGTTAAAAACTGTAAAATAAATTACGCAGCGTAAATAATTTAGTCATTTTAATAATAGGTTTGCTATTTTCGCATTATAATATTTGCTTTTTATGGAAGAGTTTGAAGATAGTAGTGCATTAAAAAAAACAAAAACCATTTATATATCTACTGTAATCAGTATATCGCTGGTATTGCTAATGCTTGGTTTATTGGGTTTAATATTGGTACATGGGAAAAATTTATCCAACTATGTAAAAGAAAACATCGTATTAAACGTAATTATTAACGAAGGAACCAAAGAGGTAGATGTGTTGGCTTTACAAAAAGAAATTGAAACCAATAACAAAGTAAAATCAACACAATATATTAGTAAAGAATTGGCTGCCCGTAATTTAACAAAAGATTTGGGCGAAGATTTTATCAAGTTTTTGGGTTATAATCCCTTGCTATCTTCTATTGATGTGTACCTAAAAGCCGATTATGCCAATCCTAAAAGCATCGAACTATTGAGTATATTATTAAAAAACAATGCTTTGGTAAACGAAGTAAGGTACCAAAAATCGCTAATCGAAAACATCAATCAAAATATACGAACCATATCGCTGGTATTATTAAGTTTTGGTGGAGTATTGCTAATTATAGCCATTGCGCTAATAAACAATACCATTAGGTTGGCCATATACTCGCAACGGTTTTTAATTAAAAGCATGCAATTGGTGGGTGCCACACGCTCGTTTATACGTGGGCCATTTATTTTGTACGGAATTTTACATGGCTTAATAGCTGGCCTTATTGCGGTTATATTATTGGTGGCAACATTGTATTTTGGCCAGCAACAAATACCCGAGTTAATAATTTTAAAAAATTACTACGAATTTGGTATCGTGTTTTTAGGGGTAATTGGGGTAGGCGTTTTAATTTCGGGCTTTAGTACTTACTTTGCAGTTACCAAATATTTAAGTTTAAAAAGCAATAATTTATATAGATAATACAATGGCAAAACAAACCAACAGCAGCGAAAACACAAAAGCAATATTTGTGTTCGAGAAAATAAATTATCAATTACTATTAGTAAGTATAGGCATTGTAATTGTAGGCTTTACCTTAATGGCGGGCAATACCGATATTTATAGCTTCCGTAAAATTATATTAGCCCCAATTGTGGTTATAGGCGGTTTTATATTTGGCTTTTACGCCATCCTAAAAAAAACAAATAACAAAGCGTAATGACTGTTTTACAAGCTATAATATTGGCTATTATTGAGGGTATTACCGAGTTTTTGCCCGTATCGTCCACAGGGCATATTATATTGGGTGCAGCCATAATGGGCATTAAAAGCAGCGATTTTGTAAAACTTTTTACCGTAGCCATACAACTGGGCACCATACTTTCGGTACTGGTTTTATATTATAAACGGTTTTTAAAATCGTTTGATTTTTATTTTAAGCTATTGGCCGCGTTTATACCCGCCGTAGTATTTGGCTTGTTATTTAATAAAAAAATAGATCAATTATTAGAAAGCCCTTTTGGTGTAGCCATTGCATTATTATTGGGTGGCATTATTTTATTATTTGTAGATAAATGGTTTAAAAACGGAACTATCGATAATACCGATGAAATATCGTACCCTACGGCTATAAAAATTGGTTTTTTCCAGTGCATATCTATGGTGCCAGGTACCTCACGCTCGGCAGCCAGTATTGTAGGCGGCATGGCACAAAAACTAAGCCGCAAAGCAGCGGCCGAGTTTTCGTTTTTTTTGGCTGTACCTACCATGTTTGGTGCCACAGCTAAAAAACTTTACGATTTTTATAAAGAAGGCCACACCATCACCCATGATGAAATTAATTTACTACTTGTGGGTAACCTTGTGGGATTTTTGGTGGCTATGCTCGCCATAAAAACTTTTATAGGTTACTTAAGCAAACACGGTTTTAAAGTATTTGGTTATTACCGGATTGTAGTAGGCAGTATTATATTGCTGTTGTACCTAACTGGTTATTCGCTCGCAATAATTTAATGACCGAAACAAAAAAAATATTCCCCGATTTTAATTTTACCGAAGGCGAAGTATTGCTAATAAACAAGCCTTGCAATTGGACATCTTTTGATGTAGTAGGCAAGTTACGCAACTCGTTTAAACCCCTAAAACTTAAAGTAGGCCATGCAGGTACGCTTGATCCACTGGCATCGGGTTTACTAATAATATGTACGGGCAAATTAACCAAGCAAATAGATACCTACCAAGCCGAAGAAAAAGAATATACGGGTACATTTACCTTGGGTGCTACCACACCATCGTACGATATGGAAACCGAACCCGATAATTTTTTTGATACCACAACTTTAACAGCTGCCCAAATTTACGCTACCGCTTTGCTATTTATTGGCGAAATAAGCCAGCAACCGCCCATATATTCGGCATTAAAAATAGATGGCGAACGCCTGTACGAAAAAGCCCGCCGTGGCGAAAATATTGAAATACCCAGCCGCAGGGTTACCATTAGCGAATTTGAAATTACCGATATTAGCCTGCCCCAAGTACAATTTAGAGTTGTATGCAGCAAAGGAACTTACATACGTTCGTTGGCTTTTGATTTTGGTAAGAAATTAAATAATGGGGCATACCTATCGGCTTTGCGCCGAACACGCAGTGGAAATTTTAAAATCGAAAATGCTTTTGAAGTAATGGAACTGGTAAATCATATTAAAGAGGTTAATAAGATGCAAATTAGCTTAAAGAAATAAAGGCAACAGCTAAAATTGTAAATTAGCAAGCAACAAAAATCAAATGAAAATATACCACCACCTTAACGAGTTTAAAAAATTATCACGGGCGGTAGTAACCATTGGTACTTTTGATGGCGTACATTTTGGCCACCAAAAAATAATAGCCAGGCTAGTACAAGAAGCTAAAGCTATACAGGCTGAGGTAGTAATACTTACATTTTTTCCTCACCCACGTATGATATTACACCCCGAGGATCAACACCTTAAACTTATCAATACCATAAACGAAAAAGCATTGCTGCTCGAACGGTTTGGCGTAAATCATCTGATAATTACACCGTTTACACGAGATTTTTCGAACCTTTGGCCACAGCAGTACATCGAACAAATATTGGTAAATACCATTGGTACTACCAAAATTATTATTGGGCATAACCACCATTTTGGTAAAGATAGGTCGGGAAATATTAGCGAATTACAAAAATATGCGCCACAATACGGCTACCAAGTAATTGAAATACCACAGCAAGAAGTAGAAAACAGCAGCGTATCATCTACCAAAATACGAACAGCACTTTTAAACAACGATGTAGATACGGCCAACATATTTATGGGACACCCATTCACACTAGCTGGAAAGGTAATACGTGGCGACCAAATAGGCCGAACAATGGGTTACCCTACCGCCAATATTTTTGTAGAAGAAAGCTATAAACTTATTCCATCCGACGGGATTTATGCCGTAAAAGTATATATTGATACCTGCAACGTTAAAAATAAAAACCAAGAAATAAAAAATC
>JAAFJW010000123.1 GCA_013298995.1 Sphingobacteriales bacterium | reverse complement strand
ACAAACGAACAAATAAAAATTGTTGAAGATAAATTGAACAACAGACCAAGAAAAAGATTTGGTTTCTTAAGCCCAAATCAAGTATATTCACATGCATTAACTAATAACGGAAAAGTTGCATTTATTACTTGAATCCGCCTATCAATAAATCAAAGAATAAAATGGAGTTTGCGGAATTATTAAATGCCATTAAAAAACAAAATAACCTATTAAAAAAAACCAAGTTATGTAAGCAGTTTTTAGTTACGTACCGTAAACGTTCGTAACGTTAAGGATTTTTTAATGTAAATATTAAGGCATATACCAATTTATAATGCCATATTTGGAAAAAATTTACATTATCTTACCTTATGGGATTGTTGCATTTTTTTAAATCTTACCCCAAAAACGATAATCTCGAGTGGCTTGGTGTTGATATGCACTCTCATTTATTGCCCGCAATAGACGATGGTTCGCCCGATGTAGCTACTTCTGTAAACTACATAAAACAATTGGCCGAGCTGGGCCTAAGCAAATTTATATGCACTCCTCATATTTTTAATGAAGTATATCCCAATAGCAAAAAAACCATACAACCTGCTTTACTACAAACGCAGCAAGAGGTGAAAAACCAAAATATTAATGTAGAAATTTTTGCAGCTGCAGAATATATGATGGACGTTGACTTTTTAGAAATACTTAAAAACGAAGAAATTTTAACGCTGCCCAATAATTATATTTTAATTGAAATGAGTTATGCTGCAAAAAACAATAATATTGAACAATATATTTTTGATTTGAGTATAAAAGGCTACAAACCTATTTTGGCGCATCCCGAAAGGTACAAATACTACCATGCCAATTTAAAACAATACAAAAGGTTTAAAGATATGGGTTGCTTATTACAAGTAAATGCACTTTCGGTAACGGGCTATTATGGTAAAGATGTAAAAGATGTGGCACTTACGTTAATAAAACAAAACCTTATTGATTTAGTAGGTACCGATACGCACCACCAAAAACACCTAGACGCCCTTAGCGATTATACCCGTAAGGGAAAGTTTTATGAACTATTAGGCAAATGCGACATGCAAAATAAAAGTTTATTTATGTAGGTTTTAAATATTATTATAAATTTGAAAAAAAACCCACTTATGATATTACCATTTTTAAAAAGAAATATATTGTTATTTATACTTAGTGCCAGCTTTTGCTCTTGTGCAAACTATAAAAAAATAGCTTATTTTAGAGATTTACAAAACAATACCCAGCAAACAATACCCGAAATTGCTTACAAAGAATTAAAAATACAGGCCGACGATATTTTATCTATCACTATACAAACTATCGACCCTGTAAACACCACCAGTATTAATCAAATAACTACCACCCCCGTTGCAGGCGTAAGCCTAGGAACAGCCAACTCAAATAGCGCACAAGTTGCTGGCTTTTTGGTAGATAAAGAAGGTGATATTGAGCTGCCAATGTTAGGTAAGTTAAAATTAGCGGGCTTAACCACCATCGAAGCCCGTGAATTAATTAGAACCAAAGCCAGTTTTTTTTACAAAGACCCTAGCGTACAGGTACGCTTTACCAACTTTAAAATTACCGTATTAGGTGAGGTGGCAAAACCAGCTCCTTATATATTACCCAACGAAAAAATTTCTATTTTAGACGCTTTAGGCTTAGCCGGCGATTTAACCATTTATGGTAAACGAGAAAATATAATGTTAATAAGAGAAAATAATGGGAAAAAAGAAATTTATCGCTTTAATCTTAACTCATCATCTACGTTTAACTCCCCAGCTTTTTACCTACAACAAAACGATATTATATATGTTGAAGGCAACAAAGCCAAAGCAGCAACGCTAAATACAGCCCGATCACAAACGTATGCACTTATCGCTTCATTAGCCTCGGTATTTGCTATTTTAATTACTAGATTTTAATTTATAATGAACAATCCATATAAAGACCCCCAAGTGCAAAACTTTGTAGATGAATCAGAAGAACTTTTTGATTTTAAAGGATTTTTTTTCAAAGTTATTAAAGACTGGTGGGTTATATTATTAAGCGTACTAATATGCTTTACGGTAGCCTTTATTTATTTAAGATACTCAACCCCTGTTTACAAAATACACGCTACCCTAATGGTGGTAGATGAAAAAAAAGGGAGTGGCGGAATTGGGGGGAGCGAACTTTTTGGTGGCGATATAAGTAGCTTACTAGGTGGGAAAAGCAGCGTTGATAACGAAGTTGAGATATTAAAAACTCGTTTTTTGATAGAGAAAGTAGTAAGAGGCATGGACTTAAATATTGCTTACTTTAAAAATGGACGCGTAAAATTAGATGAACTTTACAATATCCCCTTTAAGGTAAATATTTTAACCCCCGTTGATACTATAAGTGCCACAAAATTTAATGTAAATGCTATTACCGAAACCCAACTAACATTAAATTATGTAGATAATTTAACCAAAAAAGATAAAACCGAAACCATTTTTTTTGGAAAACCCTTCAAAATTGCAGGCATTGGCTTATTACAAATTAATAAAACACCTAACTTGCCCCTTGCAAACACACAATATTGCTTTATTATAAATGCCTTTGATGCCACAGTAACAGGCTTTCAAGGTAACTTATTGGTAAGTATTCCAAATAAAATGGTAACTACCATTAACCTAGAAATAAGCTACCCCGTACCTCAAAAAGGCGAAGATATTTTAAACAGGATTGTACAAGAATATATACAACAACGCATTAACGATAAAAACGAAATTGCCGATAGCACCATTCAGTTTATCGAAAACAGATTGCTATACGTAGGCCGTGAGCTAGGCGATGTAGAAGGAAATATACAATCGTTTAAACAAAATAATAAAATTGCCGATATTGATGCACAATCACAATTATTAATTACAAACACAAGTGATTATATAAATAAGCTGGCCGATATAGAAACCCAAATAAGTATTATAGATGCCTTGGTAGATTATTTAAAAGACGAAACCAAAAACAAAAGAGTAGTACCAGGGTCTATTTTACCACAAGATGAAATTTTTGCAGATCTTGTAGGGCGTTACAATAGCCTATTATTAGAAACCGAACGCTTGCTACTAACATCAACCGAAAGCAACCCTTATATTAAAAACCTAAAAGAAAGAATAGCCAGCCTGCGGGCAGATATGCTCTCGAACTTAGCAAATACCCGTAGTGCTTTTGTGATTAGTAAAAACGCTTTAAACAAAAGTAATAACAATGTAGCGGGGCTTATTAGAAATGTGCCAGCGCAAGAGCGCACCTACCTAGACTTGGCAAGGCAACAACGTATTAAACAAGAACTATATATTTTTCTTTTACAAAAACGAGAAGAAACAGCTATCTCTAAAACCGCCAATATTTCGAGTTCGAGGGTTATAGATCAGCCTAAATCTGAAGCTACTCCCTTTAGCCCTAAAAGAAAATTTATTTGGGCAATTGCGTTAATTATAGGTTTAATATTACCCCTAATACGCATATACATTGCAGAACTGTTAAATGTTAAAATTTTAAACAAACAAGATATTGAACGAAAAACCAATATCCCTATTATAGGCGAAATAAGCCATAACGACAGTAAAGAAAGCGTAGTGGTATTGGAAGATGCCCGTTCGCCAATATCCGAACAGTTTAGAGCCTTGCGTACCAATTTGCAATTTTTTATCCCTCCTAAAAAAGGAAATACTATTTTAATGACCTCCAGCATGTCGGGCGAAGGAAAATCATTTACCGCTGTAAACTTAGGTGCGGCACTGGCAATTTCCGATAAAAAAGTATTACTAATGGAGTTAGATTTACGCAAACCCAAACTCTCACAAAATCTTAGCATGCCAGGTAGCTTTGGTTTTACCAATTATATTATTGACGAAACGCTTACAGCACAAGATATTATTTTACCAACCAATTTACACACCAATCTTTTTGTAATTAGTGCAGGGCCAATACCGCCCAACCCTGCCGAAACCATTTTAAACCCACGTATGAGGAACCTAATGGAAAAACTAAAATCGGAATTTGACTATATTATTATGGATGCACCACCCATAGGCCTAGTTGCCGATGCCCAATTACTAAACGATTATAGCGACTTGGCCCTATACCTAGTTAGGCAAAAATACACCAACAAAGAGCAATTGAACATACCCGATGAACTGTATAGAACCCAAAAGTTCTCTAAAATAGGGATTGTTGTAAACGATATTGGTAAAAATAATGGTTATGGTTATGGCTACGGATATGGCTACGGATATAGTTATGGCTACGGCTACGGCAACGAGCCCGAAAAAAAGAAATCATTTTTAGATAAAATTTTTAATAAATAACAACATTTTTTAACATGAAAATTGTAATTGTAGGTACAGGCTATGTAGGCCTAGTAACAGGTGCTTGCCTTGCCGAAGTAGGTACAGAGGTTATCTGTATCGATGTAGATCAAAAAAAAATTGATAACCTTAAAAAAGGAATTCTCCCAATTTTTGAGCCAGGCTTAGATGCCATTGTAGTTTCTAACTATGCCAAAGGTCGTTTAAGTTTTAGCACCAGCTTTGCCGATAGTATTAAAGGAGCCGAAGTGGTTTTTGTAGCCGTAGGTACGCCCCCAGGCGAAGATGGCAGTGCCGATTTAAAATACGTATTACAAGTAGCCGATACCGTAGGCACTTATATCCAAGATTATACCATTGTTGTAACCAAAAGTACCGTACCCGTAGGTACCGCACAAAAAGTAAAAGCAAGCATAGCGGCTGCATTAGCCAAACGCAATGCCAATATCGCATTTGATGTAGCATCAAACCCCGAGTTTTTAAAAGAAGGTGCTGCGGTAGATGATTTTTTAAGACCCGACCGCATTGTGATAGGTGTTGAGTCTGAAAAAGCAAAAGAAACCTTAGCCCGCTTATACGCCCCTTTTGTGCTTAACGACCATCCTATTTATTTTATGGATATACCATCCGCCGAGATGACAAAATATGCCGCAAATGCCATGCTAGCCACCAAAATATCGTTTATGAACGATATTGCCAACCTGTGCGAACTAGTAGGTGCCGATGTAAATGCGGTACGTAAAGGCATAGGCTCCGACCCTCGCATAGGTAACCGTTTTATTTACCCTGGCATAGGTTATGGAGGCTCTTGCTTCCCTAAAGATGTAAAAGCCTTGTTTCACACCGCCGATGACTATAAGTACAATATGCGTATTTTAAAAGCTGTTGACGAAGTAAACGACGACCAAAAACACGTTTTATTTAAAAAAATCACCAAGTATTTTAATGGAGATTTAAACGGAAAAACCTTTGCTATGTGGGGCTTATCGTTTAAACCCAATACCGATGATATGCGTGAAGCACCCTCATTAATATTAATAGATGCCTTATTAGCAGCTGGTGCAAAGGTTTTGGCCTACGACCCTGTGGCCATGGACGAAGCCAAACACTATGCCGACGAACGTGTAATTTTTACCAACGATGCTTTTGATGCCACCAAAGGTGCTGATGCGCTTTTATTGGTAACCGAGTGGGCCGAGTTTAGAATACCCAACTGGGAAAAAATTAAACAAGTAATGCCTGGCCGAGTAATATTTGATGGCCGAAACGTGTATAAAGCCAATGATATTACAAAAGCAGGATTTGATTATTATGGTATTGGTTTACAACCTAAATTAGCAATATAATGAGCAAAAAAATATTAATTACCGGCGCAGCCGGCTTTTTAGGTTCGCACCTATGCGATAGGTTTATTAGCGAAGGATACCACGTTATTGGGATGGATAACCTAATTACGGGCGATATGCAAAATATCGAACACCTAATGCCTTTGCCCAACTTTGAGTTTTACCACCACGATGTAAGCAAATATGTACACGTACCTGGCCATTTAGATTATGTGCTACATTTTGCATCGCCAGCCAGCCCTATCGATTATTTAAAAATACCTATACAAACCCTAAAAGTAGGCTCATTAGGAACACATAACTTATTAGGCTTAGCCAAAGCAAAAAATGCTAGGCTACTTATAGCATCTACCAGCGAAGTGTATGGCGACCCAGCCGTACACCCACAAACCGAAGACTATTGGGGAAATGTAAACCCCGTAGGCCCACGTGGCGTGTACGATGAAGCCAAGCGTTTCCAAGAAGCCATAACCATGGCTTACCATACTTACCACGGCCTCGAAACCCGTATTGTGCGTATATTTAATACCTACGGCCCACGTATGCGCCTAAACGATGGCCGGGTACTGCCCGCATTTATAGGCCAAGCCATACGTGGCGAAGACCTTACCGTATTTGGCGATGGTAGCCAAACCCGAGCTTTTTGTTATGTAGATGATTTGGTAGAAGGCATTTACCGTTTATTACACAGCGATTACGCCAGCCCAGTAAACATAGGCAACCCCGATGAAATTACCATTAAAGATTTTGCCGAAGAAATTTTAGCTTTAACTGGTGCAAACCAAAAAATAATTTACCATAACCTACCCGTGGACGACCCTAAACAACGCCAACCCGATATTACACTAGCCAAACAGCTATTAAACTGGGAGCCTAAAGTAAACCGTAAAGATGGTTTAGAAAAAACATACGCTTATTTTAAATCGCTATCGCAAGAAGCATTGTATAATAAAGCGCATAACGACTTTTCGGGATATAAGAAGTAAATAAATATAATGAAAGCCGCAAATAGAGTAGCAAAAAACACCGTAATTTTATACCTACGGATGGCTATTACTGTTTTTATTTCGTTATACGCCACCCGACTAGTTTTAGCTGCATTAGGCGTAGCCGATTTTGGATTATTTAATGTAGTTGGTGGCGCAATTGCAATGCTAGGCTTTTTAAACGCATCTATGGCATCTGCAACGCAGCGTTTTATGTCTTATGCCCAAGGCGAAGGTAATTTAGAAAAGGTAAAGCGCATTTTTAATATGAGTACTATTTTGCATGCAGGAATTGCTGTGCTAATGGTATTGGTTTTAGAAATAGCAGGCTACTTTTTTTTTAATGGCATATTAAATATAGCTCCCGAAAGGCTAGATGTGGCAAAAATCATTTACCATTTTATGGTAGCAAGCACCTTTTTTACTGTCCTTTCGGTACCTTACGAAGCGGTAATTACATCGCATGAGAATATGCTATTTTATGCTATTTTAGGGATTATAGAGGCGATATTAAAATTAGGCGTTGCCTTGTATATTACCTACAGTACGTTGGATCATTTGGTAATGTACGGCTTATTAACAGCAGCCTTGTCTGTTTTTTTACTCATTTTGCGGCGTATTTACTGCCACCGTTACTACCAAGAGTGTGTGTTAAATTTCCGTAAATATTTCGATAAAAGCCTGTTGAAAGAGATTGG
>JAAFJW010000122.1 GCA_013298995.1 Sphingobacteriales bacterium | reverse complement strand
GAACGCCAAAGGCATTGCCACAGTAGAAAGTGAGGGTACTTATGTAAAAGATTTTGAGGGCGATTATACCACCCCCTGTGTAGATACAAATAAAGAATGTGCGTATGTAATTTGGGAAAACGGGATTACCAAATGCGCCATCGAAAAAGCCTACGAAGCAGGGGAGATAGATTGGCAAAAACCCATTTCATGCCATTTGTACCCCATACGCATAACCGCTTACCCCGAGTTTGATATCCTGCATTATGATAGGTGGAGTATTTGCGCCAGCGCCTGTAATTACGGCGATACATTAAAGGTACCTGTGTATAAATTTTTAAAGCAACCCTTGATACGAAAATACGGCGAAAGCTGGTTTGAAGAATTAGAAAATAAGATAGAAACACAACCCAAAGCATAATTTTTTTTACATTTACAGCCACATACAAATATATTTTATAAAAAACATTACAAAATAAAATGAGCAAAATTGCATTAATTACAGGTATTACAGGCCAAGATGGTGCCTACCTGGCCGAATTTTTACTAAAAAAAGGCTATACCGTACATGGTTTAAAAAGGCGCTCATCACTTTTTAATACCGATAGAATAGATCATCTTTACCAAGACCAACACGATGGCAATGTAAAACTTACCTTACACTATGGTGATTTAACCGATAGCACCAACCTTATACGTTTAATAAAAGAAACCCAACCCGACGAAATTTACAACCTAGCCGCCATGAGCCATGTAAAAGTAAGTTTTGATACGCCCGAATATACCGCCAATGCCGATGGAATAGGCACTTTGCGTATTTTGGAAGCCGTACGCTTATTGGGCTTAACGCAAAAAACCAGAATTTATCAAGCCTCTACCTCCGAGCTATATGGCCTAGTACAAGCAGTACCACAATCCGAAAAAACACCATTTTACCCACGCTCGCCTTATGCTGTAGCCAAAATGTACGCCTATTGGATAACCGTAAACTACCGCGAAGCCTATAATATTTATGCCTGCAATGGTATATTGTTTAACCACGAAAGCCCTATACGTGGCGAAACCTTTGTAACCCGTAAAATAACTCGGGCCGCAGCCAAAATAGCTATGGGTTTACAAAATTGTTTATACCTAGGTAATTTATCGTCGCAGCGAGATTGGGGACATGCCAAAGATTATGTAGAAGCCATGTGGCTGATATTACAACAAGATACGCCCGAAGATTTTGTTATTGCAACAGGCGTAACCACCACCGTACGTGAGTTTATTAGGATGGCTTTCGCCGAGCTAGGTATCGAGGTTGAATTTAGCGGCAAAAACGAACACGAAAAAGGCGTAATTATTGACGTAGATGAAACCATTGCCCAAACCTTGGGCTTAAACCTAGATGCCCTAAAACCAGGGCAAACAGTGGTAAAAGTAGATCCTAAATATTACCGCCCTACCGAAGTAGAACTATTGGTGGGCGACCCCACAAAATCAAACACCAAACTAGGCTGGATACCTAAATATGATTTACCCGGGCTTGTAAAAGATATGATTCAGTCGGATTTACATCTCACCAAAAAAGACCAATACTTAAAAGACGGTGGTTACCAAACCATGAATTATTTTGAATAAAACCATCAAATAAATAAAATAAATGAAAATTAAACCTATCGTAGCCTTGCTTTTCGTATTTTTTGTTTCACTTACCTTTACAGGTTATGCACAAAATATCAACGAAAAAAATTTTTCGAACATTAAGGTTGATGATTTAACCGATAACCAAATCAGGCAATTTATGCAACAGGTACAGGCCTCGGGGCTTAGCGATGCACAGCTAGAGCAAGTTGCCGCCGCCAAAGGTATGAGCAGTGTTGAGATTGCTAAACTGAGAGAAAGGGTAGAAAAATTAGGTAAAACAGCAAAAAACAATCAAAAAAACATACCTGAAACCAATGATAAAGCAGCCATTAAAGGCCGTAAAGTAGCTAATGATAACGAGCCAGAAAACCCCGATGAGCTAGATTTGGCTACCAAAAACGATAAAATACAAAGCCAAGCTGATATGGCTTTAACCGCCTTAAAATCTAAAATATTTGGTCGTGATTTGTTTGCAAATGCCAAAGCAGGTTTCGAACCTAACCTGCGCCTAGCAACACCCAAAAACTACGTTATAGGTACCGACGACGAAATATTAATTGATATATACGGCTACTCCGAAGCCAATTACCAGCTAAAAGTATCGCCCGAAGGCACTGTAAATATTCCTTATATAGGCGTTGTAAATGTATCGGGCTTAACTATTGAAGCAGCAACAGCCCGCATAAAAAGCAAGTTAACGCCTGTATATAAAGGCCTTGCAGCTGGCAATACAAAACTTAGCGTAAATATTGGCAATATCCGCAGCGTAAAAGTGATAGTTACGGGCGAAGTTACCAAGCCCGGTACTTATACTTTGCCTTCATTGGCAACCGTATTTAATGCGCTATACTCATCAGGCGGCCCATCCGAAAACGGCTCGTTCCGTAATATCGAAGTAATAAGAACAGGCAAAAAAATTGCTATTTTAGATATTTACGACTTTTTACTAAAAGGCGAACTAAAAAACAATGTACGCCTACAAGACCAAGATATTATACGCATACCCACCTACCTTAGCCGGGTAGAAATGCTAGGCGAAATTAAACGCCCCGCTATTTTTGAGATGAAAAACAGCGAAGATTTAACCAACCTATTAAACTTTGCTGGTGGCTTTACCGAGCGGGCTTATAAGGCCCGTATAAGGGTGTTAAAAAACACCAATACCGAACGAAAAATTATTGATGTTACACAAAACCAGTTTGATACCTACCAGCCACAAAGCGGCGATAAGTTTTATGTAAACGAAATACTGGACCGTTTCGAAAACCGTGTAAGCATTACAGGTGCCATATTTCGCCCTGGCGAATACGAGTTACAGCCAGGCCTAACCCTTAAAAATTTAATAAACAAAGCCGAAGGATTAAAAGAAGACGCTTTTTTAAACCGAGCCTATATTACACGCCTATTGCCCGATTTAAACACGCAGTTAATTTCTGTTGATTTACAAAAAATAATGACAGGCCAAGCCGACGATGTACCCCTTAAACGCGAAGACGAAATCACCATTTCATCCATATTTGATTTAAAAGAAGAATACAACGTTACCATCGATGGCGAAGTACGTGAACCAGGTAAGTTTAATTACGCCGATAACATGAGCCTCGAAGCCCTTATTATAAAAGCGGGTGGTTTTAAAGAAGCCGCCACAGGTAAACGTGTAGAAGTATCAAGGCGGGTAAAAAATAGCGATGCCACCTCTACAGCCGCCATCACATCCGAAGTATTCCAAATAGATATTAACCAAGATTTATCAAGCAATGCCGCCAGTTTTGTACTAAAACCTTACGATATTGTAACCGTACGCTCGTCGCCAGGTTACGAAAAACAAAAACAAGTACGCATTGATGGCGAAGTAATGTACCCAGGCTACTACACCATTACCCGTAAAGACGAACGCCTATCCGATTTAGTAAAACGAGCAGGCGGCCTAACCGCTTTGGCCTATACCAATGGCGCATCGCTTAAACGGGTATCAAACCTCGAAACCCAACTCGACCAAGAAAAAGAACAGCAAAAACTATTGCAGTTTAAAAAAATGCAAAGCAATGGCAAAGATACCACCAGCAATAACGATATAGAAAACAAGGTATTACGCAATGATTTTGTAGGCATTAACCTAACCAAAATTTTAAGTAGCCCAGGCAAAAAGCAAGATTTGTTTTTAGAAAGTGGCGATGTACTAAACATCCCCAAACAATTACAAACCGTAAAAGTAAGCGGCCAAGTATTATCGCCCAATACGGTGGTATATGTAAAAACCAAAGGCTTTAAACAGTATATATCCAATGCAGGCGGCTTCTCGCAAAGTGCTTTAAAATCAAGGGCATACATTATTTATGCCAATGGAGCGGTAAAAAGCACTAAAAAATTCCTGTTTTTTAACAACTTCCCAGTGGTAGAAACCGGAGCCGAAATTTTTGTACCCAAGCGTGAAGAAAAAAATAAAATGACCGCAGGCGAAGTAGTGGGCATTACCACAGGTGTAGCATCGTTAGGCGCTATTATTTTAGGAGTTTTAAATTTATTGAAGTAGTATAATTTTAAACAATTGTTTTAAATTGCCATCAAACAGGTCTGCGATTGGGGAACGGCCTAGCTGTTGTTTGGAGAGGGAGGCCAATAAATTTTTTGTAGAAATTAACATAAAGCACCAACTAAGCAAGTCGCAGCGTGTTGCACTTATTCCCCCTTGGGGGCTAGGGGGCATTATCACGCCTCGAATTGCGCCGTTAAAAATTTATTGAGCATACCCGACAGAACAATAGCAAGCCTTGATTTTTTGTTACTTTTTCATCAAGGAAAAAGTAATTAAAAAAAGACCTATTAAAAAATATTTGGTTACAGTTGAAATATTATCCACAAATAATGATAAATAATTTAAAATGCTAGAATCACGCAATACTTTTTCATTTTTATTTGGGCGTTCCCCGAAAAGGGGCGGGCTATCCGTTACAAGTCCTCAAAAACTACGTTGCACTTCGTTTTTTGCGGGCTTTCCACTACTATCCCTAACGCAAGCCTGTGCTAAACTATGAAAAACCCCGCAATAGCAATCATAGGTTTAGGCTACGTAGGTTTACCCTTGGCGGTAGCCTTTGCAAAGCATTATAAAGTAATAGGTTATGATGTAAACCCATCCCGTATATTACAATTACAAAACGGTAAAGATGATACCCTCGAAATTACCGACAACGAACTTTTGGTGGTACAAAAAAGCAACCCTACTAAAGGGCTAATTTGCACAACACAAGCCATTGATATACAAAAAGCCACTATTTTCATTATCACAGTACCTACCCCAGTTGATAAAAATAATGGCCCCGATTTAACCGCCCTCATCGGCGCAAGCCACACCGTAGCACAATATCTAAAACCCGATGATATCGTCATTTACGAATCAACCGTGTACCCTGGTGCTACCGAAGAAGTGTGCGTACCTGTATTGGCGCAACAATCGGGTTTAACCCATAACCAACATTTTTTTACAGGCTACTCGCCCGAGCGGGTAAACCCTGGCGATAAAGTGCGTACCGTAACGCAAATATTAAAAGTAACATCAGGCTCCAATCCGGCCACAGCCGAAAAAATAGACCAGCTATACAAAACCATTATTACCGCTGGCACTTTTAAAGCCCGCACCATAAAAATTGCCGAAGCCAGCAAAGTGATAGAAAACTGCCAACGCGATGTAAACATTGCTTTTGTAAACGAGCTTTCTAAAATATTTAACCGCCTAGGCATCGAAACCCACGAAGTGCTAGAAGCCGCCGCCACCAAATGGAATTTTTTAAACTTTAGCCCAGGCCTAGTAGGTGGGCACTGCATAGGTGTGGACCCCTATTACCTAGCCCAAAAAGCACAAGAAGTAGGCTACCACCCCGAAATTATATTGGCCGCCCGCCGCCTAAACGATGGTATGGGCAGCTACATTGCCACCGAAACCATCAAAACAATGGTAAAAAAAGGCATCAACTGCAACAATAGCAAGGTATTAATAATGGGCTTTACCTTTAAAGAAAACTGCCCCGATGTACGCAATACCCGTGTAATTGATATGGTAAACGAACTTGCCACTTACCACCTTAACCTAAGCATTTACGACCCACTGGCCAACGCCCAGGAGGTAAAAACCGAATACGGCATTGATTTAATAAGCCAAATACCCACCCAATATTTTGATGCCATAATTATAGCCGTAGGCCACAGCCAGTTTAAAACAATGGATATTGTAAGTTTTAAAAACAAACCAAATGCGGTAATTATTGATGTTAAAAGCGTTTTGGATAAACAACTCAGCGATTTTAGGTTATAATGCGAAGCCATTAGAAACATATTTCACATTTTGGGTAATAATTTTTATACATTTATTTTTGATTTAAACGTTAAAATGCTTCTTCGTCAAAAACTGTGGAATAGCATTAAATTACACTCCCATTAAACAAGTCTAAGATAGCGGACGGCATAGCTGTTGGTGGGAGCAAGAGGCCAAAAAAGTCAGAAGTTAAAATTAAAAATTTAAAAAAATAAACGTTGGTATTCAAATTTTTTCTCATAAAAAGCATACTCTTTTTAGCTTGTAGCCCACATCCCCCTTCAGGGGCTAGGGGGGATAACACGCCTCGAATTGCGCCCTTAAAAATCTATTGCGCATACCCAACAAATAACTGCCAGCCTTGCCTGCCTGCGCTGGCAGGATTTTTTGTTTCTTTTTTCATCAAGTAGAAAGAAGAAAAATACCTATTAAAAAAGCCATTATTTTGCTACTATTGTAAACGCCAAATTTAAAAACAAAAACATACCAAAACCCAATGCCCGAACAACAAAACAAGCCCGACGAAATTTCGTTACACGACCTAGTTTTAAAACTAAAAAGCTGGTACAAATATCTTTTAACCAAATGGTTGATTATTGTAATGGCTGGTGTAATTGGTGGTATTTTAGGATTTAGTTACGCCTATTTTAAAAAACTTAATTACACCGCCAACTGTACGTTTGTACTGGAAGAAGGCGATGGCAGCGGAGGCTTGGGCGAATACGCTGGCTTAGCATCCATGGTGGGTATTGATATAGGTGGTGGTGGTGGCGGTATTTTTAAGGGCGATAATATATTGCAACTGTACCAATCACGTAAAATGATTGAAGAAACCTTACTTACAAAAGATACATTTGACAATAAAATACAGTTACTTATTAACAGATTTATTGATTATAACGAACTACAAAACAAATGGAAAAGTAAAGTAGATTTATCGAAACTAAATTTTAGTGTGCCTAAAAGCCAATTTTCCAGAATACAAGACTCGGTAATTAATAAATTAGTTATCATTATTAATAAAGAATATTTAAGCGTTGCCAAAATTGATAAAAAATTATCTATTATAAAAGTATCGGTAAATAGTAAGGATGAACAATTTGCAAAATCATTTACAGATAATATTGTACAAAAAGTAAACCAATTTTATGTAGATACAAAGACCAAAAAATCGAGCGAAAACCTTGCTATTTTACTAAAACAAGCCGATAGCGTAAAAGCCGTTTTAAATAATAGCCTAGGTGGCGTAGCCGCCGCCATTGATGCCAACCCAAATATGAACCCCGCTTACCAAACCCTACGTGTACCATCGCAACGCCGCCAAGTAGATGTGCAAGCCAGCGGAGCCGTTTACCAAGAAATTATTAAAAACTTAGAAATGGCCAAAATTACGTTTAGAAAAGATAAACCCTTGATACAAATTATAGACGAGCCTGTGTTGCCGCTGGAGAGTGATAGGGTGGGGAAATTGATTGGGT
>JAAFJW010000121.1 GCA_013298995.1 Sphingobacteriales bacterium | reverse complement strand
GTATGTATTACCGAAGGCATACCTACCAAGGATATGATTATGGTGAAAGAATATATAAGTGATAAAGCCTGTACATTAATTGGTCCTAATTGCCCAGGTGTTATTACCGCCGATGAGTGTAAAATTGGTATTATGCCTGGCTTTATATTTAAAAAAGGTAATGTAGGTGTGGTTTCTAAATCGGGTACTTTAACTTACGAAGCCGTGGACCAAGTGGTTAAAGCTGGCCTAGGTATTACCACAGCTATTGGTATAGGTGGCGACCCTATTATTGGTACACCTACCAAAGATGCTGTTAAATTATTGATGAACGACCCCGATACGCATGGTATTATTATGATTGGCGAAATAGGTGGTGGCATGGAAGCCGAAGCTGCTTTATGGATTAAAGCACACGGTACTAAGCCTGTAGTTGGTTTTATAGCTGGGCAAACTGCCCCTGCTGGCCGCCGTATGGGGCATGCTGGCGCTATAGTAGGCGGTGCAGATGATACTGCTGCTGCAAAAATGAAAATTATGGCCGAATGTGGCATTCGTGTGGTAGAGTCGCCTGCGGGTATTGGTGCTGCCATGGCCGAGGAATTAGCCAAACTGGCTTAATATTTTTTATACATTTTTTAAAAGCCGCTTCTGATTTTTTCGGGAGTGGCTTTTTTTGTGAGATTGGGTTTACTTTGCAAAGTAAGTAGCGGTAAATATTGTATAATTTTGATAATATAATCTGAAAATTTCAGATTATCATAATAAAATTATACATTTGTGTATGCAATTAGATAATAAAATACGTTACTACGCCACCCAGCCCATTACCCACAATATGGTAATGGAAGCCCTAGCCGAGTACCAAAGGCCAAACGATAAAATACACCAAATGCTAAACCAAGGGGTGTTAAGTGCTATACGTAAAGGCTTGTATATTGCTGGGCCAGCGCTGATGGTAAACAAACCCGAGCCTTTTTTATTGGCTAACCACATTATGGGGCCTAGTTGTATTTCGCTAGATAGCGCATTGGCACATTACCAATTAATACCCGAACGGGTTTACCAAATTACATCGGTTACCACAAAAGCATCTCGTAGTTTTAATACGCCCGAAGGCTTGTTTAGCTATACGCGTTTGCCTTTGCCTTATTACTCGTTTGGCATACAGCAGGTAAGTTTATCAACGCAGCAAACGGTAATGATGGTGATGCCCGAAAAAGCACTATGCGATAAAATAATTACCACAAGCGGTATAATTTTTAGAAGCCCAAAAATGGTAATGGCGTATTTGTTAGAAAACCTAAGAATAGACGAAAGTGGCTTGCAATCGTTTGATACAAATATAATGCGTACTTGGTTGCCTAATGCCCCTAAAAAAGATACGTTATTAATGCTTATTAAAACCCTAGAACGCTTATGATAAAAGAATGGTTAGAAACTTATCCGCTTAGCAATAAAGATGAAGCCTTTGAAGCCCTGCGAGAAATTATGCAAGAAATTGCGCTTGCAGGGCTTCAAAGGGCTGGTTTTTTTGAAAAAGCTGCCTTTTATGGCGGTACAGCTTTGCGTATATTTTATGGTTTAAATAGGTACTCGGAGGATTTGGATTTTTCGCTATTGGCGGTTGATGCGCATTTTTCGTTAGATAAATATTTAGCTGCCATTGTAACCGAGTTTGAAGCATTGGGGATGCAGGTTACGGTAAAAGAGAAAATAAAAACGAATCAAAACAATATCGAATCGGCGTTTTTAAAATCAGAAACTATATGGAAAGAACTGGTTTTAGAGGGTATAATGCCGCAAAGCGGGATAAGCCAAAACACCAATATAAAAATTAAACTAGAGGTGGATACCCTGCCTCCATTAGGTTTTAAAACCGAAGAACGGTTATTGCTAAAACCATTTTCGTTTTATGTAAAATGCTTTACAATAGAGGATTTATTTGCAGGTAAAATGCATGCTTTGCTGTTTCGCAAATGGAAAAATAATGTAAAAGGCCGCGACTGGTACGATATGGAGTGGTATATTAAAAAGGGAACGGTTTTAAACCTAAACCATTTTTTAATACGGGCGCAAGATAGTGGCGATTGGCCGAAGCAAACTTTATCGGAAACCGAGTTTAGAGAATTGCTTGATGCCAAAATTAATGCCGTAGATATTGGCCGAGTTAAGGCCGATATTGTTAGGTTTATACCCGATGCCAAAGTTTTGGATATATGGAGCAACGGTTATTTTAAAGATTTAGCTCGAAACCTAAAGATAATTACCTGATTTATAGAGGCGTTTTATTCTCTCGTTAAATTATCTTTAAATGTTAAGGGCCCGGCACCTTGTTTTATTTCGTAATAACTAAAATCTTCTTTTGCCCAAAACTTGGTTCCCGATATTTCGGCCGATTTTGTAGCAATATTTACCACCTTGTTCGAAAAAAATATTCGCTTATTTTGGTCCCATATAAGTTCTTCGGATTTAAAAGTTTCGCCCTTATTGTTTACCGCAACTACGTTTTTTCGCAATTCTACTATTTTTTGATTGTCTTTAGTAATGGCATAATCGGATGTTACTTTGCTCGATTGTATTAGGCTATCATCATAAAAAACAACCTGAATGCCCTTGGGCATTTCGTAGTAAGGGCTATCGGTTTTGTTATTTAGTAAAAGTGGTGCATTTAGTTTTGCTTTTACTTTTGCCGAGTCGCTGTAAATCATTTCGGCATTTAGGGTAGTTTCGGTGGTTATTTTACGTTTAAGTTTTAGGGCTTTTAGCTTACTAATATCGCTTTTGCAACTTTGTATAACAAGCAGGGCAATGCAACTATAAAATACTACACGAGGAGGGCACATGTTTGATTAATCAAATTTATATTTTTGAAACCACCTATCGTTAATGGTAAAGCCTAAATGGATGTTTACAAATTTCTCTTTCACTAAATTATTATCGGTAGTGCCACGTTTACCAATTTCGGCAGCTAGATTAATTTTATAAAATGTGCTACGCCCCGATAGCAAAGGCAAGCCCAAGCCTAGGTTTAGGCTGCTCGATTTTATATCTATTTGGCTTACGGTCATATACGTTTTATCGTAATTAATACCCAAGCGATAATCAATTAATGCCAAATAATTAGATACAGCATTTACGTTGGGTGTAATTTGCCCACCTACCGATACGCCCCAACTGTTATTTAAGTTTTGGTTTACATCGTTTCGTACCAATTGCGCCCAGCCTGTTGTTCTAAAATCGGCACCTATAAGCCAATGGTTTAGTTTTTGGATGCTAAAACCAAAGTTATTGCTTGTGGGCAATAGCAATTTACCCGATGTATTGTTTTGAAACAGCGAGGTATCGCTTACAAATTCCCTGTCGGTAGAAATGGCTTTTTGATACCTTGTGTATAAAATTTTATTAGCGGCATGTAAGTTTGTATTTGCATTACCCGCATAACCAATGGTTAGTTTGGTTTTTTTATTTAGGGCTGTTGTGTATTGTATGCCGTATTCGGCCACTAGGCCACCTACACTATTTTCGGTTTGCTTACGCGAGTTTAAAAACCCCACATACTTTGAAAACTCGGTAGATGCGCTTTGTTTTAAATTGCCAAACAAATAAGTAACATTAGCCCCTATACTAAAGTGCTTGCCCAATTGTATGCCGTAGCCCAAATAAGCTTTTGATAAACCACCTTCGCCACTATAAATATGTTCTATATTAAAAGTATCTACACGGGCAGCATTGGTAAAGTTATATCCTAAGTTGCTGTAAGGTAATAAACCGAAACTAAGTGCCGATTTTTGGGTAACTGGTATTGCAAATGCCAAATGGCTTAATGCGCCATTAAACCCTTTTTCGGAAAGGCCGTTTTTGTTCAGATTTTGTATTTCGCCGCTTGCGCCAATATCAAACGTGGTTAAGCGTATATGGGCGTACGATGCTGGGTTGGATATATTTATATTTTGATAACCGCCATAACTGCTTATACCAAAGGCCAAATTACCCATTCCTTTATTTTGTGGCAGGTAAGCTCCTTTTATAGTGCCTAAGCCAAATTTAGAGTAGGGCGAATTGGTGGTTGATTGTGCCATAACCGCCAAGCACATTACAAGTAAAACAAGGGTAAAATAATATTTTTGTATTTTAATCATTCTGATAATTTAAAAGGGTGTTTAACCCGATAAGCACCAAATGCGGCTCGCAAATAACTTGGTAGGCAAAGATGCTATTTTTTAATCGGGTATCAAAAAACGCAGCATCGCCACCGCAAAGTATAATTTTTAAATCGGCGTTAAGCGCATTATAGTTGTTTATAAATTGATTTACTTCGGCTAGTGTGCCATTTACCACGCCCGATAAAATGGATTGTTGGGTATTGGTACCGTATAATTGCGCAAAGGTATCATCAAATTTTACCAAGGGGAGTTTTTGTGTTTGCTGGTTTAAGGCATTTAAACGCATATTTAAGCCTAAGGAAATACTACCTCCGTAGTAATTACTGTTGGTATCTACACAATCGTAGGTAATACAGGTACCAGCATCTATAACCAAAACGGGGTTTTTAGCATATATTTTTTTTGCACCAATAACAGCGGCTAGCCTATCTAGGCCGAGTGTTTGTGGGCTTTGGTAGTGGTTGCGTATAGGGCTTGGGCTAAGGTGGTTAAAAAATAATATTTCTTTTTTTTTGGCTAGGGCCGATAATTGTTCGGGCGTATTATCCGCTACTGATGATACCATGATTTTATCAATCATATACTGCTGGCAAATGGCGGTGTAATTGTGCGCATTTACATCCTCCGCCTTAGCGAAATTAATAATATTATTGCCATTAAATACGGCTATTTTGGTAAATGTATTGCCAATATCGATAACCAAATTATTCATTTAAGCATTTACCAGCGATAGTATTGATTCGAAAATTGCCATGCCATCTTGGTTGCCCAAAATAGGGTTGGCCGCCCGTTCGGGGTGCGGCATCATTCCAAACACATTTCGGCTTGTATTACACACACCTGCAATGTTTTCTAGGGAGCCATTAGGGTTGGCCTCAGCGGTGATGTTGCCTGCTTGGTCGCAATACCTAAAAAGCACTTGGTTGTTATCGTTTAGGCGTTTTAATTCATCCGCAGCAGCGTAAAATTTACCTTCGCCATGGGCAATGGGTATTTTTAAGGCTTGGGTTAAACTTAGTTTTGATGTGGGTAAGCTGTTGTTGGTTTGGGCTTTTATATAGGTGTTTTTACAGATAAATTTTCGGGCATCGTTATGCAATAATGCGCCAGGTAGTAAGCCTGCTTCGGTTAATATTTGAAAACCATTGCATATCCCCATTACGTATCCTCCCTTGTGGGCAAAGGCTATAACTTGCTGCATAATAGGCGAAAACCTAGCAATAGCCCCCGAGCGAAGGTAATCGCCAAAGGAAAAACCGCCAGGTAGGGCCACAAAATCTACGCCTTGTAAATCGTGGTCTTTGTGCCAAAGTTTTACGGCTTGCTGGCCTGGTATGCTTTCAATTACATCTACCAAATCTTGGTCGCAATTGGACCCAGGAAATACTACTACACCAAATTTCATTTCTTAATTCGTTTTTTTTTATCAAGCAAAATTATTAAAAATTAGTTTCAATTACTGTTATTTATGGTTAAAATTTGATTAGGCTGTAAATTGAAAATACAGTACGAAAACGAGGATTAAAAAAAACAGTGTTTCGTATATCCATTTTAGCTGGGCATTTAAAAAATAGTAAGCGCATACAGTAGCTATGGGTATGGCCAGTAAGGTAAAATGCGAAAGCTGAAAAACAGGGTTTAGGTAAAATGAAAATAATACTACCAACGAAAGTAGCAATAAAACAATAAAGGTTTTGCGTACCAAAACAAAGGTTTTAAAAAAGTTTAACCGTAGCTGTACAAAGCCTAACATAAGCGCAATACATAAGGGTAACAATGCCCAATAAGTGCTTGCTTGTACGCTGATAAGTGTTTTTAAGGGGCTGTATAAGGGTTGCCAAAACCGAAGCATTAGGTTTAACCTATCGTTGTAATAATAAAATACAAACAAAAAAAACTGAATTAACAGAAAAGCTATCAATGGGCTTAACCACTCACGCCAGTAAAACGGGCGTAAAATTATTAAACATAGCCACACCCACAGTAGTAACACAAATAGTGGGAAATACAAAATAGTGGCTAGCCCAATGGCCAGCCCAATATCAAATAAAGTGCTTATGGCATCGGGCTGTTTATAGCTTGATAGTAGTTTATTAAAAATATAGAGTAAAAAAAAATTGGCCAGTAGTGCTGGCGAAAGCGTTAAAAATGGACTCAATATGCTACAACTGATGATAAAAAACAGGGCGGGCAAATACGTTTGTTTACCCAAAACACTGTATTTATTAATAATAAGGTTAAGCAATAATGCTTGTATAAATACAATGATACCTGCCGTAATTACATTATTAATAGGGCTAATGTAAAAGCCGTAAGGGTGGGGTAGCAGCATTTGCTGTAATAGGGAAACAAAAGGTTGCTGTACACCGCTAGGCAAATGCACAATATATACGATACGCAGGGCAAAGGTTATACCTGCCAGCAAAAAAATATGTAAAGGATGAGCGTTTCTAAATAGCTTAATCATAGTCTATTGTATTTACATTGCAAGTATAGGTAAAATATATTACGAGGCATATTTACGCACCATATTTGCTACAATAGCTCGGGTTTCGTCAGGGAAATTAACGTCAATTTTGGGGCTATCGGCTATCCATTTTTTTAGCTTTTGCGAAAAAGTAGTATCAATTTTGGTAATTACAGGTACGCCTAGCAAGCGGGCGGCTTCGGCATTACATACTTGTTCGTATTGGTTGTGCATGGGTACCATTAATAGCTTTTTACCCAAATAAAGTGCTTCGGCGGGACCCTCGAAACCGCCACCTGTAAGTAAACCCTCGCAAGTGGCTAGGCTGGTATTAAAGGCCTCGTTTGATATGGTATTTACTTTTACATTGGCATAAGTATAAGGGGTTTTTTGGTGTTTACTAAATACTTGCCACTGTGTATTGGGTAGGGCTAGCAAATGCTTGATAAGTTTTTTATCGTCAACAGCGGGTAAATAAACGGTGTAATGGCCTAGGTTTTGTGAGTGCAATTGGCGTATTTGCGAGCGTATCACTGGAGTGTGTATAAAATTATCGTAAGTTTTAAAATGAAAACCAATGTGGTGGCTGGTGGGAGCATAATAATTTAAAATCCACTCGGCATATTTGGGGCCGCCTTTGGCTGGTCGAGGTGTTTTGTTCGACACAAATGATGCTTGATGGCTTAGCGAAACGCTGTTAACTTTTTTTAATTTACAGGCCCAGGCGGTTAAGGGTTCAAAGTCGTTTACTATGAGGTTATAATCGTGTATGGGTATGCTGTGCATATCTTTCCAAAATTGCCTTAGCTTGATAATTTTAAATGTTTGC
>JAAFJW010000120.1 GCA_013298995.1 Sphingobacteriales bacterium | reverse complement strand
TTTTTTAATTTACAGGCCCAGGCGGTTAAGGGTTCAAAGTCGTTTACTATGAGGTTATAATCGTGTATGGGTATGCTGTGCATATCTTTCCAAAATTGCCTTAGCTTGATAATTTTAAATGTTTGCCAATGATTAACGCCTCCGTTTTTACCAAATACAAAGCTAAAACCATGAAACCTGTATTTAACAGGTTGCGATAAGGCAACATCGGCCTGTGTGCCGCTTATTAAAATATCAAGCTCGCCATGCTGTTGTAAATAGGGGATAATTTCCCTTGCTCGGCTAATATGCCCGTTACCTGTACCTTGTATAGCAAATAATATTTTCATGGTTTTGTGTTTTATTTGAGGGCTAAATTTAGTCGAAATTGTAATCATTTTCATAGTTGTAAGTTTATTAAAATAATTAAGGTATTAAGGCTGGATTTTTATTTTAATTGTAGCGTGTTAAAAGCTAGGGGAAAAAGTTAAACCTTTGGCTGTTTTAAATTAGGCAATTATGTTTATGAAGCACAGGCTTGCGTTAGGGATTGAAGCGAAAATCCTTTTTTTTATCCCCCAGCCCATGGGGCTAGGGGGATAAAAAAAAGATTGTAGCGTAAAGCCCGCCCGAACGCCCAAATAAATTATCGAAATACTTTAGTTTTTTAAGTTTACAGTTGGTACGATTATTTTATCTTTGTTTTTAATGCACCTTAAAACCCTTTCGCTTATAAATTTCAAAAATTACGATGAAGCCGAGCTTTCGTTTTCGGATACTGTGAATGCTTTTACAGGAAATAACGGTGCCGGAAAAACCAATTTGCTGGACGCTATACATTACCTTTCGCTGTGTAAAAGTTATTTTAACCCTATTGATAGCCAGCAAATTAAGCATGATAAAGATTTTTTTGTAATTCAAGGGAAGTTTAATAAAAACGATACCGAGGAGCTAATTGCGGTAGGTGTAAAAAAAAATCAAAAAAAACAGTTTAAAAGAAATAAGAAAGAATACCCGAGGCTGGCCGATCAGATAAAGATTTTTTTGTAATTCAAGGTAAGTTTAATAAAAACGATACCGAGGAGCTAATTGCGGTAGGTGTAAAAAAAAACCAAAAAAAACAGTTTAAAAGAAATAAGAAAGAATACCCGAGGCTGGCCGATCATATTGGGCTTTTTCCGTTGGTGATGATTTCGCCTAATGATATTAGCCTGATACTGGAGGGCAGCGAAGAGCGGCGAAAATTTATTGATAACGCCCTATCGCAAACGGATAATTATTATTTAGACGAGCTAATTATTTACAATAAAACCCTGCAAAACCGTAACGCCTTGCTTAAACATATTGCCGAGAGGGGTAATTTTGATGCTAGCTTACTAGAGGTTTTTGATGAGCAATTGGTGGCTTGTGGCACAAAAATTTTTGAAAAACGGAAGGCTTTTATCGAGGTATTTATGCCTATTTTTAATAAACATTACCAATATATTAGCAACCAAACCGAAGCCGTGGAGCTGGTGTACGAATCGCAATTATTTACGGGTAGTTTTAAAAATTTATTGAGCAATAGCCTACAACGCGACCGTATATTGCAACGCACCACAACGGGCATACATAAAGACGAGCTGGTGTTTACCATTGGGCGTATGCCTTTAAAAAAATTTGGCTCGCAGGGGCAACAAAAATCCTTTTTAATTGCCTTAAAATTGGCACAATACAGTATTTTAAATGATTTAAAAGGATTTAAACCGCTGCTATTGCTGGATGATATATTTGATAAACTGGACGAACACCGCATTAAAAAATTGATGACAATGGTATCGGACGAAGATTTTGGTCAGATTTTTATTACCGATACCAATGCCAGCCGTATTAAGTTTATTTTTAATGAGATAGGCAAAACACCCCAAATTTTTGAGATGGATAAAGGTAAAATAAATGAGCCGCACTAACGATAAAACCCTAAAAGAGGCAATGGAGCAGTTGCTAAAAGTTTATCGGCTAAAGGGTAAATTTGACGAAACCAATGCCGTAACATCGTGGCAAGAGGTGGTGGGCGTAGCCGTGGCCAACCGTACCAAAGAAATTTTTATTAGAGATAAAAAGCTGTTTGTACGCATAGAATCATCAGTAATAAAAAACCAGTTGGTGATGATGCGGGCGCAAATTATCGAAAACTTAAACGAAAAAGCAGGTAGTGCTGTGGTAAATGATATTGTGTTTTTATAGGTGTGTGTAAAAATGGGTGTTGCGTGGAAAAATGCACCACAACGGTGGCTTTTAAATAGTATAAAAAATGATAAAACCCAAATCCTTTAGCTTAATAGATTGCCGCAATAACTGTAAACTATTTACAGATACCCGTAAATTTTTAATGCGTTAGCCTTGCAGCAACTATTTGCATATTTTTAAACCCGCACAAAAATCACCATATTTGCCATTACAATAAATATGAAAGTAAAACTAGCCCCACCCGCCATTAAACCCCGAATTAACGTAATTACCTTAGGCTGCTCAAAAAACACCTACGATAGCGAAGTGCTTATGGGACAATTAAAAGGTAACTTTTTTGATGTGGTGCATGAAGCCGAAGCCAATAAAAAAAACGATATTGTAATTATAAACACTTGTGGTTTTATTGATAATGCCAAGCAAGAATCTATCGACACCATATTGCAATACAGCGAGCTAAAAGATAAAGGAAAAGTAGGTAAAGTGATTGTTACAGGCTGCTTATCCGAAAGGTATAAGCCCGAATTAGAAGCC
The DNA here is from genome assembly GCA_013298995.1 of Sphingobacteriales bacterium. Lineage (GTDB taxonomy): Bacteria > Bacteroidota > Bacteroidia > Sphingobacteriales > Sphingobacteriaceae > Pseudopedobacter. Next base: position 4,774 of record JAAFJW010000120.1, on the reverse strand, counting down.
GAAATTACCAATGTGGATGCTTATTTTGGCACTAACGATTTACCCAAATTACTAGAAACCGTAGGCGCAAATTACAAATACGAGTTACTGGGCGAACGCCTACTAACCACCCCATCGCACTACGCTTATTTTAAAATTGCCGAAGGCTGCAACCGCCCTTGTTCGTTTTGCGCCATACCGCTTATGCGTGGCAAACACGTATCGAAACCGATAGACGAACTGGTAAAAGAAGCCAAACATTTGGCAAAAAACGGCACCAAAGAATTGATTTTAATTGCCCAAGATTTAACCTATTACGGCATTGATTTATATAACGAACGTAAACTGGCCGATTTAATGCGTAGGATTTCGGATGTGGAAGGCATTGAATGGATACGGTTACAATATGCGTACCCTACTGGTTTTCCGATGGATATTTTGGATGTGATGAACGAGCGTAGCAATATTTGTAACTATTTAGATATGCCGTTGCAACACATTTCGGATGCGATGCTAAAATCAATGCGACGTGGAAATACCAAACAAAAAACCATCGACCTAGTAAACCAAATTAGGGATAAAGTGCCAAATATTGCCATGCGTACCACCTTAATATGCGGCTACCCAGGCGAAACCGAGCAAGATTTTGAAGAAATGCAACAGTGGGTGGCCGATACTAGGTTTGATAGATTGGGCTGTTTTACTTATTCACATGAAGAAAAAACCCACGCTTACGATTTGATTGACGATGTACCCGAAGATGTGAAACAACAACGTGTAGAGGCTGTTATGGAAATACAACAAGGTATATCGTACCATTTAAACCAGCAAAAAATAGGCAATACCTACAAAGTTTTGGTGGATAGAAAAGAGGGCGATTATTTTATAGGCCGTACCGAGTTCGACTCGCCCGAGGTGGATAACGAAGTATTAATTAACACCGCCCAAAACTACGCCACCCCAGGCAGTTTTGTAAATGTAAAAGTGGATAGAGCCGAAGAGTTTGATTTGTACGGTAGTATTGTGTAGGGGAGTAAACCGAGTTTTAATTCAATTAAAGTATTTGTGAGATTACATAAGTTATGTATAAATTACACCTATGATAATTGACAACGAAAACCAAAAATTAAAGGTACACCAATGGCTAACAAAATATAACGAAGATGGTGTATTAGATGTAGTTACAGGTTATTTTACAATCGGTGCATTAGCTTATTTATCAGCCGTAAGGCAATATTTAGCAAAAATACAACTACGGTAATTTTGACTTAATTACGTGTACAACAATTAGTTAAATATGAAATACCTGCATTTAATATCCCAAATAAACCAAACGCACCAAACCTTACAACAAAGTGCAGTAAAAGCCGTAAATAGCCATATTACTTTACGCAACTGGCTTATAGGATATTATATTGTAGAATTTGAGCAAAATGGCGACGACAGAGCCCAGTATGGCACTAAATTATTAAACCAATTAGCCAAAGAACTTAAATTAATAAACATTAAAATTAACGAACGTGATTTAAGAACCATACGCAGTTTTTATAATACTTATGCGTTATTTATTGATTTTATATCCTTTTTACCCGTTTATAAACAACTATCAAAAAACGTTATCCCAATTCGGGGGACACTGTCCCCCGAATTGCAAACAACTAAAATACAAGAAGATGAAACCTATTACACCCAAATATTTACCCAAATATCTTATTCGCATTTTGTAGAAATAATAAAAATAAAAGATATTACTAAACGTAAATTTTACGAATTATCAACCATAAAAAATACACTTTCGGTTAGGGAGTTAAAAAAACAAATAGCCACACTAAGTTTTGAACGAGTAGGTTTAAGCACCAATACTGATTTAGCATTTACACAACTTAACAACAAAATAGTACCAGAAACAGCTACTGATGCTATAAAATCTATTTATTTTTTCGATTTTTTAGGTTTACAAAATACACACCTTGTACACGAAAACCAATTAGAGGAAGCTTTAATTAACCATCTTCAAAATTTTATTATCGAACTTGGCAATGGTTTTTGTTTTGAAGCCCGCCAAAAACGTATATTAATTGATGACGAATATTATTTTATAGATTTGGTTTTCTATCATCGCTTACTAAAATGCCATATTTTAATCGAACTAAAAGTTGATAAGTTTAAACACGAACACCTTTCGCAGCTTAACAGTTATGTAGCCTGTTATAACGATACCGTAAAACAAACCAACGATAACCCTACCATTGGTATTTTGCTATGTACCCAAAAAGGAAATAAAATGGTAGAATACGCCCTTGCTGGTATGGAAGAAACCCTTTTTGTAAGTAAATATTTAGTACAATTGCCAACAAAAGAACAACTTATACAAGTTATAGTAAACGAATTGGAAAATTTATAAGTAGCTAAAATGTTAGAAACAAGCCAAATCCATTTTATTCAGGAAATTAAAAACCAAATAAAAAAGGCCCAATACCAAGCTTTGCAAAAAGTAAATGCAGCGCAAATTAAATTGTATTGGAGTATTGGAAAAACAATACTTTAAAGGTAAAAGCAATATGGCTGGGGTAAAGGCATTGTAGAAATTTTAGCCCTCGAACTGCAAAAAGAATTTATTGGTGTAAATGGGTTTTCTGCTCGTAATTTATGGCGAATGAGAACCTTTTATGAACAATATTTTGATAGCAGCTTAATTATGCCACCATTGGTGGCAGAAATTCCTTGGACACACAATATACTTATTTTAGAAAAATGTAAAGACGAACACCAAAGGTTTTATTATATCAATATGACCAAAAAATTTAAATGGTCAAAAACCTTGCTAATCAATGCAATTGATAATAATCATTACCAAAACACGCTGTTAAATCAGACTAATTTTTCGGAAACGCTCCAAATTGATATAGCCAAAAATGCGGATTTAATTATTAAAGACGAATACATATTTGATTTTTTAAACCTTACCGAACCTTATAACGAAGCACAATTAGAACAAGCAATTCTAACAAACATCCGAAATTTTTTATTTGAACTTGGTGGCGATTTTTCATTTATAGGCAACCAGTATCCAGTAAAATATGATGATAAAACATTTAAAATAGATTTTTTACCATCGAGAATTACAATGCTTGGTAGCAATAGATTTGAAAATTGATGAATTTAAGCCCGAAATGGCAGGTAAAATGAATTTCTATTTATCGGCTCTAAATAAGTTAATCAAAAAAAATCACGAAAACCCCAGTATAGGTGTTATTATTTGTAAATCTAAAAACAGAACTACTGTTGAGTTTGCCTTGCAAGATATTAATAAACCCATAGGTATTGCAACTTATACTTTAAACAAAGAATTACCCAAAAACATAAGTGCCTTTTTTCCATCAAATAAAGAGTTTGTAGATAAGGTAGAAAGTATTACCAACTACATCAAAAAATCAAAGCTATGAACATACTACAAGATTTTAAAAACAAACCATTTATAGAAGCCGTACAATCGTTTTTTAAGTATTTGAATGTACCCGTAAACGAAATTACAAATACACCAGCAAAAGCTATTGATATTATTGGCGAAAACGCTTTAAATTATCTGATTAGTGAAATATATGCTTAGCGTATTCCAACAATTTACACTATTTTAGTTTTTTTAATGGAAGCGCAATACATCAACTACAAAGAAACTGGCTGTTTTTCGTCCACCGTTTTACGGTATTTGGCCGAAGATGAAACCCTTAAACCGTTTATAAACGAGTTTCCAAATAGTAGCACTTTCGAAAAAATTATCAAACAAAAAACCGTAAAAGTTGATAGAAACTTATTGGTTAATGCACTACAATCTCAATACCAAAACACTGATAATCAATCCGAAAAACTAAAATCAAACCTCCAAAACCTACAACAAAAAAATACTTTTACCATTACTACTGGCCACCAATTAAATATTTTTACAGGGCCATTATATTTTATTTTTAAGATAGTTACAGCTATAAAACTAGCCGACGATTTAAAACAACAATTTCCCAATTATAACTTTGTACCCCTGTATTGGATGGCTACCGAAGACCACGATTTTGAGGAAATTAACCATACCCACATTGGCGGTAAAAAAATAAGTTGGGATATAAAAACAACTGGAGCAACAGGCCGTTTAAGCACCCAAAATATTAAAAACACGTTAGAACAATACACCCAAATTTTAGGTTCGGGGCTTAAAGCCAATGCTTTAACCCAAATTATAAACACCGCTTATACCCAATTTGATACTCTTGCTGCAGCCACACGCTACTTGGTAAACCAGCTTTTTGGGCAATATGGTTTGGTTATTTTAGATGCCGACGATGCCCGTTTAAAAGCGCAGTTTAGCCCCATTATCAAGCAAGATATTGTACAGCAAAACAGTTTTAAGTACATCAGCCAAAGCGATAAAAAACTAATAGAAATTGGTATAAAACCGCAAGTAAATGCCCGAGAAATCAATTTTTTTTATTTAAAAGATAGTTTACGAGAGCGCATAATATTTAACAACAATAGCTACCAAGTGTTAAGTACTGATATAAAATTTACCGAGCAAGAACTTTTAAACGAAATAGATAAACACCCCGAAAGGTTTAGCCCCAATGCCTTAATGCGCCCTTTGTACCAAGAAGCTATACTGCCCAATATTGCCTACATTGGCGGTGCTGCCGAAGTTACCTATTGGTTGCAATTAAAAGCTACTTTTGGTTATTATGGTGTTGATTTCCCTATCGTAATATTACGCAATTCGGCAATGCTTATCCCCCAAAAGGTGCAACATAAA
>JAAFJW010000012.1 GCA_013298995.1 Sphingobacteriales bacterium | reverse complement strand
AGCATTATGGTACGCACCTTACTTAAATCGGGCTGGCCTTTAATAATAATGCTGTTTGTGGCATCTATAGGGTAAAGATATGGGTCGTTTACAGATGGATGCTCTCCTCTAATTATTGCCGCATTACGGGCTGTTTTGGCTAGTTGAAATTGTTTAAATTCAATTTCCATACGGTTTTGGGCTGGCCATATAAGCTCGGGGTCGCGGGTGCCTTGTTGGGTTACCCTTAGCGGGATATTGTACTCGTAATAGTTATCCTGATAATCGGTTCCTACACGTAAAAAAGCATTTACTTCGCCATCTCTAAGCTGCTGGCCTTCGGCGTGGATAAACATTTGTAAGCGTTTGTACGACCTAAAATCGTTGATAGTAGTTTTGTAAGCCGCCCGCGAGTAACCATCTTGTAGGTTTTGTACTTTTAGCAATAGCGATTGCTCATTTTGGCGGCTTTCGCCCCTAAAGTTCGAAAAATCTTTTTCACGCAAAATACCAGGGGGCACTACATAAGGGATAGGTGTTTTCGATCCGTTTTCTTCGATATTTACTACACCTACATCAAGCAACGAGTTATCAATACCCGAAGTGCCAGGGTCTTTAATTTCTTTGGAGATGCTTTTTTCGGCATTATACCTACGCCATTCGCCCCGTATAAGTTGCAACTTTGCAAAACGGAGTATGGTAGTTTCGTCAAAATCGGTCATAAACATTCGCATAAAACGTATCGACCTAAAATCTTGTATGTTTCCTATTTTATCATTGAATTGTGCTATGGGCACTCTAAATTGATACCAAGTGGCACTTTGCGAGCTACCGTCAACCAGTTTTATGGTCGAAGTAATTTTATCTACAACATTGTTTTTACCTACTTCTAAATCTTGAGGGCGCATGCTTACCTTGTATTGGTAATATTCGTCGGACCGGGTAAGGTTATTGTCCCTATTCAAATCTTCGCCATCGGGCAGGGCGGTTGCTGCCGAGTTTTCGATACCTAGTTCGTTGGTTGATTGTTGGGCAGTTTTCGAGTTTCCCTCGGTACCATTAAAGTTTTCGTAGCGTTTTAATATGCCAGCATTTTGTTGGTCTAATTGTGGGCCTCTAAAATAAACGTAATCATCAGATGCGGGGTCGGCATTTAATTGTGCGGCGGCTTGGGGATTTAATTGTGCCACAATGGGTTGTAAAACAGTTGCAAATTTTTGTCGCTCATCGGCACTGCTTATTCCATCAATACCTACATCTTGTTTTTGCCTAGCATCGGGGTTGTTATCAAATGCTTGTATAATAGGCTGTAACTTGGGTACAATTCCCCATGCGGTAGCCTCGGTACGGCTGGGGTCGCCATCGGCAGGCAAGCCGTTTTCTAATCCTTTTCGGCCATCACGTAATACATCTTCTGATATGTTTCCTAGGTTAAAGTATAAATCGCCACCGCTAGCATTAGGGTTTTTAATAAAGGGATCGAGCACCCAAAATTCGATAAATTCGATATTTAAGGCTTCAAAATCATTGTTATCAATACGCCTAAAAATACCGCCCCACTTGTTTCTTGGGTTGCTAAAGGTACCATCGGGCCTTAGGCCTGTGGCTGTAAAATTATAAGGCCCACGCAATGTAGGGTAATAGGCAACATTAAAGGTAGGCAGTGATAATGGTGTACCCGATGGGTTTTGCCTAAACGGAAAAACCTCGTTTTCTACCACTTCACGCACATAAGGGTCGGATAGTTCGGCTTTATTGTTTCTAATATTATCTGGTGTTAAACTTCCCGATCGGTTATAAAACAAAGGGTCGATATTAAAAAACGACATCTTTGCTCGGTTAAATCCGTAGGTCAAATCATTGGATAATTTAGCCTCCGAAAAATATTGTGGCGTACCCGATATTTGCCACATGGTGGCGGCTTTTAAATCTATAATGGATCGGCTGGCTTCAAAATCATCAATATAACTTGCCCCTGTGGTGTTTCCTGCAAAGTTTAAGGCTTTAGGGTGGCCTGGCTGAAACTTTGCAAACTCGCCACTAAACGATACCGACGAGGGAGCTTTGGTTGATATAAAGGGCAACTTATCAATCATTCGGGTTAAAAACCTACTGCTGGCACTGTAATTTACATCAAAGCCGTAAATGCTATTAGATACAGATTCTTCCCCAAAATTTACTTTAGGGGTTAAAGGCTGTTCGGTAAGTTTTAAATAGGTAGCACCAAAATTTATTTTTTCGCTTATTTTATAATCTAAACGGGTACCAAAAAGTGTTTTTTGCTGTACGCCAAATAGTTCGTTGCTCTCTAAGCGTATTTTTATGGGTTGCCCCGAGCTTAGCAAAGCCGAGTTTAAAATTTTAACCCGTCCTACATTATAATCAACGGTATAATCGGCTCCTTCGGTGAGTTTTAACGTACCTGATGTTACCACTACCGAGCCCTCGGGAACATTAATGGCATTTAACTGAAACTCGGAGCTTACCTGCGATTGGTACGTTCCTTTAATGATATACCTATTTAACTCGGGGTGTAATTGCTGTGCAAGGGCTTGGGTCGAATCGTACAGCGGCTGGAAAACGTATTTTTTTATTAGGGCTTGTTCGGTAACGTTATCAAATTTAGCTTCTAAATCTTTACCAAAAGGTTCGATAAATGGAAATATAATACGGCCATTGGTAGGGTCGATGGTTACGCCAGGTATAAAATCAAAATAGCCATCGGGTACTGCATCTCGCTGTTGGTTTATCCTATCAAGGCCTGTAACTTGTAGCCATAGTTTACCAGATAGCTTGGTTCTTTTTAGTGGGTTTACAGGATTAACGGGGTCTTTTTTTTCACCTTCGTTTATGGTTGGGTTTTCTACGCCTTTATCGTTATCTACCCTTGTAATGCTAAGTTTAAAATCCTGAGGGCTAATTTCGTAGGCATTAAGGGCATAAATATTTTTCATCATCAAATTCCAAATAGGCAATTTGGTTTTAATGGTTTGGTTTTTTAATAGCTTGGTAAAAAGTACTTTTGGGCTGGCCAAATCTACTGTTCGGTCGTTCGAAAACTCGCCCACTTGGTACTCTACCCCGTTTACCGTATAGCGGTAGGCTACGGCCAATACTTCATCGGTATTTAAAGCAGCGTTTAACGATATAAAACCGAGTATAGGGTTAAGGGTATATTCTTTTTCGGTAAGTTTACGGGCATAGGTAAGTTTGGTATAGTTATCGGGGCCGCCATTGTTCTGAAAAAAATCATCTACTTCGTTATTATTTGTAAGGCGGGCATTTGCAGGTATTTGTTGTAGTAAATTATTGGATTGAACTTGAGGGAAATTAGGGTCTGAAAAAGCTGATGGTAAACCACTAAATCCTGCTCCTCCTTGAAAAAGTTTGGTATTGGAAGGCTCGTTTTCGCCTAAATCCATAAAAGCCAATATATCTCGCGAGTCGGTGGTGCTATTGGTTTTATTGGTTACCCATACCTCTAGCTTTGTAATGTTTACTTGCGAAGTGATAATGGGCAAATTTGCCATTGCCTTATTGTAATTATTGCGAAAGTATTGCGCTAAAAAAAAGTGCTTGTTGGCTTCATACGCATCGGAGGTTATCCTAAATTCGTTTTGTTGCGAGCCGTTGGTAATGGTAATTTCTTTGGCTTGCGAGCGCTGTTGCGAATACAAAGAAGTAATGCCTAGGCGACCAAACTGCAATTGTGTTTTTACGCCAAACAAGGCTTGTGTACCCGTAATTAACTGTGTAGTAAGCGGAAAACTAACTACGCCAAGTTCTAATCGTTGCAGGATATCATCTTTTTTGCCTGGAAAATCTAGCTTAATTTGGTTTTCGAAATCAAACTGGGCTTCGGTACTGTAATTTAAGTTTAACTTTAACCTTTCGCCTATTTTACCTGCTAGGTTCATTTGTATGCGTTGGTTAAAATCGAAGTTTCGTTGTACCCTTTGTTTTTCGTTAAATAGGGGGTTTTCGTTTCGGTTTATGCGGCCACCAAAGGTAAGGTCGGCACTACCACGGGGGCTTACGCTTATGGTATTGCCGCCAAATACGGTTTCAAAAATTTTATTTCTAATTTTTATGCTTGCGCCCAGGCCTTTTTTGCCAGCTGGCGATGAGGCATTGGTTACTAAACCACCCCAATATTCTTTTTTTATTTTTTCTAACTCTATTTGTTGGTATTCTTTAAATGTAAGGTATTGTGGCTGGCGGTATAGTTTATTGCCCAGCATTTCTTTAATAATGTAGCGGTTGTTTTTGGCATCGTACTCAACGGTGCGTTTAAGGTTTTCGGGAGGGTTTAAGCTAAACTCGGTAGGTGCAAAAAACGGAGTGGCGTAGCTATCTTTAAACCTATATTTTAATTTAAGGCTATCGGCTGGTTTTTTTGCTACGGGCTTTTTTATTTGCGCCACAGTATTTATCTGCGCCAAGCACAAAAATAAAAGCGTAAACGTAAATAAAAGGCTTATTTTTTTCAAAAGGGATTGCGTGTAAATTTTTATAATGTTTTTAATGTTGTTTTAATAATTTGTTCTACCGATAATGTTTCGGATGTGTTTTTTAAAACAGTATCGATGGCTTTATCGGCAGCAATTTTGGCAAAACCCAGCATCATTAATGCTGATAACGCTTCCTCGCGGGCGGTATTGTTTAGCGGTGCCGATATTAATGTGCCACTGCCTTCTTTTTGTAATTTATCTTGTAGCTCGATAATTAGGCGTTGTGCCGATTTTGGGCCTATGCCTTTTATGCGTTTAATTTGGTTTATATCTCCTTTAACAATGGCGTCTTGTATCTCGATAGGGCTGATAGACGAAAGCATCATCCTGCCTGTACCTGGCCCAATACCGTTTACTGATATAAGGTGTAAAAAAAGCCGTTTTTCGCCTTCATCGGCAAAACCATATAGGGTATGTGCATCTTCTTTTACATGTAGCCAAACGTATAATTTGCAGTTTTCTTGGTCTTTAATAGCTACAAATGTATGTAACGAAATATGCAATTGATAGCCTATACCGCCTGTTTCCAGGATTACATAGGCTGGGCATTTAAAAGTGAGTTTACCATTAATATATGCGTACATACTTTATGTTTTAGCTATTTTTGGGGATGCGAAAATACATTTTTTTTATTTAACGCATCTTCTTTTGTTTGTACATCTACTACGGCTATGGTTACCATGTTTACAATTTCACGTACCGAACTATCTAGTTGTAAAACATGTACGGGTTTATTCATACCCAGCAGTATGGGGCCTATGGCTTCGGCACCGCCTATTTCTTGTAATAATTTATAGGCAATATTGCCTGCATCGAGGCTGGGGAATACCAGTGTATTGGCGGCACCATCGTTTAATTTCGAAAACGGAAAATTATCTTTTAATAAGCCGGCATTAAGGGCAAAGTTGGCTTGCATTTCGCCATCAACAACCATATCGGGATAATTGCTGTGCAATATGCTTACCGCTTGGCTAATTTTATGTGGGGTATCGCCTTCGTTCGAGCCAAAGTTGGAATACGAAAGCAGGGCTATACGGGGTTCGATATTAAACTGTTTAACCGATTTGTTTACCAATACCGTAATATCTACCAACTCTTGCGCATCGGGGTTTACATTAATGGTGGTATCGGCAAAAAACACGGGGCCACGTTTGGTAAGCATCATATACATACCCGCTACACGGTTTACGCCAGCTTCGGTACCTATAATTTGTAGGGCGGGCTTTACTGTGGTGGCATAATTGCGGGTTAGCCCCGATATTAAGGCATCGGCCAAGCCAAATTCGACCATCGATGCGCCAAAGTAGTTGCGGTCTCGCATCAGTTTTTGTGCTTCAAATAAGTTAATACCTCGGCGGCCACGCTTGGCATATAGGTTTTGTGCAAATTTCTCGAACAGCTCTTTTTCTTCTACTGGGTCGATGATGTGAACGCCCTCTAGTTCCAGCTCGTTTTCACGGATAATTTTATTGATAATGCTTTTATTGCCTAGCAAAATAGGGATGGCTATGCCTTCATCTTTAACTATCTGTGCCGATTTTAATATTTTGTAATTATCCGCCTCAGCGAAAACCACTTTTTTGGGGTTGGCCTTGGCCTTGTTGGTAATGGTGCGTAAAATCACATCGTCCATCCCTAGGCGTTGTTTAAGTTCGTGGTTGTATTTTTCCCAATCGCTAATATCAATACGGGCCACACCCGATTCCATTGCGGCTTTGGCTACGGCTGGTGCTACGGCGGTAATTAACCTAAAATCAATAGGTTTAGGGATAATATAATCTTTCCCGAACCGAATATTTTTGGTGTTGTAGGCTAGGTTTACAGCCTCGGGTACGGTTTCTTTGGCTAGGTCGGCAAGGGCTTTTACGGCTGCAATTTTCATGGCCTCGTTAATGGCCGTAGCCCGCACATCCAGTGCTCCTCTAAATATGTAAGGGAAACCCAATACATTATTTACTTGGTTAGGGAAATCGGACCGGCCGGTGGCCATAATAATATCTTTGCGGGTTTTTACGGCTAGGTCGTAATCAATTTCGGGGTTGGGATTGGCCATGGCAAATACAATGGGGTTTTTGGCCATAGATAGCAACATATCCACACTTAGCACATCGGCCGATGAAAGGCCAATAAACACATCGGCATTTTTAATGGCATCTGTTAAGGTAAAAATATCTCGGGTGGTGGCAAACTCGGCTTTGGTAGCTTCTAGGTTTTCTCGGTTGGCCCGGATTACGCCTGTACGGTCTAGCATCACAATGTTTTCTTTACGAGCACCTAGCGATACATAAAGCCTTGTACACGATATTGCTGCTGCACCAGCACCATTAATTACAATTTTTATTTTATCAAGTTTCTTTTTTTGTATTTCACATGCGTTAAGCAAGGCTGCTGCCGATATAATGGCGGTACCATGCTGGTCGTCATGCATTACAGGGATACTCATCTCGGCCTTTAGCCTTCTTTCTATTTCAAAACACTCGGGGGCTTTAATATCTTCTAAATTTATGCCGCCAAACGTGGGTTCTAGTGCTTTTACAATCTTTACAAATTCATCTACATTTTCGGTATCAAGCTCTAAGTCAAATACATCAATATCAGCAAATATCTTAAACAAAATTCCCTTACCCTCCATTACGGGCTTGCCTGCTTCGGGGCCTATATTGCCCAAGCCCAATACCGCAGTGCCGTTACTTATTACAGCAACTAAGTTTCCTTTGGCGGTATATTTATATACATCGTTTTTGTTTTCGGCAATTTTTAAACAGGGTACTGCCACACCTGGCGAGTAAGCTAGGCTTAAATCACGTTGTGTATTGGTAGGTTTGGTAGGTACCACCTGTATTTTACCTGGCCTGCCCATGGCGTGGTAATCTAAGGCATCTTGCTTTTTGTGTGCTTTACTCATATTGTTGCAATTATTGTACGGGGCTAAAAATACAATTCTAATTTTGTGATTGGTGTTTTTATGTTAAATAATTGAAACAAAATTAAATGATAAGCTAAATTGGGTTAAGTGGGCTTAGGGGAGAAATGCTGATTTTAGGTATAAAATAATATGCTTTGTGCAGATATGTGTGTTGGGCGTATTTTTATTTGACGCTCTTAAATTATTGATAATTTTTAATTGAAGTTGCACTTATGGGAAACCGCCGTATATTTGCTATGTGGAACAAAAAAATTTAGTAAGAACTGTAATATTTTATAAAAATCATTTTGATGACTTTTTCAAAATTCAAAGACTAAAGGTTCAAACAAAAATTTTATGGATAATCGACTTGTTAGAAGAATTAGAAATTATTCCCGAGACATATCTAAAACATTTAGAAAACACAGATGGGCTTTATGAAGTTAGAATACAACAGGGCAGCGACATATTTAGAATATTTTCATTTTTTGATGAAGGCAAATTAATAGTACTTGCAAATGGTTTTCAAAAGAAGACACAGAAAACCCCGAAAAAAGAAATTGAAAAAGCCTTGAAAATTAAAACTGAATATGAAATGGAAAAAAATACAAACAAAAAAAAACTTAAACAATGAAACAAAAAAATATAACAACTTTATCTAGCTATAAAGACAAACATTTTGGGGTTCGTGGTACTCAAGCAAGAGACGAATATGAAAAAGGCTATGAACAATTTAAGCTAGGAGCCATGATACATAATGCCAGAATAGAAAAAGGTTTAACACAAGAGCAATTAGCGAAAAAATGTGGAACAACAAAATCATACATTTCAAGAATAGAAAATAATTTGAAAGAGGTGAGAATTTCGACTTTACAAAAAATTGTCGAGTTCGGATTAGGCGGACAATTAGATTTATCAATAAGAATTTAAGTACCTAAGGAAAAAAATACCCTCATACTAGGTTTGGCAAAAGTGGCGTATCTGTGCTCTTTAGTTTTGTTTTTGGTTAGTCAAAGGTTAGTTGTTCATAGTAGCATTTTGCGGTGAAAATCGCCACTTTTGCCAAACCGAAAGCCGTTATTTATAAAAAACAATAGTATTATTGTAAGTGTTTTTTTAATTAGCCCCCAATGCTTTTACCCTTTTACCAAAATAGCCTTATAGAAGCTGGCTGCGACGAAGCTGGCCGAGGATGCCTAGCTGGCCCTGTATTTGCAGCAGCCGTTATTTTGCCACAAAATTTTTGCCACCCTTTATTAAACGATTCGAAAAAAATAAAAGAAAGCGACCGTTTTTTACTCCGCAGCCAGATAGAAAAACAAGCCATTGCTTTTGCCGTAGCGCAAGTAAGCCATCAAGAAATTGATGAAATAAATATTTTAAACGCATCGTTGCTGGCTATGCACAGGGCATTAGATAAGCTAAAAACCCGCCCCCAATTTATAATCGTGGATGGTAATAGGTTTACAGCTTACCAAAATATACCCCACCAGTGTATTGTAAAAGGCGATGGTAAATATTTTTCGATTGCAGCAGCATCAATTTTAGCCAAAACCTACCGGGATGATTATATGCAGCAACTACACCTGCAACAGCCCCAGTACAATTGGCAACAAAACAAAGGTTACCCCACTGCTCATCATCGTAAAATGGTATTACAACATGGCTTTAGCCCCTACCACCGCAAAACTTTTAAAGTAAAATTTTAGATTGTTTTTTTACCCCTCTCATTTTTAAAAAACGCAGAAACTCTAAACCCAAAGGCTTAAATATCTATCATTTTTGCCTACTTTAGCACCCAAATAGTCCTACATTTGGGGGCAAAAAAAAAAGAATTTAAAAATGAAAATTACCGAGCACATAAAAAATGCCAAAGGCAAAACCCTATTTTCTTTCGAATTATTACCTCCCGTAAAGGGCCAAAGCATTCAATGGATTTACGATGCAATAGACCCGCTGATGGAGTTTAAGCCACCTTTTATTGATGTTACATCGCTACGCGAAGATTATATTTACAAGCAAAAAGAAAACGGCCTACTCGAAAAAGTATCGTACCGAAAACGCCCAGGTACTATTGCAATATGTGCTGCCATTATCAATAAATATAAAGTAGATGCTGTACCACATTTAATTTGTGGCGGCTTTACCAAAGAAGAAACCGAAAACGCATTGATAGATATGCAGTTTTTAGGTATCGATAATGTGCTGGTATTGCGTGGCGATGCCCGCAAAGCCGATGCCAATTTTGTACCTACACCCAATGGCCACAATTACGCTACCGATTTATTGCAACACGTAAAAGACCACAACTCGGGGAAATTTTTACACGAAGATATTGAAAGCAATGACAAAAGCGATTTTTGTATTGGCGTAGCGGGTTACCCCGAAAAACATTTTGAAGCCCCAAACCTTAAAACCGACTTTAAATACCTAAAACAAAAAGTAGATATGGGAGCCGAGTTTATTGTTACCCAAATGTTTTTTGATAACCAAAAATATTTCGACTTTGTAAAAAAATGTCGCCAAAACGATATCAACGTACCCATTATACCTGGTTTAAAGCCTATTAGCGCACTAGGCCAGTTGGTTGCTTTACCCAAAATTTTTCATATCGACCTGCCCGAAGACCTAAGCGAAGCCATACAAGATTGCAAAACCACCAAAGATGTAAAACAAATAGGTACCGAGTTTATGATTAAACAATGCAAAGAATTAATCGAATTTGGCGTACCTGTATTACACTTTTATACCATGGGCAAGCCCGACCAAACCAAGCAAATAGCCGAAGCTATTTTTTGATAGGTAATAACCGCAAAATTAGTTTTTATTTGCTGTTAAATACCATCTTACCAAAACAATGTACCCTATTGTAAACAAAAACAGCGATGCGTAAAACATTAAAATCCATAAAAAACATATTGCCACTTTTACAGCAAACCTACACCCGCTTTACCGACGATAGAGGCTTAAAACTAAGTGCAGCATTAGCTTATTATACCATATTTTCTATCGCACCTATGTTAATAGTTTTAATAGCCGTTACCGGGATTTTTTATGGGCAAGAAGCCATACAGGGCAAAGTTTTTTCACAGTTAAACGATTTTATTGGTAACAAATCGGCCGCCCAAGTACAAGAAATTTTAAAACAAATGCAGCTATCGGGCAAAGGTACTTTTGCCATTATTACTGGCGTAATTACGTTAATGATAGGAGCATCGGGGGTTTTTATCGAAATACAAGATTCTATAAACCTTATTTGGCGAGTAAAAGCAAAAGCAAAACGAGGCTGGGTAAAACTAATTATCGACCGTGTTTTATCCCTCTCGATGGTGGCCAGCCTAGGTTTTTTATTGATTGTATCGCTCATTATAAACGGCCTTGTACTAGCCCTTAGTAGTATTTTAACCCGCTTTTTGCCCGATATTACCCTCCTCATTATTGTACTACTAAACCAAGGGATAACCCTACTGGTACTTGTAGCCCTGTTTAGTATTATTTACAAAATACTGCCCGATGTAGAAATAGAATGGAAAGATGTTAGGGCAGGCGCCGTTTTTACCTCCTTACTTTTTATGCTGGGCAAATATGTTATAGGCCTGTATATCGAAAGTTCGTCCATCGCTTCGGTGTATGGTGCGGCAGGCTCGTTTTTACTAGTTATTGTGTGGGTATATTATTCGGCAGCTATTTTATACTTTGGTGCCGAGTTTACGCAGGTATATGCACACAGCTATGGCGGCAAAATAAAACCATCAAAACATGCAGTATATGTTGAACAAACAATTGTTGAAAAAGAGGTGGCATACCTGCCCAAAGAAAATTAAGTTTGCACAACTTGGCTTTGTTGTACTCATTTTTATACTTTCTTGTGGCAATAATCTTAAAAAAACAAGCCAGTTAAGAATTGTTTCATCAAGCAGTTACTATAAAAAACAAATAGCATTAAACCCCAATTTTGCCTTGCTAGATATAAAAAAAAATATCCCCAGCATGGTGCTTGATATTAGGTACGCCACCAAAAATAATTTTACAGGTACTGCCGTATATAAAAGTAGCCGAGCTTTTGCCCGCAAACCCGTAGTTATGGCATTACAAAAAATACAACAAACCTTGGCCAAACAGGGTTTGGGTTTAAAAATTTACGATGCCTACCGCCCCTATCGGGTAACCGTAAAATTTTGGAACATTACCCCCAACAATAAAAAAGAATTTGTAGCCAACCCCGAAAAAGGCTCACGCCATAACCGAGGCTGCGCTGTTGATATAACCTTAATTGATTTAAAAACAGGCAACGAACTAGCCATGCCCACCCCTTACGATAGTTTTTTAAATATGGCTTACGCCGATTACGCCAACCTACCCAAAAACGTTTTAAAAAATCGAGAAATTTTGCAACAAGTGATGACAAATAACGGCTTCAAAATTTTTAAAGCCGAGTGGTGGCATTTTGATTTCGAGGGTTGGGAGGCTTATGACTTAATGGATATTGCGTTTGAGAAATTGGAAAAACTAAACCCTCAGCCCTCAATTACCCATTAAAATAATCTCAAAAAAACACTATTATTTTTCAGGCGTACCAAAATCTACCTTACACTTGGTACAGCTACTTGCACAGCCTTTTTGTGTGTGTAATGTATTCCATATCAGCCGTATAATATAAGCCAAGGCAGCAATAAAAAGAAGTATTACAAGTACGTTTTGCATCATTAATTATGCTACAAAAATAAGGTATTTTTAGTTTAGCAAACTATTAAAAATTCACATTGCACATTCGTAGTATTTTTTAACATTAAAACAATAACTTTGCAAAAAATTTACAAAGCATCATTTTAATGCAAAAGATAAGAAATATAGCGATTATCGCTCACGTTGACCACGGTAAAACCACCTTGGTTGATAAAATTTTACACAGTTGCTCTATTTTTAGAGATAACGAAAAAACTGGCGAACTAATATTAGATAACAACGACCTAGAGCGTGAACGTGGTATAACCATTGTATCCAAAAACGTATCGGTAATGTACAAAGACGTTAAAATCAACATTATTGATACGCCTGGTCACGCCGATTTTGGTGGCGAGGTAGAGCGTGTACTAAAAATGGCCGATGGCGTTTTATTGCTTTGCGATGCCTTTGAAGGAGCCATGCCACAAACCCGTTTTGTAACCCAGAAAGCTTTGGCATTAGGCTTAAAGCCGATTGTGGTAGTAAACAAAGTAGATAAAGAAAACTGCCGCCCCGAGGAAGTTTACGAACAAATTTTTGAACTTTTCTTTAACCTCGAAGCCACCGAAGACCAATTGGATTTCCCTGTAATTTACGGTTCGTCAAAACAAGGCTGGATGAGCAAAGACTGGAAAGTTAAAACCGATGATATTTTTGCCCTGATGGATACCATTTTAGAAACCATCCCACCAGCACCAATATCCGAAGGAACCTTGCAAATGCAAATTACCTCTTTAGAATACTCAAGTTTTGTTGGCCGTATTGCCGTAGGCCGTGTTGCCCGTGGTACGGTTAAAGAAAACCAGCCTGTATCGTTAGTAAAACGCGACGGTAAAATTGTAAAAACACGCATTAAAGAACTTTATACCTTTGAGGGTTTAGGTAAGATAAAAGCTACCGAAGTATCGGCAGGTGATATTTGTGCCGTGGTAGGTATCGATGGTTTTGATATTGGCGATACCATTGCCGATTTTAACGAACCCGAGCAATTAGAAGTTATCCATATTGATGAGCCTACGATGAACATGTTGTTCACCATCAATAACTCTCCATTTTTTGGTAAAGAAGGCAAATTTGTAACCTCGCAACGTTTGCGTGAGCGTTTGTTCAAAGAGATGGAAAAAAACTTGGCCTTAAAGGTGGTAGAAACCGAATCGCCAGATGCTTACTTGGTTTACGGCCGTGGCATTTTGCACTTATCGGTACTTATCGAAACCATGCGCCGCGAAGGTTACGAAATGCAAGTAGGTCAGCCACAGGTTATTGTTAAAATGATTGATGGCGTAAAATGCGAGCCTGTAGAAACCCTAATTGTTGATGTGCCTGGCGAAGTATCGGGTAAAGTAATTGAGCTGGTTACACAACGCAAAGGCGACCTTTTAATTATGGAGCCTAAAGGCGATTTGCAACACTTAGAATTTGAAATACCTGCCCGTGGTATCATTGGCTTGCGTAACAATGTTTTAACCGCTACGGCGGGAGAAGCCATTATGGCACACCGCTTTAAAGATTACGAACCTTGGAAAGGCCCCATACCAGGCCGCTTAAATGGCGTTTTAATATCAATGGATAAAGGAATGACTACCGCTTACGCCATTGATAAACTGCAAGATAGAGGCCGCTTTTTTGTGGACCCAGGTGTGGATATTTACGAAGGCCAAGTATTGGGCGAGCACATACGCGATAACGATTTGGTAATAAACGTAACCAAAGGCAAGCAATTAACCAATATGCGGGCCTCGGGTACTGATGATAATACACGTATTGCACCAGCCATTAAATTTTCGTTAGAAGAATGTATGGAATATATACAAGCCGACGAATACATAGAGGTTACACCACAAAGCATCCGTTTACGTAAAATTTACCTCACCGAAAACGAACGTAAAGTAAACGGCAAAAAATTTGTAAATCAATAAAATTTTATCACCTATTTAAAGAAAAGGGGGAACTAAGCTAAGGCTTGATTCTCCCTTTTTTGTGGGGTAAAAAATAAGCGGTTTGAAAACAGGAGAAGCTTAACCGCTTATTATAAATTTCATACGACCTGTAAGCCTTTAAATGAACATTTTTGTATTTTTTTTGTTACAAAAAGCTGATTTTCAGGTAAAGTTTGCTTTTTAAGGCTAAAAAATATTAGATTTGAAAGTATCAAATACCTAGAAACTATCATTATGAAGCAGCGTAGTTTGATTCTATTTTTGTTTATTACTATTTGCCAACCCTGTTTTTCCCAAATAAAACTTGTAAGCGATACCCTTGCAAACACATTACATAACCTAGCAAAAGAGACAGCCCCAGAAAATATCTACCTACAAACCAGTAAAGGCATTTACGAAAGCGGCGAAGACCTCTGGTTTAAGGCCTATGTTTTAGATGCCCAGTCATTTGTTCCATCCACACTTAGCCAAACGCTTTACCTGCAACTGATAAACGAAAGTACAAACAAAGCACTTTGGCAGGAAAATTACGAAATACAAAACGGCTTTGCGGATGGCCAAGTTTACCTGCCCGACAGCATTGCCGAGGGAGATTATCTCTTGGAGGGCTTTACCGCCAATTCCTTTTATGTAGGTAAAGGCCAGTTTGAAGCTTTGCGTAAGGTACGGATTGTTAAAAATTACAAGTCTATTACTAATCCAGTTGTAGTACCAGCCAAAAATAAGACAGTCATCCAGTTTAACGTTTTTCCCGAAGGAGGGAAACTCATCAGCGATATTCCAGCTAAACTTGCCTTTAAAGCTGTAGATGAAAATGGCGAACCGTATAGCGTATTGGGCACACTTTTTCAGGAAGGGCAACCTTTGAAAGAATTTAAGAGCCAACATGCTGGTATGGGTAGCGTAACATTTACGCCCATGGTGGGTAAAAACTATCATATTAAACTTTCGGAGCCAGCAATAGATAGTATATTCTCTCTACCAAAAATTTACGCCTCTGGAATTTCTTTAAGCCTAAAAAGTAGCGACAGCACCAACTTGATTTTTACAATTAAACGTACGGGCGGTAATGCATCCAAGGTTTACCTTAGAGGGCAGCTGCGTGGGCAAACAGCCTGTATAGCCAGCGGTACATTAGACAAAAAATTGATAATAAAACTACCCTTAAAACAGTTTACACAGCAAGGGATTACAGAGTTTACCCTATTTGATGAAAACATGCTTCCTATTGCTGAAAGGCTTGTTTACCTACACCCACAAAAGAAACTTTTTATTAAAGCCGAACTTTCAAAATCACTTCTTGGGCTACGAGAAAAAGTTACACTTAAAATAAAAGTGAACGATGAAAATGGGGTAGCCCTAGTAGCGCATCTTGGGGTAAGTATTTTTGATAAGCTCTACCAAAACCCGAAAGACTCCAAAAATATACTGACGCATTATTACCTTAGTAGCCAACTAAAGGGCAGGATTTATTCCCCAGCTTATTATTTCGATGAAAAAAATAAACAAAGAGACCAAGCATTAGACCTTTTGCTACTTACCCAAGGCTGGCGAAACTATGTTTGGAGCGAAGAGAACCTCTACGAAAACATATCAAAAGCAAAACCCTTCCTGCTCGACGGGATAGCAGGTACAGTACGTTTTACCAAAAAACTGAAACAAGCACCAAGCAGCAAAGCACAATTTATAATGGCCTTTAGCCCCGATGAAAAAGGGAATGCAAAAAATAGTATCATGATAACTACCGATTCTGTGGGGAAATTTACCATTAGTTCTCAGGAGTTAAAAGCCAGCCAAGGCAACTATTTATATTTAAGACCCATAAGCCAACCCGAATTACAACCTCGCATCAGTATTTTAGATACGCCTTTCGCTGCCATCAATAAATGGATGGGGACAAAAGAGCGTATATATCCGCAGGCAAACAGTTACCTAAACAATATGCCCAAAGCATTAAAGACCTACGAAACAAGACCAACGTTTAATAAACTTAACGAAGTAGTAGTAAAGGCAAGAGGCACACTTATTTTTAGAGATAAATATTTGGGTAAGTTGGATAGTATGGCAAAAGCTGATTTGAATACGGATTTTGTGTGCGTTTATGATTTCCCACCTAAGCTTAATTGTTTTCACAAACACGACCACAATACAAAAAAACGGAAACCAATTGAAGGAGAAGTTGTTTCTTATGATGTGGATGAAAATGACAATGTATTAGGCGAAGATTATCCATATACTTATTGGTATGCCACTAAAACTAAAAAATACCAAAACCCTTACCTTAATTTTACCGAAGTTGAACTTTTAAAGCGCAATAACCTCTCTAAAATAAAAGGCTACTATGCCCAAAAAGAGTTTTACCAACCAAATTATGATAAAGAACCTGACGAAGATAGCCTTCCTGATGCTCGTAACACGCTACTTTGGGCACCAAAATTAATTACAGATACGAAAGGGGAAGCAACTTTAAGTTTTTTTTCTTCGGATATCAATACAGAATTTTTAGGTATAATTGAGGGTGTAAGCGCAGATGGATTATTGGGCTTGGGCGGGTTTGAGTTTATGGTGCGTAAAACAAGTACGCCTTAAAATCAAAATAACCCACCCTTACCTATTTCCCAGTTTTAAACGCATTCCAACCTTGTGCTTTAAGTTCGTGTATATTGCCAGCTTTGGTAATAAGGTAATTTCCTGCACTTTGCTCGGTTATATAGCCAATTACGGTAATATCAACGTCGTGTTTTAGGCGGTCGTAATCGCTTTGTTTTATGGTAAATAGTAATTCGTAATCTTCGCCACCATTTAGGGCACACACGGTAGGGTCCAGGCCAAATTCTCGGGCCGTTTCGGTAGTTTGTGGGTCTATAGGTATTTTTTCTTCGTATAATTTACAGCCTTTTTGGGATTGTTGGGTAAGGTGAATAATTTCGGAAGCTAAACCGTCCGAAACATCAATCATTGACGTGGGTTTTATACCCATTTCTTTCAGCAAATCAATAATATCTAAGCGGGCTTCGGGTTTTAGTTGGCGTTCGATAATGTAATCCTTACCTTCTAAATCGGGCTGAATATTGGGGTTAGCTAAAAAAACTTGTTTTTCTCGTTCCAATAATTGTAGGCCAAGGTAAGCCCCGCCTAGGTCGCCCGATACGCATAATAAATCGCCTTCTTGGGCTCCGTTTCGGTAGGTTATATCTTCGGGATTGGCATAGCCAATACTGGTTACGCTAATTACTAGCCCCTGTTGCGATGATGTGGTATCGCCACCTATTAAATCGATATTGTATTTTTGGCAGGCCAGCAGCATCCCGCTGTACAGTTCTTCGATGGCTTCGAGCGAAAACTTGCTCGAAAAACCTAGCGAAACAGTAACCTGATTGGCTAGGCCATTCATGGCATATATATCGCTTAGGTTTACTTGTATGGCTTTATATCCTAGATGTTTAAGCGGTGTAAATGCCAAGTCGAAGTGTATGCCTTCTAATAATAAATCGGTTGATATTAATATTTTTTTCCCTTGTGCATCTATCACTGCGGCATCGTCGCCTACGCCTTTGTGGGTGTGAGGGCTGCTTAGGGTAATGTGCTGTGTAAGGTGGTTTATTAAACCAAATTCGCCCAAATCGGCTATTTGTGTGGTATTGCTGTTTTCGAACATATTTTTTATTACTATCGCATCGCTATTTTATTTTCCAATAATAGGCTTGGTTTTAATTCTCCCGAAAGGGTAAAAGCGATATATTGTTATACAAAATTAAAGAAAGTAAAGGTACAAGTTTTTGCTTGCTTGTTAGTTAAAATTATTTAAACGGCTGATAATAAGTTGATTTGGATTGTTAAATTTAAGTGTAATTTATTATTAATCAGTGGTATAAAGTATTTAAGAGCGTTAACGATTGCAATGGCCTGCCTGCGCAGGCAGGCATCCTTTTTTTTATTACCCCCCCCTTGGGCTGCTGGCAAATGGGGGGGGCAATAAAAAAAAGATATAGTGTAAAGCGTGTTTAAACGCCCTAATCAGTATAAAAAACAATATTTATTAATCGAACTCGGGTTAATAGGCTTGGTAAATAAACGTTAGCTCAATTATTTTTTAAACCTCTTGGCAATTTCGTTAATACTTACATCAATGGGCTTAAAGTTAAAATCAATTATTTGTTTTATTTTTTGATTGCTAAAGGTTTCGAGGGTGGATGCGGCAATGGCTATATCGCGTGTAATGCTTGCTTTTTTGCCTGTAAAATAGGCTTTTGCGGTGCTTAATCGCCATGCAATGCCCAGCATAAAAGGTGTTGCTTTTTTTGCTGGGGCGGGTACATCTAAGGCTTGGGCTATGCTTTGGAACAAGTTTTTATACAGCATATTTTGGCTATTGATGATAAATCGCTGTGCTACAATATCGCTTTGTGCCAAAAAAATCATGGCTTTTGCTACATCGGCCACATCTACAAAACCACTACCACCTAGGGTATAATAGTTTAGTCCGTTTTTTATGGTTTTAAACATGATATTGGTAGCCTCTACGCTGGCATCTACACCTAAAATAATAGATGGGTTTACAATAACAGCATTTAAGCCTTCTTCAATACCTCGCCACACCTCCATTTCGCTTTGGTATTTAGAAACAGCGTAGCCATTATTTATATCAAAGGCATCCCAATAATGTTGTTCGGTAATTAATTCGCCATTTTTACTTTTGCCCAATGCCGCAATAGAGCTTACGTGTATTAGTTTTTGTACATTTTTTGCTATACATAAATTAACCACGTTGGCTGTACCATCTACATTGGTGTATATCATTTGTTCTTTATCTTTGGGATCCAGCGAAACCATTGCCGCACAATGGTAAACGTGTGTAATGCCATCAAAGGCTTCCGCCAAATCCGAAAGGTTTAAAATATCGGCGTTAAGCCACTCAATTTTATTGCTTAGGGTTTCTAATTTGGGTGGGATGTGTGATGTGTGCCTTTTTATGCACCTAATGCGGATTTCGGATTGTAAAAGTTGTAGCACTAGTTGAGTACCCAAAAACCCCGTTGCACCCGTTACTAAAATCATATAAAAAAAATTATTTTTTAAATATAAAAAAAAGCGGCCATTCGTGGGGAACGAACGCCGCTTTTATCGCATTGTGATTCAGAAAAAAAAATTAAAATGGCAAATCGTCGCTTTCGCCTGGTGCTGCACTCACATCAACAGGGGGTGCATACTCGGGGGTGGGTGTAGCGGCTGGTGCTGCGGCTGGCGCATTTAACGAAGTTACTCGCCATACATGTAATGAGTTAAAATAACCTTTTTTACCCATTTTATCGGTATATGGGCGGCCTTTAAGGTTAAACGAAACCTCTACCTCGGCGCCTACTTGTAGGTTATCTAGCAAAACGCATTTCTCTTGAATGGCCTCAAATTTTACAAACTCGGGGTATTGAGGGTTTTCGGCATACTCAATTACTAATTCTCTTTTTTTAAATGATTCGGTAACATTAATAATTTCTGATACCTCGTGTACTTTTCCTTTAATTTCCATAATAAACTTATAATGATTTTCAAATCTGTATATTTTATTTGAGTAAATTGCGCAAATTATGTATCAAGTTTTCAACAATCCCGCCAAGGTTATTATTACCTGCAATAAAAGATTATCTGTTTACCTTCAACAAGAGGTTGAGGCATTGGGTTTTAAGCCCGAGCGTGTGTTCGCTACTGGCGTCGAATTAAAGGCAACTGTAAATGAGTGTATTAAACTTAATTTGAATTTGCGTTGTGCCAGCCAAGTTTTGTACCGTATTAAACAATTTACAGCTGCTGATGCCAATGAGATGTACCAGCAGGTGCTTGCCATTGAATGGGAAAAGCTAATTGATTTTAGCGGTTACTTTTCGGTTACCTCTAATGTGGATAATTCTACCATTACTACCCCGCTTTTTGCCAACTTAAAAGTGAAAGATGCCATTGCCGATAGGATAAAAAGTGTGCATAATTTAAGGCCAAATTCGGGAGCCGATTACTCGAAAACTGTAGTACACCTGTACTGGAAAAACGATAGTGCCGAAATTTACCTAGATACCTCGGGCGAAACCTTGGCAAAACACAGCTACCGTAAAATACCCGGCAAAGCACCCATGCTAGAGGCTTTGGCTGCAGGTACTATTTTTGCCACAGGGTGGGATATGCAAAGCACATTTGTAAACCCTATGTGTGGTTCGGGTACTTTGGCTATCGAAGCTGCCTTAATGGCTACCCGCCGTACGCCTGGTTTATTACGGATGAACTATGCTTTTATGCACTTATTAGGCTACGATGAAGAGGTGTTTTTTAAAGAACGTCGCCAACTTAAAGACCAAGTGGTTAAGCATATCGACTTTAAAATTATAGCTTCGGATATATCAGAAGATGCCGTAAATATTGCCGAAAAAAATGCCCGTACAGCAGGGGTAGATACCTTGATAGATTTTCAAGTAGCCGATTTTGCCGAAACCCTGTTGCCCCAAAACCAACCTGGCGTAATTATTTTTAACCCCGAGTATGGCGAACGACTAGGCGTACACGCTAAGCTAGAAGCTACCTACAAGCGCATAGGCGATTACCTAAAACAAGGTTGCAAAGGCTATAAAGGCTATATTTTTACGGGTAACCCCGATTTAGCAAAAAAAATAGGCTTAAAAGCAAGCCGCCGTATAGAATTTTATAATGGCAAGCTAGATTGTAGGCTTTTGGAATACGAACTATATGACGGTAGTAGAAGGGTGATGGAAACGGGTGGTGGAGAGTAAAAATATAGGGCTACACCATTAACAGATATTTGGCGTTAAGCAAAAAAGTTTATTTCAGTAGAAAAGCCACGGCTAGTACTCGCCACCTGCTGCTGTAAGCTGGTATATGCTACTTTAGAGTTTAGGTGGGGGTATCTTGTTTGCCCCTTACCGCATAACGCTCTTTCGCCTATATACATGTTCCTTTAGAAACAAAATAACAATTACAATACACTGTATATTAAACTATTGAAAACAACAATAGCATTGCGTGAGGTCACGCAACACGGCGGTGGGAATTGCCTAAAAAAGGAAGGCTTCCCCTCCAAGGGAAGCCTTCCTAATAAATCCTTAGTTTACCGTATTAGCCTGAGTTCGGATTAATAAATACTGTTTTTGTAATAATTAGGGCGTTAACGCTCTAAAATCGTAAATAATATTGATTTACAGCAAATTATACTATAGTTTAATCATCGAAAACCTTTAATATAAACATTAAAAAAATAAGGCTTTAGGCATAAGGGATAAAAAAATCGTTTTTAAAATGCTAAAACCATATTTTTAAACCATAAAATAATTTAGCAAGGTACCTAAAAGTAGGCTTGCGTATTTAAGGTAAAATTTGATAAAATTTATTTACTTAGCTGGCGTATATTCCTCATTCAATCCTTTAATCACTTCTTTGGTAACATCTAGGCTTTCATCGGCAAATAATAATGCACTGTTGGTTTTAGAGTAGGTAAGTACCAATTTATAACCTTTTATTTTGGCATGTTTTTTTAAATATTCGGCTACTTTATTGTATAATTTTTCGTTTTCGGTGGCTTCTTCGTTTTGTAAAGCAGCACCAGCATTTTGCTGGTAACCTTGTAGTTCTTGTTGTTTACGGGCTAGGCGTTTTTCTATTTCGGCTCTTTGGTCGGCACTCATGGTATTAGCACCTTGTTGGTATGCAGCTACTTCGCGTTGGAAAGCAGCACCTTTTTGTTTTAAATCGCTTTGTGCTTTTTCTGATTTTGACTCAAATTTTGCTTTTATTTCTTTAAAATACGTGTAATTATTCAAAAGAGAATCCGAGTTTACATAAACAATGCTAGCATTTTCGTCTTTTGCTACGGGTGCAGTTTGTTTGGTTTCGGTTTTTTTAGGTTGTTCTTTACAGGATAATATTAAACTAGTTAATGCAATGGCTAAAGTGGTTTTGTGTAAAAAAGATAATTTGATAGTCATATATTTATATTTTAGGCAAATATAAAATTTTGGCTTTGTATAGCTAAAGGTTTAACAAAATTTAACCAACATTTTTTTAATTTTAATCAATAATTCCCACGCTTAAACTTTTCAGTTCATAATAAAATCTTAAATTTGTTAGCTTATTAAAGCAGTACATGAGCGATTCTATTAAACACGAATGTGGCATAGCATTTATCCGCCTTTTAAAACCCCTCTCTTTTTATCAGCAAAAATATGGTACGGCACTTTACGGCCTCAACAAGCTATATTTATTGATGGAAAAACAG
Source organism: Sphingobacteriales bacterium (assembly GCA_013298995.1). GTDB lineage: Bacteria > Bacteroidota > Bacteroidia > Sphingobacteriales > Sphingobacteriaceae > Pseudopedobacter. Next base: position 16,457 of record JAAFJW010000012.1, on the reverse strand, counting down.
CATAACCGAGGGCAAGATGGGGCAGGGATAGCTACCATAAAATTAGATGTAAAGCCAGGCAATCGTTACATAAGCAGGCACCGCTCGATGGAAAAAAATGCGGTACAAGATATTTTTTCGTACGTGATGAAACGCTTTGCCGCTGTAGAAAAAGAAAGCCCACATTTACTTGCCGATGCCGAGTGGCTTAAAGAAAACATAAGTTTTACAGGCGAGGTATTGCTAGGCCATTTGCGCTATGGTACACATGGAAAAAATAGCATTGAGGCCTGTCATCCGTTTTTAAGGCAAAATAATTGGATGAGCCGCAACCTTGTAATTGCTGGTAATTTTAACATGACCAATGTTGATGAGCTATTGCAACAGCTATACGACCTTGGCCAACACCCCAAAGAACGAGCCGATACCGTTACCGTACTCGAAAAAATAGGCCATTTCCTTGACGACGAAAATCAGATACTTTTTGATTATTTTAAAAAAGAAGGTTACGATAATATCGAGATTTCGGATTTAATAGCCAATAATTTGGATGTGATAAAAATCCTAAAAAAATCGGCAAAATCGTGGGATGGCGGTTATACCATTAGCGGTATTTTTGGCCATGGCGATGCTTTTGTATTGCGAGACCCCGCAGGCATAAGGCCAGCATATTATTACCATGATGACGAAATTGTGGTTGCCGCATCCGAACGCCCAGCTTTGCAAACTGCTTTTAATATCAAAATAGGGCAAGTAAAAGAGATAAAACCTGGCCATGCTTTAATTATCAAAAAAGATGGTACATTTTCGGAAGAAATGTTTAGGAAACCTACCGTACAAAAATCATGCTCGTTCGAGCGGATTTATTTTTCGAGAGGTAGCGATGCCGATATATACCGCGAACGCAAAAAACTTGGCAGACTGCTGTGCCCCAAAATATTACAAGCCGTAAACCACGATATAGAAAATACCGTTTTTACCTACATACCCAATACCGCCGAGGTTTCGTTTTACGGCTTGGTAGAAGGTTTACATGCCTACACCAAGCAAACGCAGCGTGAAGCCCTGCTAAACCATAGCAGTAATTTAACCAATGAAGAGCTTGATAAAATTTTAAACCTAACCCCAAGGGTAGAAAAACTGGCCATAAAGGATGCCAAAATGCGCACCTTTATTACCCAAGATGCCGAACGTAGCGATATGGTAGCCCATGTTTATGATACTACCTATGGCCTAATAACCCGCAATGTAGATACTTTGGTAGCCATGGACGACTCTATTGTACGTGGTACTACGCTTAAACAAAGTATTTTACGCATTTTTGATAGGTTAGGCCCTGTAAAAATTATTATTGTTTCATCGGCTCCGCAAATACGTTACCCCGATTGTTATGGTATTGATATGAGCAAAATGGGCGAATTTGTAGCTTTTGAAGCTGCTGTACAATTGCTTAAAGAAACTGGCCGAGAAAACGTATTGTTTGATGTATATGATAAATGTAAAGCCCAAGCCAATACAGCCAAAGAAGACGTTATCAATTATGTAAAAGAAATTTATGCACCTTTTAGCCCCGAAGAAATATCAGCAAAAATTGCCCAAATTATTACGCCAAAAGAAGTACAAGCCAAAGTAGAAGTAATTTACCAAAGCCTCGAAAACTTGCATACTGCTTGCCCCAACCATTTGGGCGATTGGTATTTTTCGGGCAATTACCCCACACCAGGCGGCAATAAAGTGGTAAATAAAGCATATATTAACTGGATGGAAGGTAAAAATGCGAGGGCGTATGTGTAGTAGATTAGGGGGGCTGGTTTATTAAAGAAAATTTTATTTTAATGAAAAATAAATACTTAGATTTTATTTCGGACAAACATTTGCTGGTTTGCATTGCAGGGCTTCATAAATCGTATTTAAAAGCTAAAAAAAATATTACTAAGGGTAGTTTTTACAGTAACAAAGTGGACACTATCAAGCTGACTCTCGACTCGAAATTCAACGATATTGACGAAGAAAGTCTTATACAAGCCGAAATTTTACGCCAAATTGATAAATCAATAAATAATTCTATCGGAACTTTTCATGAACAAATTTTAGGTGGGATTGATGGTTTTAAAGTTGGAAATTTGAGTGGTTTTGATATAAAAGCAAAAGACGACACATTGTTTGCCGACATCAAAAACAAGCATAACACAATGAATAGCAGTTCGGCCGAAGCTTTGTTTCAAAAATTGGCTCGATATGCAGACGACTACAAAAAAGCAAAATGTTATTGGGTCCAAATTTTGGCAAAAAATAGTTTTAACGAACTTTGGAAAGGAGAAATCAACGGAAAAGAATATAGCCATAGCCGAGTTTACAAAATTTCGGGTGACCAATTTTACGCATTGCTTTCGGGGCAAAAGGATGCACTTTTTCAACTTTACAAAAAATTACCTTTTGCTATAAATGATTATCTAAACTCAATTGAGGATGAAAAATTAATCAAATATAATTCGGCACTAGACGAAATTAAAACAGAAACAAATATATCCAAACGAAGTATTTTAGATCAAATTACTTTTGAAAATTATAGCTATTATTTGGGTTTCGACAAACTGTAATATTGATTTAAGAACTTTATGATTGAATAGCCAACTTCTCGGCCTAAATTTACAGGAACAGCATTTCCAATCTGTTTATACTGTTGAGCAATCGAACCAGCAAAATCCCAATCATCGGGAAATGTTTGAATTCTTGCATATTCACGAATGGTAAATGGTCGAGTTTCATCGGGGTGACATCTTTCAGTTTGTTTTTGAGCTGGGCTGCAAGTTAATGTTAGGCAAGGTTCGTCCCAGCCAATGCGCCTTGCAATACCTGTTTTACCACCACCAAGATGAAAACTCCCACCCATAAATTCTTTTTGAATATCTAAAGGCAAATCACGCCAATAACCTTTTGGTGGCACTAAATCTAAAACATCAATTTTACTTTTAGGATATTTTGAACCAGCAGATTTTGGTACCACACAATCAAATAAATCACTTTTTTTCAACGCATCAGTTAGGTTATAAATTTTATTGTAAGGTTTTGGATATTCGTAATTAATATCAATATCTTTTCTAATTCCAACAACAATTAGTCTTTCTCTTTTTTGTGGAACTTTAAAATTAATGGCTTTTAAAACTTGCACAGGAACAACATTATAACCAATTTCGTCTAAAATTGAAATCATCCCTTGCAAGGTTTTTCCGTTTTCGTGGCTTAATAAACCACGCACATTTTCGCCAATACAAATCGGAGGATTTACCTCTTTTACAACCCTAGCAAACTCATAAAAAAGTGTTCCTCTAGCATCGGCTAAACCTAATTTTTTGCCTGCATAACTAAATGCTTGGCAAGGGAAACCACCTGTTACCACATCAACTTTGTTGTGATATTCGGAAAAATCAAAGGATTTTACATCACCTTCTAAAACTTTCCAATTGGGGCGATTATTACGCAATGTTTGGCAAGCCCATTTGTCAATTTCGTTTAATGCAACGCATCTTAATCCAGCTTTCTCCATCCCAACAGCTAAACCACCAGCCCCAGCAAATAACTCTAAAACTTTATATTCGTTTTCGGGCTCAACAAAGTTAGAAACCGTTTCTATTGGATTGTTAATAAAATTAGAAAAAAGGGACAAAACCTCTGATTTTCGGTAAACTCTGTAGTTACTCATTGGCTCTCTAACAGCAGATAATTTACCCTCGTTGTCCCAACGCCTTAACGTTTCTTTACTTTTACCAACAAGTTCAGACGCTTCTGAGAGTGTAATATAATTATTCATAACCAAGTTGTTTAACGTTATACAATGGTTACGAATTTAAAATTAAAAAACTGTAATTACAAACAGACTAACAAAAAACAGGGTATTTTTGTGGAGAATGGAAAGAAAACAAAACCCGTAGATGTGTGAAATGGATTAAATTTCTAACCGCATAAATCCATTTTCTAATGTTGTAGATACTCCATTTTCATCAAACATTTGGCAATTGAAAGTTACTTCAATATAATGAAAACCATATTTCATGTTTTTTTCTATTTTTACAATATTAAATTTAGAGTTATTTTGAGTTTCTTGTTTAAATTTAAGTTCTGGCCACGTTAAATCCTCATTTGTTGTTGAGTAAAATTGATTACCATTCCTGAGTTTTATTACAACTCCATCTAATGTATTTTGACTGCCGAAATCAACTGGGAATTTATACTCACCTGTATTAAATAAGTCACTAATTTTTTTGGGGTAATATAAAAAATTATATACACAGTCTTTTTTTGCATATTTTTTGAAAATTATAAATTCAAAATTTACCTGTCGGTCTTTGCTAGAAATGCCGTAACTCTGAGCATATAAAACAGAATCTATATTTCCAGCCCAATTTCTAGCCCCATCGCTACTTATAGTAACCTTTCTATTTGCATCTTGATTGCTATTACCGGAGCTATGTGTTTGATTACATATATAAATTTTATCTTTAAATTTAAAAGATATGTAATCAAAATTGTTCGACTCTAAACTATCAACCACTTGTTTTAGAGGGCTTGTTGGTTCTGGTATGTTTTTTTTACAAGAAAATGATAGCAAAATAAAGAAGCAGATTGTGAACGTGATAATGTTTTTCATTTTATAATTATTTTAAGTTTTTTGTACTATAAATTACGGCATTTTTTATCAATTACAATGTGAAATAAAAATTACTTCACCCCGTTATCAAAGCAAAATCTATCTGCCGTTTTGCCAAATCAACTCGTTTTACTTTAATATTTACCTCATCGCCTAGTTGGTAAACTTTCTTTTTCTTTTGGCCAATAATGCAATAATTTTTTTCGTCGAGGGTGTAAAAATCATCCGAAATATCACGCAAACGTATCATGCCTTCGCATTTGTTTTCTATAATTTCTACATACATTCCCCACTCGGTAACGCCCGAAATTACGCCCAAAAAGTTTTGCCCTACATTATCTTGCAGGTATTCGGCTTGTTTATATTTTACGGATGCTCGCTCGGCATCGGCGGCTTTTTTCTCCATTTGCGATGCGTGGGCACACATTTTTTCGTAATGCTCGGCATTTACCGATTTGTTGCCATCTAAATAATATTGCAACAACCTATGCACCATTACATCGGGGTAACGCCTTATGGGCGATGTAAAATGGGTGTAATAATCAAAAGCCAAACCGTAATGGCTGCTCATTTTGGTGGTGTAAATGGCTTTTGCCATACTGCGTATGGCCAGTTGGGTTAATACGTTTTGTTCTTTATGCCCCTCAATATCAAACATTAATTTGTTTAACGATTTTGCGGTGTCTTTACCCGATTTGGTCGAAATTTTATAACCAAAGTTTGCGGCAAACTTCGAAAAACTTTCTAAACTAGCTTCCTTTGGCACATCATGCGCCCTGTAAACAAAGGTGAGTTTGGCTTTGCCTTTTTCTTTTTTGGCCACAAACTCGGCCACACGGCGGTTGGCCAGTAACATAAAATCTTCAATTAACTTGTGGGCATCTTTGCGTTCTTTGGTGTAAACGCCAATGGGTTTTCCGTTTTCATCGAGCTTAAATTTTACTTCGGCGGTTTCAAAACTTATGGCTCCGTTGTTAAATTTTTGTTCACGCAGTTTATAGGCTAGGGCATTGAGGTTTAAAATTTCGTCGCAAAACAGCCCAGTTTTGTTTTCTATAATTTCTTGTACATCTTCATAAGCAAAGCGTTTATCCGAATATATTACCGTACGGCCAAACCATTCATTTTTAATTTGCGCTTCGGCATCTAACTCAAATACGGCCGAAAAACATAATTTTTCTTCGTTTGGCCTAAGCGAGCATAAACCGTTCGATAGCGTTTCGGGCAGCATAGGTATCACCCTATCTACTAGGTAAACCGATGTGCCACGCTCGTAAGCTTCTTTATCTAAATCCGATTCGGGAATTACATAATGCGATACATCGGCAATGTGTACACCCACTTCGTAATTGCCGTTTTCTAATATTTTGTACGATATCGCATCATCGAAATCTTTGGCATCAAATGGGTCGATGGTGAAGGTTAATATTTTTCTAAAATCTTTACGTTTGGCAATTTCTTCGGGCGTAATTTCGATACTTATTTGTGTGGCTTCTTGCTCTACCTCTAATGGGAACGAAAGTGGGAAACCATATTCGGCCAATATGGCGTTCATTTCGGTATTGTTTTCGCCTTGCTGGCCCAGCACTTCCTTAATTATGCCTACGGGGTTTTTGGCACCAGCAGGCCAATCTACAATTTTTGCTAGGGCTTTATCGCCGTTTTGTGCACCGTTTAAATCCCCCAAAGGGATAAAAATATCGTGTAACATTTTACGGTCGTCGGGTATAAAAAAGGCATAATGTTGCGCCAGTTTTACAATACCTGTAAATTCCATTTTTGCCCTTGTTACAATCTCTACCACCTCGCCTTCTTTGCGGCTTCCACGGCTGTTGGCATATACGTGTAGCTTTACACGGTCGCCATGTAGGGCGTTTCTTAGCTTTCGTGGGGCAATAAATATATCTTTTTCAAACTCGTCGTCGGGTAATAAAAATGCCGAACCATTGGCGGCCATATCTATTTTACCAAATATAAAGGCTTTTACTTCGTGTAATTGGTATTTACCTTTTTCTATTTCTACAATTAAGCCTTTAAATAATTCGTCGTTTAGCGTGTCTTGTAACACATTTTTGCCTATGGTATCGTTAATATTTAATTTAGCGGCTAATTGTTTATAGTTTAGCGGTTTGTTTTTGCTTTTGTCGAAAATATCGGCAATGCGTTGTACTAAAGCCTGTTTTATGTTTTTGTTTTTATTATCGGACATGGTGCTGCATTGTTTCGGATAAATATAATGTTTAATTATAAGTTGCTGCGATAAAAATAATTATTCGTTTAAGCCCCAATTATAATTCATATACATAAGGTTTGCACTTTCGTTGATTTTGGCTTTAGCATATTTATTTACAAATGCTGGTACACTGCCATCTGTTTTTACAAAATCGGCTTTATACCAATTAAAAATTTGCGAAAGCATTATTTTTTTATCACTTATATAATTATGTGCAGGGTTATTGATAAATAAAATAGCTTGGCTGTTAAGTAACTGTTGCACATTTTGCCCCGTAAAAGCAATATTACTTAGCTTTGGGCATGATACCGCAGCGCAATTAATGGCAAAATGAATGCGAGGGTCGTTAAATTGTTGTATTAGTTTTTGGTGTTCAATTTCATTTAACGATATTTTTTCTCCATCAAATGTATAAGGCAAAGGCTTATCCCACACTTTGCCATCATCAATTTGTTTGATAGATGTGCAAGGATAGTTTCTTAAAACCTGATAGATAGTGTTGGCATTATATACGTTTATCCAAAACGCCAATTGTTCGTTTTGTGGCAATGTTTTTACATTAACCATTTGTAGCGAGTTAAGGTAGTTTTGAAGCTTCGTTATTTCGTTTTTAAAACTTTTATAATCAACTTTTCCGTGTTTGTTTACGTATTTGTTTAATAAAGTATTGTAGCTTGTGTGTATGTTGCTGGGCGTTATTTGCGTAACTACATGGGGATAATATTTTAATTTTTTGGCTGGGGCCGATTGTAATAGGATAGCAAATAATACTGCTTGGATAAAAAAAAATTGTACTATTTTCATGATTTATATTTTTTAAAATAAAACCAATATCGTATTTAAAATGCACTAACCTTGATTTTATTTCACAATTTTGCTAAAAATATCTCATAATTGATTTCCTAAAAGCATTCTAAACTTTATCTTTGAAAATCAAGCACAATAAAAATATTTTGAAAAAACGAATAGCCATTTTTGCTTCGGGCTCGGGCTCCAATGCACAAAAAATAATGGAGCATTTTAAAAAAAACGACAGCATCGAAGTTGCTTTAGTACTAACCAATAATCCCGATGCTTTTGTGTTACAACGGGCCGATAATTTTGAAGTACCTACCCATATTTTTGATAGGGAAGAGTTTATGCAAGCCGATAAAATGTTAACATTACTGGACAATATGCAAATCGATTTTATCGTTTTAGCTGGTTTTTTATGGTTAATACCCAGTTACTTATTAAAAGCATATCCCAATAAAATAGTAAATATTCACCCTTCGCTTTTACCCAAATATGGCGGTAAGGGTATGTATGGTGATAAAGTACACTTGGAAATTTTAAAAAATAAAGAAACCGAATCGGGCATTACCATACATTTTGTAAACGAACAATTTGACGATGGAGAAATAATACACCAATCACATTTTAAAATCGATAAAAAAGACGACCTAGAAATGATAAAATTTAAAGGCCATCAATTAGAACACTTACATTACCCACGAGTAATAGAAACTTTGCTAAAAAAGATGAAAAGTGTATAAAAAAACCGCAAATATTTTCGCCCCAAACAATAATAAACTATGTCTAAAAAAGTAAACGTTGGCTTAATACAAGCTAGCTGTACAGCCAATAAAGAAGAAAACTTACAAAAAGCAATTACAAAAATAAGAGAAGCTGCCGCAAAAGGAGCACAAATAATTTGTTTGCAAGAATTGTTTACCTCGCTTTATTTTTGTGATGTTGAGGATTATGACAATTTTTTATTAGCCGAAAGCATCCCCGGGTTATCCACAGATGCCTTGCAAATTGTAGCTTCCGAACTGGGCGTGGTAATTATAGCCTCGCTTTTCGAAAAACGAGCCCAAGGCCTATACCACAATACCACCGCAGTGCTAGATGCCGATGGTACCTACCTAGGCAAGTACCGAAAAATGCACATACCCGACGACCCAGGCTTTTACGAAAAATTTTATTTCACCCCTGGCGATTTAGGTTACAAAGTATTTAAAACCAAATTTGCTACCGTAGGCGTACTCATTTGCTGGGACCAATGGTATCCCGAAGCTGCCCGTATTACCGCACTAATGGGTGCCGAAATATTGTTTTACCCCACCGCCATTGGCTGGGCAAAGCATCAAGATGAAGCCACCAATACCGAGCAATACAACGCCTGGCAAACCATCCAACGCTCACATGCTATTGCCAATGGTGTGCATGTAGTAAGCGTAAATAGGGTAGGGGTTGAGGCTGGTGTACAATTTTGGGGCGGTTCATTTATATCCAACCCTTTTGGTACCATATTGCACCAAGCAACCCACAACAACGAAGAAATAATTGTACAGCCAATCGACCTTAACAAAACAGATAGCTACCGCATACATTGGCCATTTTTAAGAGATAGAAGAATTGATAGCTACCAGCCTATCGTAAATAGAATGATTGATTGATAATAGCGTATAAATTTTATAGATTTATAATAATAACTAAAGTTTCGGAGCTAATAAATAGGTTAATCAAAACTTAATGCCATTTTTTACAATCAGCTATCTATAAAACAGATACAAGCGCATAAAGCCCATAATTTATAAAAATATGTTGTAAAACCAAGGCCAGCATTTCATCACCAAGGCTAGCCCCGCCATCCGCTCATACGCCCACAGGCCTTAGGCGCAAGGCCGGTATCCGCTACTGTCGGGTTTAGGTACGCAGGGTGGTGCTTTTTAATGCGGGTTTACCTTGCAGCGTATTTTTATACAGCTAGCTTTGCGGTAAAAAGGCTTAAACAAACAGATAAATAGCGTTTTAGATTTCTTTTGCCAGCAAAATTCGTGAATTGGTGGCAAATAAATAAAGGCAAAGCCTTTACATTTTTTTAGCCTCACAATAGCCACCAATACAACAATTTGGGCGTATAAATTTTATAGATTTAAAATAATAAGTGTAAATACAATATTAAATCGAATGCTTTAGATAGAAAATAGGCATTTAAAATGCCTATTTTCAACTCCAAAAGTTTAGTTTTTAGATGTATAAAAAGGATAGTTGGTGGAAGTAACACGGTTTAGGTGGCCGCCAAACGCACCGTACCCTTGTTTTTAGCCCAGATTGAAACGGCACCCCCGACCGAGCTTTTGGGCGAGGCGGGGTATAGTGTAAAGCTGGGGCGAATTGGGTTAATAGACGAATGGCGGGGGTTGCTTCTTAAAAAAAATAATGGTGTTGTTGGGTTTACGAGGTGTGTGCGTAATTTAAACGATGGTTTCGCTTTGTTTTTTTAGTGCTTGCTGGTAATGTGCTGGTAGCTGTTTTCAAGCTCGGTTAGTGTATTAATATTATAGGTGGCCGCCAAACGGAGTGTAAATTTTAACCGTAGTAAATATTTAAGTACCATTTTTTTTTTAATTTTGTTTTTATGATTAATTTTTACCTTGTTATAAATTACCTTAAACATTTAAAAAATGCTAAAACTTTACACGGCGTACATTCTCCCTTTGTTTATCAGTTAATTGAAAAGGTGTTTTATAATTTTGGGTCTCATACAGATTACGCTGAAATAGAAAACTTACGCCATCAATTATTTAAAAATACAAATTATATTACTATTAGCGATTTGGGAGCGGGCTCGCATATTAATAACAATAGGCGAAAACAAATTAAACAACTGGCCCAAAATGCACTTAAACCCCCAAAACTTGCTCAGCTAATTTATCGCTTGGTAAAGCAAAATCAACCTAACACAGTTATCGAGCTGGGCACTTGCCTTGGCCTTACTACTGCTTATATGAGCAGGGCTGCACCTTTGGCTAGCATTATCTCGATGGAGGGCTGCCCACAAACGGCTGCCATAGCACAACAAAATTTACAGCTATTACAGGCTAATAATGTAAGTATAAAAGTGGGTGACTTTGGCCATAACCTGCCAGCCATTATAGCCGAAAACGCTGTAATAGATTTTGTTTTTATTGATGGAAACCATCAAGAAAAAGCTACTATCGATTATTTTAATATCTTATTGCCACACGTACATAAAAATACCTTGCTGGTTTTTGACGATATTTACTGGAGCCGTGGAATGCAAAATGCTTGGAAACATATTAAACAACACCCACAGGTTACGCTTACTATTGATTTGTTTTGGATAGGCTTGGTTTTTTTTAAAGCTGAAAGGTGTAAAGAAAATTTTAAAATACGGTTTTAATACGAAATTAGGCTTTAAGTGGAATATAGTGGGGAATCAAATTTTAGCTTACCACAGGTAAAACAAACCATGTAGATAAAGTTAGTCCGGCTCTTCAGGTTTTGCAATCCTGAAGCTAATACCGTAGGATTTTGTATTCCGAATTTATACTTAGCTAAAATAATTAACAACCCGCAAATTTATAAGGCATTTGTTTTTACGGGTTGCAAACCCTACGATTTGTTGTTCGACTTTACAAAAATCAAACAGCCGTATATGTAGAACAGCAGGTTGCAAACCCTACGATTTGTTGTTCGACTTTACAAAAGTCAAACAGCCGTATATGTAGAACAGCAGGTCGTTTTTCGTTTCATATTAATAGTCATCACATTTGTCTGTCAGTGTTTGGTTTGTCAAAAAATTCAAGTCACCATTAAATACAAAATCCTGAACTTGTGAATTAACAGTCCAACTTGAAGAGTCTTTTCTTGTAAACGTAATTTGCTCGCTAATTTGCAATGGTTTTATACCGTGGTCTGGAGAAAAAGCAATGAGCTTTCTAAACAATTTAGAATTGGAAGGAGTCTTAGCCGTTACAAGATTATCCGATGTGTCAAGTTCTATTAAAAGTGATTTAGTACTATAAAGGTCAGTCAATTCTTTATTTTCTTTAAAAATTGGATTACGTTCAATTGTTACTATAAGAATTTGATTGTGTCCAGCTGTAACTTTATATTCATTGTCAACAGTGTCAACAAGCAATGTCGAATTATTATAAGTCAAAAAAGTCTTGGTGATTTCCCAATGGTCAACATATTCATTAACGTTCAAGTCATTAGAATTTTGTCTGCAACTTGTCAAAATGAAGAGCAAGAAAGTCGTTATTGAAAGTATTCTGTCCATGGTTGTTTTAAAATGCCCTATAACTCATATATTTACGCAACCTATCCAATCCACAAAAACCTCTTACCCCAAAAAATGATGAAACGTATCCCCCCTCAATCCTAAACGTATAGTTTCTAGTGGTATAACTTCGGCTGGTGCAATGTTTCCTAAGTTTACATTGGTACCAATAAGTTCTATAAACCACACTTGTTGTGCTTTTTGTGGGGCTTCCCAAATAATGGTTTCTTGGGGTATTTGGGTTAAAATTTCGTCAACTAGGCCTTGGCGTACTTCGCCCGAGTCGCGGTAAATACCTACGTTTCCGCTTTCGCGGGCTTCGGCTATTACTTTCCAGGCGCCCGCTTGTATTTCGGCTTTCATTAGCTCGATCCATTTGTAGGGCGCAAAAACTTTTTTCTCGTCTTTAGATCCTACTTCCGATATTACGGTAAGTTGGCTACTTAGTTTGTGTATATATTCGCATTTTTTGTCGTGTGGTATTTCTATCGACCCGTCGGATACTTCTACAAAATCCATCTCAAATTGGTCTAACACTTTGCGGTAATCGTCGAACTGGTTGCGTATAATAAAGGCTTCAAACAAGGTGCCACCAAAGTAAACGGGTAAGCCGGCATCTCGGTAAATTTTTAGTTTTTCTTTTAAATTTGGGGTAACATAAGATGTAGCCCAACCTAGTTTAACTATATCGGTATGGCTACCAGCAACTTCTATAAAATCTTCTACTTGTCGCAGGCTTAGGCCTTTATCCATTACCATTGTTAAGCCGTTTTGGCGTGGTTTGGCGGGCCTACTGGGTATGTTATTTAATTTATAATTCATAATCGGGCGCAATTATCTTAAAAAAAATCAATTTATTACTATTGATTTTGGCTTTTTAGAAATATTTTTAAAGGGTAAAACGGGTAATAATATCTAATATGGTTTGGTTATCTTTTAGCTGTGGCAGATATTCGAATAGCATAAAATGTTTTTCGGGGTCGGCTTGCAAAGCAACCTGTAAATTAGCTAGCGCATCGTTATAATGCCCTTCGGCAAATAGGTAGGCTACTAGGCGGTAATATAAATCGGCCGATTCGGGGTTGTTTTTTATCCCTTCGGATATAATGCCAGTTGCACCTTCTATATTATCCTGTTCGAACATTACCGACGAATAATCTAACCATCCTTCTACATCTAAGGGATTAAGTTCTACTACTTTTTCGTAGGCTTTTTCCGACTCGGGTAATTTTTCGAGCTTGTAATAGGTATCGGCCAAGGCAAACCAAAAATCGGGGTTATTATCTTCAATATTTAAGGCTTTTTTATAAAAATGTAGGGCTTCAAAATGGCGTTCTTCAAAATCTAAAGTTACGCCAATGCCATACCAAGCATCGGCCATTTTGGGGTCCATTTTTACTGCTTTTTTGTAATAAGAACGGGCTTCGTCCATTTTCTCTAACTTCTCATAACACTCGCCCACAGCACAATAAGTATCGGCATTGGGTTGTTCGTACTCAAAAGTTTGCTTATATACTTCGATGGCCTCGGCATATTTATCTAACTGTACTAGGGCGTTCCCTTTATTAAAATAGGCCGATGCAAAGTTATCTTTAATTAAAATAGCATAATCATAAGCATCAATAGCTTTCTCGAAAAAACAAAGTTTGTGGTAAGCGTTGCCTAAATTGTACCATGCAGCGTACGAGTAAGGTTCGGTATCAATATATTGCTCGTAAAACTTAATGCTTTCGTCTTGTTTTTCGAGTATATCGTAACAAAAAGCCAGTTCGTACAAGGCATCTTGGTTTTCCATGTTTTTTTCGAGGCACAGCTTTAGGTAGGTAATTGCGCTATCGTAATCGCCCATGTTTTCGTGTACATAGGCTATTTGCATCAATACCTCATCGGGGCTATCGGCTAGTTCTAAGGCTTTTAATAAGTTTTCGAGGGCGTTTTCATGCTGTTCTAGGCTTTCATACACATTGCCACGTATCATAAAAATATCGGCTTCCGATGGTTCTAAAAGTTCGGCTTTTTCTAGTGCGGCAAATGCTTTGCTTAGCTCGTTGGTAAAAACGTATAGCTGTGCTTGCTTTACAAAAAATACGGCAGCGTAAGGATGTTGCGATACCGCATAATCAATTACTTGTAAGGCTTTTACAGGGTCGTTTTTGTCCATATAAAAATCAACAATGTTTTCAAAAGCCAATGAATCAAAAAAATATTGATCCTTGTTTCTTATCATTTCCTCGTACCGCTCTACCGATAGTTTAGGGTCTTCGTTAAAATCAAAATCAAATTCTTCCTCCATAGTGTGTGTTTAAGAAACCGTGTAAAGCAGCAATTATTTTTTAAGGTTGTAGGATATTTTAAACTTCTTAAATTGTGTCAATTTAATTTTTTTTTACCTTGCTTGCTCCTTTTTTTATCAACAATTAAATAGGTTTATTTTTAATATACTGGTTTATAGCATCATAAATAAACTATTGTGCTAATAACATGTACCGCCCCATTGTTTCTCATTATCTCTTAACTTTGGCAAAAATACAAATTATTATGATAGTTGATATGCAATCGGTTTTAGATAATTTAGGTATTGATACCTTATAGGCTACAACCTTGGCTTGTGGCGTAAGTAATTAAATTTGATTTGTAAACCTTGTAGCCTTATTATTGTAAATATTAACAATAGCTAACATTTTATGAAATTTAAAAACGCCATATCGTTAACCTTTTTTTTGCTGTGTAGCCAAATTATTTTTGCGCAAAGCGATACCACCACGCCAAAAAACTGGCATACACTGGATTTACAAGCCAATGGATACTTTGGCGTAAGCCTTGATAAAGCCTACCAACTGGTAAAAAACAAAAAATCTACACCCGTAATTGTGGCCGTTATTGATAGTGGCATTGATACGGCACAAGTGGATTTAAAAAATATTTTATGGGTAAACCCCAAAGAAAAACCTGGTAACGGTATTGATGATGATAAAAATGGCTACATTGATGATGTACATGGCTGGAATTTTTTAGGTGCCCGTAATGGTACACCTATTATTAACGAAGCATCGGAAGAGATTAGAACATACCCCATTATGCAACAAAAATTTGCCACCACGGCAAACCAAAAATCAAACCCGAAGGAGTTTAAAAATTATACTAAACTAAAAGCATTAAGAGATACCACCATAAACCGAGCAACAAAAGAATTAGAAAATTTAAAACCATTTGCCAATGGATTATTAGCAAGTAGTTATTTTATTTACAGAGATTTAAAATTAGATACAGCCAAAGGCTTTACACTAGCAGATATAGAAACGGCTACAGTTACAAACGATACAACACAAAGTGCAAAGGCTTTTTGGGTAAATGTTTTAAGCCGCGATGCAAATGGCAACTCGCAAGCTGTGCTTAAAGAAATTAATGAATATTTAGAAAAACTAGAGCGAGATATAAACCCCGACTTAAATATCCGAAAACGTATAATGGACGATGATTGGCAAAAAAACAAAAACAAATACTATGGAAACAATTTGCTTAAAGCCAGTAACGCATCGCATGGTACGGGCGTATCGGGCTTAATAGCTGCAAACCGAAACAATAGCTATGGCATACAAGGCATTGCCGATAATGTTAAAATTATGATGCTAAGAGCAGTACCCGATGGCGACGAGTACGATAAAGATATAGCCAATGCCATTATATATGCTGTAAATAATGGTGCAAAAATTATCAATATGAGTTTTGGTAAAAAAATATCTCCACAAAAAAAATGGGTAGATGCCGCCTTTAAATACGCTGCCCAAAAAAATGTATTGCTGGTACAAGCCGCTGGCAACGAAGGCCAAAGCCTTGATAGTGTTGTAAAATATCCTAACGATACGTTTATAGATGGTTCGGCAAGTGATGCCCCTAATGTGATAAATGTAGGCGCATCGGCCGCTAAAAACGATGAACACTTGGCCGCCGATTTTAGCAATTACAGTAAAACCGAAGTAGATGTATTTGCCCCTGGCGAAAAAGTAACTTCCATAAACTTAGATAAAGAATTTTTAACCGCTAGTGGCACCAGCTTTGCTTCGCCCATTACGGCTGGTATAGCGGCATTATTGCTGTCTTATTATCCTGATTTAAGTGCAATACAATTAAAACAGATAATATTAAAATCGGCGATAAAAATGCCTAGCTTAATGGTTATAAAACCTGGTACAACTACCGATAAAGTTTTATTTAGCGATTTATCAAAAACGGGAGGGGTGGTTAATGCTTATGAGGCATTAAAAATGGCGGAGGAAACTCAAAAATAAAACTTAAAAAATGTGCCATTTAATAACTTAGATGGGTATTTGGGCAATAAATCTAAAGGTTGCTTTAGCTTTTTTTTTATACGCATTATTATGCGTGGCGGATTCAAGTAATAAATGCAACTTTTCCGTTATTAGTTAATGCATGTGAATATACTTGATTTGGGCTTAAGAAACCAAATCTTTTTCTTGGTCTGTTGTTCAATTTATCTTCAACAATTTTTATTTGTTCGTTTG
>JAAFJW010000119.1 GCA_013298995.1 Sphingobacteriales bacterium | reverse complement strand
TGCCGTGTATCAACAACATAACTATACCATGTGCCCACATACCGCTACAGGTTATTTGGCTGTTGAAGAGGTACGAAAATCAAACACCAAAAAAACAGCATACATCATTTTAGCTACCGCCCATCCTTGTAAATTCCCTGATGTATTTGAGGAGTTACATATTAACATTGAGGAACCTGCACAAGTAGAAACAATGAAGCAAAAACAACAACACAAGGTAATTATGGTCAATAATTTCGATGATTTTAAAAAACATTTGTTGGCGGTAAATTGATGTAGCCCATATCTTGGAAACAAAAAACCCTCGTATGTATTACACGAGGGTTTTTTTGTAGCCCGTAGGGAACGCAAACCCCCTTAATCCAATTTAACTAAAATTACTATAAAATAAGCCTTTAAGTGCCTTTAATTGATGTTTTAAATTAAGTTGAATTAATTAAAATAAGGAAAAATAAAGTTTTTTTCGGGATTATTTCGGGATTTTATTAATTTAGCAAAAAGAAAATCTATGAAATTAGTATATTTTATAAAGAGGTGTAAAAATCCATATTCTAAAATTTATTGCAGGGTTTGGGTAAGTAAAACCTATGACTTTACAGCATCAACGGGGTTACTGGTAAATTTTGATTTTTGGAACGCAAAAACACAGCAAGTAAAAAACAAAGTTGAAGCATTAGACAAAGATTTTGTAAACTCTAAATTAATGGACTTGCGAAAATTTGTAATAGAAAGTTACAACATAGAGTACAATACAGGCTTATCAATTGCCAGCGATTGGCTTAAAAACAAAGTTGATGTTTTCTTTAACCGAGTAAACGAAAACCAGCCACATAAAACATACTTTACCGACTGGATTAAAATATTTATTGATAACGCCAATAAACGCCTACACAAAGGCAAAACCATTACACATAGCACCATTAAAAAATATACTACCACACTAAACAACGTTTTAGATTTTGAAGCCACCACGGGTAAGAAATTACGCTTTGAGGATGTTACCCTAAATTTTTACTTTGATTTTGTAAACTATTGCCGAAACACCCAAAAGCTAGGTATTAATACAATTGGTACACGGGTAAAGGTTGTAAAGCTATTTTGTAAGCAAATAGAGTTAGACGGTTTGCCAATATCACAGCATTACAAACATCCCGAGTTTGTGGCGCAAGCCGAACAGGCAACCGATATTTATTTAACCACCGCCGAAATAGATAAACTATTTAGGCTAAACCTTACCACCGATTTACGTTTAGATAACACACGGGATTTATTAATTATAGGGCTTAATACAGGTCTTAGGGTATCGGATTTTATGCGATTGGATATATCACACATACAAGGCGACACAATACGGATAAAAGCCAAAAAAACAGGCAAAACAGCCGAAATACCTATAAACACCCAAATAGCCGAAACCCTTAAAAAACGAAACGGAAACTTACCACACGCAATAAGTGAACAAAAATTTAACGAATACATCAAAGAATTAGGGCAAATAGCAGGGTTTAATGATATGGTACAGGGTGCTAAAATGAACACCGAAACCAAGCGTAAAACAAAGGGAATGTTTGCTAAATGGGAGTTGATGACCTCGCATATTTGTAGGCGGTCTTTTGCTACCAACCTATACGGTAAAATACCCACGCCTACCATTATGGCTATTACAGGACACGCCACCGAAACACAATTTTTAACCTACATTAAAAAAACCACCGCCGAAAATACCGAGGTTTTACGCAATTTTTATAAACAATCAGCAAAGGATAACGGCTTAGTACCAGCTTTAAAAATAGTTAGTTAGTATGATAAAAAAAACAATTACAAACGCTAAAAGCGACCTACACAACGCCGAACCAGCTAATAAAATTATTGAACAAATTGAACAATTAAATAAACCTTTTGTAGAATTACAAAAAAGGATTAGCGAACCAGCTAATAAAATTACTAAACAATTTGAACCAGCAAATAAACGTTTTTTAGAATTACAAAAAAAGATTAGCGAACCAGCTAATAAAATTACTAAACAATTTGAGCAAATTAATAAACCTTTTATAGCATTTATTGAAGCACAACAAAAATTAATAAATTTTGCCAAAGAGTACGAAAATGATAAACAAGCAGTAAAAAATAATATTTACGTAGATTATTTAGTAAATGATTTAGATGTATTGGAGCATCATAACCAATACTTAACCAACAAAATAGCAACTTTAGAAAATAAGTTAAATGCAGTAATAAATATTGTAGGCAAACCAACAAAAGCACCATCCGTAAAACCCCCCACCGTAACCCGTAAAATTGCCAAAACGCCCGATTTAATAAGTATAGTAATTCATTTATTACCAAAATTAAATAATCTATTGTTTGATAACAGTAATGTAGAGCAATGGGAAACGCTATTAAACGGCAATACTTTAAGAGAACCTATAATTATAAAAAAAGGGGTTAAAATAGTTGATGTAAGATATTTTTTTACTGGTTTAGAGGGAAAGTATTTAATTGTTAGTGCATATTCGATGAGTTTTGAAAGGCAAAAAGCCTTATCATACGAAAGCAACATATTGAAAGGTAGGCAGTTAAACGAAGCAAAAAAAGCCATATATCCAAAACTAAAACCCGATATTGATAAACTTTTAGAGTTGTTTTAATTAGCCTACTAATAGCCTACTGAAATTTATTTTAACCAACGCCTTGTTAATATAGGGGTAGTAGTGGTTTTGTGTGTTACACATTTGCATCATAAATTAATTAAAATATGATAGCAAATGAAGTAACAGGCATTTTAATACAAGGTATTAACGCCAACGAATTTTTAAGAATGTTTACAGCTTTGGAAACGGCTGTAAATAATATTAACCAACCCAAACCAGCCCCCAAGCCCGAAACTACTCTTTTAACCCGTAAAGAGGTGGCGCAAATTTTAAAGGTTTCATTAGTAACACTACACCATTGGAGTAAAAAAGGGCTATTAACCCCCCACCGTATTGGCAATAAAATTAGGTTTAACAAAGCCGAGGTTTTAAAAAGGTTTAACGAAGTAAAGGGGGCGCAATAATGGAACTTATAAAAATTAATACCCAAAACGGTAACAGTACCACCAACGCCACCGACCTATACAAATTTTTAGAACCTAAAACAGTTTTTGCCAATTGGATAAAAAGAATGTTAGCCTATGGTTTTACCGAGGGTGCGGATTATACAATACTACATAATGTTTGCTTGCCAAATTTGAACAAGCAAAAAGATAAACGGGGTGGGCATAATGCAGTTGAGTATGTACTAACATTAGATTGTGCCAAAGCTATTGCAATGGTGCAACGTACAGCAAAGGGCAAAGAGGTACGCAAATACTTTTTAGAGGTAGAACGCAAATTTAAAGCCATAACAGCACCGCAAAACATTTTAGAATTGCAAAACAGGGTAAGCCATTTAGAAACAAAGCAAATAGATTACCCGAACGATTGGACTATCGACCGCTTTTTAAACGTAAATAAATTACAAAGTACCTTAACACCAGCCCACCGCCAGCAATTAGGTAAACTTTGCACTAAAGAGTATAAAGCACAATATGCGAACGCTCCAAAACGTGTACCACATCCAACGTACCCGAACGGGCAAAACGTGTACCCTTACAGTATTATTAATGAAGTGTTTACACAATTTAAAGCGGTGTAATGGTGTACCAAGTAACCGACCTTATACCAAAAGTTGATAAGTTATTAGATAACTCAACGGTAATGATTTTAATGGATGATTTGGCAGTAGTTGCACTAATAACCAGCGACCTACACAACGCCACCGCCAAAGCCACCATACAAAGCAAATTAATTGATTTACAGCAGTATTTAGAAACGCTATTGTAAAGTGATAGACGGGGTTAAAATATTGTGCAACACCAGCGCAAGCCATTGGCTAAGCAATGAAAACTTAACATTTCACACCACGGTAAACGAAACCACGGGCGAAATACTAAGTACCAAGCGTTATGCTGTAAAAAATGGTTTGCGGTTCGAGTTGGTACAATCGGCGGTAAGCCCCAAAGTACATACGCTATGTAAAGGCTCATTAGCCACATTTTACAATAACGGTTTACACAACGGTTTTGATTACGATTTTAACGCCTTTGCCCAAACGCTTAACATTATACAAAACCAATATGCCATAGTGCCAGCCGATGCAGTTTTGCAGGGCTTTGAGTTTGGGGTTAATATTACCCTACCAATACCCGTAAAAGAGTTTTTACGGTGCTTAAAACATTGTAAGGCTACAAGTTTTGCAATGCTAAAAATTAGCGGTGTAATTGTGGGTTTACAGTTACCTATGCAACGCTATACTTTAAAGGTTTACGATAAAGGTTTACAGTTAAACCAAAGCGATAGTAATATTTTACGGTTTGAGTTAAGCATAAATAAAATGGTTTATGTACAAGGGTTAAACATTAAAACATTAGCAAATTTATTAAGCGTAAATATTTGGGTGCAATTGGGTAAAATGCTTTTACAGTTTTGGAGCGATACGGTTTACATACCCAAAAAAGTACCTATTAAAACAATGCCGAACCAAACACAAAAAAAGTTTTTGCGCTACTTAGATGCAGACTATTGGAACGATTTAACAAAAAGCCAACGGTACAAAAGTATTAAGCACTTAAACCAAATTTTAACCCTTTACAGTACCGACACTACTAAACAAAATATTATGAATTTAATGACCGAAAAAGCCATAAAATTAGCTACTGCAAACGGCGACCTTTTAACCAACTTTACAACCCCAAAAAAGCTACCAAAAATAAAACCAGTTTGGCGACCTTTTAACCGTTTAGATAAAGGGTTAAAAGGTAACCAAACCAACCCTATTTTAACCAACAATTTACACATTAAAAAAACGGTGCAAAAACCTTGCTTTTTTGCCCATAAAAAAACAGCCTTTTGCCTTACTTGCAATGCCAGCTTAACGCATAAAAAAACGGGTGCTAAATTTTGTTGTAGCAAATGTAAAAGCAAAGCATTATCAAACCTCCGCAAGCAAAAACGGGGCGAAACCAAGCACAACGAAAAAATGCTACTGCAACGGCTTTTAAAATATTTGCATAAGCAAAAGTATTGGCTAAAAATTACCTATACAAAAATTAAAATTAGAGGGTTTGAGGGTTACACCTTTACCGATTGTTTGCACCAGTCCGAAATACACGCCCCTAAAAGTTGGCTAAAATCCATTACCCGTGTAGATATTAAAAACATTGGCACACCGCTAACAAGTTACCGAGCCAAACAATTTATAAAAGCAATTACACACTTAAATTTAAAATAAAAATGGAAACCCACACACACAGCAACGGAATTAATTTTTTAAACATCATTAGTGAAAACGCCGACTTTACCACCCATAACGTAGAATTTAAAGGCATTACAGGAATAGGTAAAATAAATAAACATAATGGTAGGCGTATGCTAACAATGGACTTTATAGGCGATGTAACCGCCAAAATTGCCCCCCACTTGATAGATAGCTTTTTAGATGCCATAAACGCCGAACAAGCAACCAGCCAACAAACAAAAATATTAACAAACTAGACTTAAAAAAAATGAGTATAAAACAAATAGCAAAGCGAACCATAGGGCAACGCCTAAAAGCAAAAACCGAGTATTACACCCTTTTAGATAAAGGCAACACACAGCAAGTGGCATCAAAAATGGTAGGTATAACCGAAAAAACGGGCAGTATTTGGGCAAAGCAACAAAGAAACAAATTAAGCGACTTGCAAACGGCAAAGGCAAATATTGCCCAAAAATTAGCCACCATTACCGCCGATGCCACCACCAGCCCCACAGATATAAACGCCCTAGCAATAGCGTTGGCAATTGTATGTAAGCAAATAGATAAACCCGTAAAACAATAAAAAAAGGCTTAAAAGGGCGCAATTTTATTTAGGGGGGGGTGCATACAAAAACATGGTAACAAAGTGCGTAAAACGGGTTTAAACAATACAGGTTAAACAATGGATATACCCATAGTTTAACCTTAAAATGGCTATAAACAATGTGCGCTTAAATTTTGGCTTAAAAACACCATAAACCACCATTAAACCGACCTAAAAGCAAGGTTTTGAGCCGTAAAATTGCCTTTATTGAACTATTTACACCATCAAAAAACAAATACTATGGCAAAAAACACGTTAAAAATACAAAAAGCCTACCAATACTACTGCAAAGGACTAAGCAGTAAAGATATTGCAACCCTACTAAATTGCAGTTACCGCACCATACAGGGCTATATAAGTGCGTATAAGTGGCGTAAAAAGCATTTACCTACCAATTTGGCACTTTTGGCAGTAAGTATGTTAAAGCGTGGCTATACGCTTAAAATGGTGGCAAAGCAATTAGGATTATCAGTTAGCACAATTAGTAATTACAAGCGAGCCAGCACCGTAAAAAACCAACTGTAATAAAGTGCGTTGGTTTATCTTACAACTACTTAAAACCAGCTTAAAACATTTGGGTTGGTTACTTACAACTTGCTTACAACCCGTTTAAAAATTATTTAAAACTTATTTAATAGTTATTTAATTACGAAGCACACCAGCCAGCCACCGCAATAACCTTAACTTATTTTAAAGCTATTTTGTGGCACTACAAGCCAGCCAGCGCAATAACCTTAACTTATAGCTTAACTTAACCTTAACTTATTTTGCAATACCAGCCAGCCAGCACCACGGCAAAACCGCACTAAAAAATAATTTAGCTTGTACGGTATTGCTTTGGCTTGTATATTTGGTTTCCTTAAATCAAAGTATATGCTAAAGAAATTTAATTTAACCCTTACTATGGTGCGGTGTGTGGAAACTACCCGAAATGCTTACTTTGAGCATTAGGACACCTAAAGTAAGGGATTTTTGTTTATATCCTAAAATCAAAGTACAATGCAAACCACCACAACCCCCACGCCACAAAGCGTAAACCAAGTTTTAAACACATTTTTAAACAACCCACAAACCATTACGGCTAGCCAATACGGCAACAAAGTAATACAGCTTACCGAAACCAACGGCTATACGGGCGTTGCATCAAAGCTACACGCTATTTTAAACGCAATAGCTTGTATAGGCTATGCCAGCGGTACAATGCCAAAACAGGAATTAGAAACGATGTTACCAGCCTTAACAGATATTGCCAAAGATTTAATTTGTTGGAACGAAACCGAATTTTTAGATAACCTCACAAACGCAAACCAATAAAATATTTTAAAGTGCGGTATGTTCTCAAACCGTGTAAAGCCTTACAGCAATGTAGGGCTTTTTTGTTTGGTAAGCTATGGCAATAAATTACTTTTAATACTTTTTTCGGGATTATTTCGGGATTTTGCTCAAAAAAATAAGGCTAAAATGTTGATTTTCAACACCTTAGCCTTACGCATAAGTAGCCCGTAGGGGAATCGAACCCCTGTTTCTAGAATGAAAATCTAACGTCCTAACCCCTAGACGAACGGGCCATTTTGTTAAATTAAAAAAGTGTCGTTTCAACTTTTTTGGTAGCGGGGACCAG